>CAZGIY010000066.1:0-9297 GCA_964526445.1 uncultured Candidatus Poseidoniales archaeon
CGACGGAGATTCTGCAGCCAAGGACCTCAAGATTCGATTGAATACTGGTCCAGATACATCACCAATCGACATCAATGTGGCCTATCTCGATTCTGGTGATGTCAAGAGAGTATCATTCATCTGGAAACCACTGAAAGCAGGACAAACAAATCTCAGTTTACAGGTAGACCCATCTCGAGAACAAGGTGAATACGATGTCGCAGATAATGAATTCACATTTTCTTTCAATGTACTGGATAGACCTGATGCGGTTGATTTGACAATGTTGGAAGGTGCTTGTCTCACCGAGCCTACTATCCCAACCCCCAACAGGAAATTTGACCTCAATTGTAGGATTGATAACCTTGGAAAGAGAGATGCAGTTAACGTAGATTTGTCATTGTTGGTCTTGACTGACGAAGGCAAGTGGGATCCAATAACGAATGAGCCAATCAAAGTAATGGTAATTCCTGGAAGTAGCGATGTCATTGGATATCACATTCAAGAATTTGCTATGATGGCTAATGATGGACCATTGATGCAATACCGATTAATGGTCACTACTGACGATTTCAACATGAGTGATAATGTACGTGAATTCACTTTGGTCATCGATGATGTAGAGGTTGTAGAAGGAACTGAACTTGATTTAGATGGTGAGAATGATGAGCTACCATTGGGATATTCAGGACACTCTAATGGGGCTCATCTTCTGACCGAAAGGAACGGTGAATTGCATGTTAGGACTATAACTACGAAATTGGACATGCCGGGAGATGTAACTCTGGATAGTGGATACTCCGGTAGTTCTGATATTCATGTAGCAGGAGATGGTTTGTCTTATGTTGTCTGGACAAGTAGGTTCACCAGTATGGATGGCTATACTATGACTGAGTTGTTGTTTACAACAGTAGATGAAAAGGGGCAGTCTTCAGCGATACAGAAGTTGATGCCTGCATTGAAGCACAATGAGGGTGAATATTGGGGTCTGAAGATAACTAGTGATGGTACTCAGGTTGTGATTGCAGGCTACCATCGAGACATTTCAACAGGAGGAACATATCAGGATCTTACCAGTCTATTCTTGTTGTCCACCAAGACCCCTTCCAATCCAGATACTTGGTTGTTGACGCGCAATGTAGTGTCCTCGATAGATACTGCAAGTCACCTCGCAGGTCCTCCGGCAGTAGGCATTGGTGAAGAGAAGATTCACATCCTCTATCAAGCGAAGAGAGATGATACCACAGGTATCCAAAGAATGGGATTGTTCTATGCTCATGGAAACCTAGGGGAGTCTTCTTGGTCATTCCAGACTGCAGTTGGAGATGAGGCTAGCAAGCCTTCCTTAGTAGTCAAGACTATTTCCGGAGAGGATATTCTAATCGCTGCTTGGAAGGAAGGTTCTGGTCTAGATGCCAAACTTGCCCACATAGTGAATGATGGTTCATGGTCAATCGAAGAGCCATACAGGGATACTGCGGTAGGTATGTCAAATGTGCTGTTAATCGATTTGGACGATAAGGTGCAGGTGGTTCACGATATGGTCGATGTCTATGGAGATGCGATATCATATGGTGTGTTCAACAGTTTGTCAGTTGGCCAATCCGCTTCTCTTTCTTCTAATTTGGTGGAAGGAAGTCTAGTTATTGGTGGTGCTTCCCATGATGGTTCTCAAATCGTTATGGTGGATAGATTCGGAGACTTCAGTCTGATAATTCTCGCAGATACCAACCCCACCAGAGAGCCGGTAGAAGAACCCGGATTCTGGGAATCATTGCTTGCACCCTTGCCCGGAGACGATGAGATGAAGAGGAATATTGCTATTGGAATAGCTGCCTCATTGGTTATTCTATTCTTAGCGGTCTCTATGGTGATTCGCAGGGCTGACCGTAGACCTTTGCCAGCCGGAGTTGAGTCTGGAAAGAAAGAAGAGGACAAGGAAGAAGTCGAGATGTTAATCGAGGAGGGAGATATCGAAGAAGATGTTGAACTTGAGGTATCTTTGGATAAACAGGATGATGATATTCCAGTAGCCGAAGAGAAGTCCTTGAAGGAGGACCTCGATAAAGCGGCGGAGGGAGACGAGGCTAGCGAGCGGTTGAAGCGGAGAATGCTGAGGGTCAAAGAAGCAGAATATGCCGAGAAGGGTTTGCCACTACCTCCTGTTCTTGACGGTCTTCCTTTGCCCCCACCGCCAGAAACTTTGGGCAAAGAAGCAACCACGGATGTGGAAACTGCTCTATCTGCCAAAGAAGTACCAAAGATCGATGGCATGGGCTTACCACCACCTCCCGGAGCGATGAGTGCACCAGTTATGCCACAGTTTGGGGACCTACCTCCACCACCTATGCCTGGAGCCGAGGGTTTACCGCTACTAGATAGGCAGGCTAAATGCGAGGATTGCGATGTGGAATTCACCGTAAGGGACTTGACAAGGAAACGAGTCAAGTGTCCAGTTTGTAATTCACCAATTGAACTCTGAGGCATGAGTATGAAAGCGATTGTTCTGGCTGCAGGAAGAGGTTCTCGCCTCGGCGGCTTGACAGATAGTCGTAGCAAAGTCATGCTACCCGTAGCAGGCAGACCAATCATCGAATGGATGCTTAGTGAGTTAGCTGATGCAGGTGTTAAGGAGGCTACGATTGTACATGGTTATGCGGGCTCAAGGATTCTAACCAATCTTGGAAGTGGCAAGGGGGTTGGATTAAAGTTGAAATTCGTTGAACAAACATCTCCACATGGTTCCTTGGGTGCGGCCTTGGATGCACTTTCAGGAATGCCATTAGACGAAGATGTGCTGATTCTCAATGGAGATAACATCGTATCTTCTTCGGCAATAAAGAGATTGATTCAGTCTGAATCTGCAAGCCTATTGGTTGCCGAACATGACAATCCACTGGAGTACGGCGTGGTCACTCTAAATGGAGACATCATCGAGGAAATTCAGGAGAAGCCGGCTTCGCACGAGGCCGTTGGCAGAGTGGTCAGTACAGGTGCTCTTCGTTGCCCAGTACTATGGCGCGAGACTTTTGAGAGTACGGTGAAAACCGGGTTGACTGGTATTCCGGATGCTATCAGAAATATTCTCGAAGAGGAAGTGGAGATTAAGGCGATAAGGACTGATACATGGGTAGATGTCGATCACCCATGGGACCTCATCGACATGAATGCCACATTACTCGATAGGATGAACAGTAGAATTAGTCCAGCAGCAGAGATCCACCCTTCGGCTGTATTGAGTGGAAATGTGCACATATCGGAGGGTTGTATAATCCGTCCGGGCACTATTATTGAGGGTCCGGTTCACATCGGTCCAAATTGTGAAATCGGCCCAATGGCTGTAATTACTGGTTCAACCACCATTGCTGCGGGAACTCGAATCGGTCCATTTTGTCGTATTCGATCCTCTTTCTTGATGGAGGATGTTCAGGTTGATTCTGGTTCTTGGTTACAGAGGTCTGTCATTGGCCCCGCTACAGTGTTACGCAGCCATCTCAATGTCGATGTAGGGGAAACACAGAAAATTGGAACCTCGGGTGAGATTCACGTGCGACGCCTTGGATTGGTGACTGGTGAGGCCTGTACTTTGGGCCATGGAGTTGTAACTGCGCCGGGAACAATACTTGGTTCTCAAGTGATAGTTGAACGCCGTAGCAAGGTTTCAGGAGAACACCCGAGCGGTGCTGAAATAAGTTCAGGAGGAGTTTGAATGTGTGGAATTATTGGTATTACTGGAGACAAAGAAGGGATGGTTTCACGTCTGATGGCGGGATTGACCAAGATGGAGTATCGTGGCTATGATTCTGCGGGAGTCTGCATTTCGCATCCGGAGGGACTTGATATCAAGAGGTCTGAGGGTGTTCTAGATAATCTCAAGGAAATAGTCTCAGATATGAAAGACGGAACCTGTGGGATTGCCCACACTCGTTGGGCTACTCATGGCCCCCCTACTGAAGAGAATGCACATCCACATTGTGACCCTCAATTTCGAGTAGCAGTTGTTCATAATGGAATTATCGAGAATGAAGTA
The DNA here is from genome assembly GCA_964526445.1 of uncultured Candidatus Poseidoniales archaeon. GTDB lineage: Archaea > Thermoplasmatota > Poseidoniia > Poseidoniales > Poseidoniaceae > UBA226. The sequence continues at coordinate 4,010 of CAZGIY010000066.1, forward strand.
CAATTGAGACAAATACTGATTGAAGCGACTCACAATGATTGCTTCCAATCGGAGACAGATACTGAATTGGTTGCACACGTATTGGCGCAGGAACTGGATGCAGAATGTGGTGATGTGGTTCCTGATGATGAGCAGTTGTTGGCAGTTTGGAGACGTTCACTAGATCGATTCGATGGTAGTTTCAGTTTGGCAGCTGTGGTCAAAGGGAGAAGTGATGTCATTCTAGTTGCTCGTTCATTCTCCCCATTGATTCTCGCGCATAATGGAGCGGGTTTCCTTGCAAGCGACGTATCTTGTCTAGTGGGTATGGCTAAGGAAGTCTGCTTTATCGAAGATGGAGATTGGGGACTGTTGCATAAGGACCGAATGGAATTGTTTGATTCAGAGGGTAATCCTGTCTCGAGGGAGTCGACAAAATTACAGTGGAATGAAGAGGATGCAGAATTAGGTGGTTGGCCCACATTCATGCTCAAGGAGATCAACGAACAACCTGCAGTTGTAAGGGCATGTCTACAAGGAAGGTTGAGTAGAGAGGCATTGCGAGGTGTGAAGATCCCTTACAAACCTGATTTGGTTCGAATCATTGCTTGTGGCACAGCCTTCCACGCTGGAATGATGGCACGGCACTACATTGAGGAATTATCCGGCATTCCATGTATTGTTGACCATGCACACGAATTCCGTTATGGAACTCCTGCTGGCCCTAAGGCCCTAGTACTTGGAGTCAGTCAATCGGGTGAGACCGCTGATACGCTTGCAGGTCTGATGACTGCACAGGAACGTGGCTATCCAACTCTTTCAATAGTTAATGTTGAGACCAGCACAATCGCCCGTCAGAGCGATGCGATTCTTGGGATAAGGGCAGGCCCAGAGATTGGAGTCGCTTCGACAAAAGCATTCACTGGTCAAGTTCTTGGAGGATTGTTGGTCGCTCTCAGGCTTGGTAGGTTAACCAATAAGGTGCACACTGAAGAATTAGCAGTGATCAGTAATGCAGCGCGCCGCTTCCCTAATGCGATGGAGAGATTGTTAGCCTCAACCCAGTTAGAACAGGGTTTGAAGCGGGCTCGTAGGTTATTCCATGACAAGAATCATGCATTCTTCCTTGGAAGGAATTCATCCTATCCTATCGCTCTTGAGGGTGCGCTGAAACTGAAGGAGATTTCATACATTCATGCTGAGGGATATGCGGGCGGCGAGTTGAAACACGGACCGTTGGCATTGATTGAGGATGGCACGCCAGTGGTGGTCATTTCCTCTGAAGGTATCATCCAACAGAAGTTGTTCGGGAATGCACGCGAAGTTTCCGCTAGAGGGGCAAGAGTAATCATGATTGCAGTCGAAGGCGATGAAGAGGCAGCGGCTCATGCAGATGTAGTCATTACAGTACCCAAGACCCATCCTTTATTGCAGCCAATAATGCACAATATAGTATGCCAACTATTGTCCTACCACGTAGCCATGGACAGAGATTGTAATGTTGACAGGCCTCGGAATTTAGCCAAGTCGGTTACAGTGGAATGATTATTCACCAATTTTGAATCTCTGTTTTTCAGAGAGCCATGTGAATGCTTTGTACCCTAACATGTGTTGGGTATGTCGCATCTTAACGACTCCTAGTTTCCTAGTTATCTGGTCTTCTTTACGGTCCATTACTAGATGAATCACTCCATCTGAGAGATAGTCTTCAACTCCATGGTCTCCGAATTGCTTGTGGTCTTCTCCAGTCATTTCGCAGATGAAGAAAGAAGTCAATTGCAGTCGACGGACTGCTTCAAACAAACGGAAGATTTCATCGCGAGGGTTTTCCATTTTGGTCAAGGTGAAGAATGCGCCGAGACTATCGAAAATCAAGGTTTCAAAACCAATGCTTTGGCGGTAGTTTGCTAATTGTTTGATTAGTTGCCCCATCCAATCGACTCTACCAGTCATCCCTTGTTCGTCTAATTGCACTCTGAGGTCTGCTAGGTCGATGATAGCAATGCGATTACGTACTCTTGGGTCATCAATGTTCATTCCCATTCCTGCCATGTGTGAACGTAGGCTGTCCTTGCCTTGTTCTAGGGTGACATAGATGCCCGAAGAATCACCATGCAGCACGTCATTGTAAAGCATGGAGAAGGTCAGGCTGGACTTCATCGAACCGCTGGATCCTGCAACCAAACAGATGTGGCCCTTTGGGATGCCACCTTGCATGTTCTCATCCAGTCCAATAACATGGGTTGGTATTCTTCCACGAGTTTCCATCGAATCGCCATTCGGTCCACGCCACTTCAGATGATAAAACCGACCCTGTAAGGAACACCGCAATGGTCAACCATCCGCAAGCGAGATGTGCTTCATCATTCAGGACCTGCTATGCCCCTTCGCCTTTGGCTAGCTTCAGCCTCTCAGAGGCGACGAAGCATGCTCTTGGAACAATTTGCCAACTTGGACATCAAGGCCGAACCCATTACCGGTTTCAATGAGCCAATAGTTTCCTGGATACCGGTCTGGGAGCAGGTCAATATGATATGTATGAGCAAGATGGTTGCAGCCTTGGAACGTTGGCCGGATGATTCCGATTGTCAAATTGTCATGGTTTCTGATACCTTGGTCGCAGATCCTGAGGACATCAATATCCCATTGGGGCAACCAGATGATGAGATTTCAGCCCTTTCTATGTTGTCGCACTTATCCGGAAGGATTCATTCTGTATGGACTGCAACTTCTTTGATGGTTAATAGTGAAATCACGGCCGATTTGAACGGGCAAGAGGAAAATGAAGTGTTGGTACCTGATGGAAAGAAGGCTTGGATGTGGGTAGAACGGGCTTTGGTAGAAATCGAAGAATTGGATGCGCATGCACTGGATGACCTGATACATAGCCAATCATGGAAAGGTAAGGCTGGAGGCTATGATTTGGCTGGTGCGATGTCAGAATATGCCCATCTGGTTGAAGGCGGAGAAGAGGTGGTACTAGGAATCTCAACAATTTCCATTGAGACCCTTCATGAGATCATAGGTGCTAACCCTAACGAGTGATTGTTGATGTCAATGGTTATGCCAATTCCTGGCATCAATAGTATACGTTCTTCTTCGTCAAGAGAGAATGCTGGTAAAGACATCGAATCTGCCAATTCTCGGAGTAGTCTTCTACAGGCGTTCTGATGTGCATCCATGTGGACCAAATTGCGCAAATCAACGATTAGTACATCCCCTTGATTGAGTCTGCTTTCCATCCCTTCCAAGGGAAGTCTGTGTCTATCGTCTGGAACGATATAACGAAGTCCGCGTTGAACCGTTGTCTCAGGGCTTCTGTTCTTCAGGTCCTTGTCTCCTAAATCATGAAACATCTCTCCATCGGGAGTGGTTGGACCTCGCCATCTACCTGGCTTTTCCGGAGCCTTGCTGATTTTCTTTGGTATCGGTTCATCGATTAATGGTTCAGGCCGTGTTTCAGTCTTGACAGGTCTGTCCTTCTTGCTGTTCTTATCCGGACCATCAGGGTCGGGAAGACCAAAGAATTGCCAGAGATTTGCCATTTCAACCGAGTTCCCGCTAGAAGTCCAAGTCATCCAGCAGGCCGCCGAGTGCATCCCCTACGTTTGATTGCGTCGGTTGTTGAGGTGCAGGAGCGGCAGGTTGTGAGGCGACCATGTTCTGGGCGAGCCATTGTTCTCCATAGTGTCCCCATTGTTCCATAGTCCATCCTTGTGGTAGACCTCCCGCAGGTAGTGGTGGTGCACTTGACACAGTTTCCACGGGTGCTTGCATAACGGGTGCAATAGTTTCCTGCATAGGTTGGGGTTGAGCATAGGTTGGCATCGCTTCTTGCACTGGAGCACTGGCAATGGGCATCATTGAATCCTGCGGGCTCATCATCAAGCCTCCAGATGCTGGCGGTATTGTCCAATCAACATCGGTGATGTCTGAATCTCCTCCACGCCTCAACAATACAACTACCAATAGTGCTAGAATTACGAATAGGAATATCGAGATTCCGATGGTGCCACCATCTTCACCGAAGAATCCTGAGAACAAGCCTTCATCGGGTTTGGCTTCGACAATCACTTCGATGAAAACTGGGTCTCGGGCTCCATTATCATCGATGACGGTCAAGGTTATTGTGAAGGTACCAACTCTGTCGAATGTTGGATTATAGTATATGCCATCATGTTCGATGTCGTTAGAGAGATCCCCGTCCCCATTTTGATCAAGTCCTGAATGATCCCAGTTGTAGTTCAGTGTCAATTGATCGGATGCGGTATCCGTGCTATTGTCTGCGCTAAGAGACAGACCGTCTCCAACTGTTAGTGAAATACTATCTGGAGCAGGGCTTGTTCCATTGGCTATGCTGATGCTAGCCCTAGGAGGTTTGTTTCGAACTTCAACAGTAGTAGATGTCATGGCCCAAGCACCGTCATCGTCGCGTACGGTGACCGCAATATCATAGAATCCAGCAATAGGCCATGAAGTCGCTAACTCTGAACCTTCCACGTCGCAATCATCAGCCGCACTTCCATTTCCATCACTGTTCACCTGAGGGTACAAATCCCAACACCATTGCCAGGTCTCCATATCATTTGGAGAGTCTGAACCTGTGGCATTTACGTAGACCATCTGGTCTTCCCATACTGGAAGTATCTGTGGGATCATGTCCAATGTTGGAGCAACATTTTCTACCATGAATTGTAGTGCTATACGTTCACTGGTCGCGCTATCATCATCCCACACCTCAACCCATACTTCGTGCAAGCCACTGGATTGCCATGACATGCTGACATTTGATTCGTAGCCATCAGTAGTTGTGGTCTCATTTTCATCATGCAGGGCATCTAGCCACCAGTTGAAAATCAGTCCTTCCATGTCGTTGATGGAATCGTCAGCCATTCCAGTGATTATGATAATTTCATTCTCCAGTACGTCATACACACCATCGAGAGTTGTCATTTCCCCACTTTGATTGGATACTTTCAGTTCAGTAATACTCGGGTCTCGATTGAGTACCTTGACCAGTACATCTATTGTGGTGGTATCATTGTCATCATCGGTTGCTGTTACACTGACCAGAATATTTCCTTCAACACTTGGAGTGAAGGTGCACGTGTGGGCGCTGTTTCCTTCTTCACATAGGATTTCACTGGGCCAGGATATGGATACATCAGCCTGTGGAGTAATTGTATCTAAATCACCGTGATCGCTAGCATCAATAGTGACTTTTTGTCCAACGATAATGGATTCAGGAGCGGTTAGATTCAACCAAGGGGCGCGATTGATGACGCTGACATTCACTGTCGTGTGCACTC
>CAZGIY010000067.1:0-9042 GCA_964526445.1 uncultured Candidatus Poseidoniales archaeon
TCTTGGACAGAATCCGGACCGTCTGATGGCTCAACTTTGGTACTTGGTCCACTCATAGATTGGTTCCAACAAGTGAGGCATATTGATAATCTATCATCAAATCGTGATGATATGGCAGATTGGCGTGAATTGGACTTCGGTATCAGCGAGGAAGATATTCTCGCAAGGATAAGAAAGATGGTAGATGATACTGAATTCATAGAGAATAGTGCACCATACGCCGATGAATGGGACCATGCGAATCCAGATCTATCAAGTTGGAAACTCTTTTTCGATCTTCAGGAATATTATTTCCAAGAACTCCATGCTGAAAATGAGGGAAATGACGGAGCCATCTGGCTACTTCAAGCAAGGTGGGACCAACAGAGAAGAAATGAACCAGATGTTTTACCGTATTTGTATTCTGATGATTATGTTGGGTGGAGAGGAAATGTCTTGCAATTGACATGTGATGGCAATCATAGCTTGACTCAAAGAGAGATTGGAGAAAGTGACCCCACCCTGTTGATAGATTATCTCAACACAACCAAGAAGATTGCATCTGTTAGTGCAGATTATCTGAGTACTGCGAAAGAAGTAGAAGATAACATGAAGCATGAAGCCAACATGCAACGACTCGTCTCACTTGTTGATTCACGGCTAGAGGCTTTGGGCAGAGGCATGATGTTCACAGATGACCTTCAAACTCAGATTCATGGAGATATGGGCCGTCCTCGCATTTTTGGTCGAAGTGAACGTCTTACTCATATCGTCATGATTGTGATATTGGGCATTATCTTAGCAACAGTTTTGCTCATTGATCACTACGCTTGAGAGTCAACATTGTGACCCTGGATACTATCCTGTCGATTCAACTCTAAGCCAATCGCGATTGAAGGAACGGATTCTTGGACAGAATCCGGACGGGCAAAGCAATTTGTCAATTCCTCGAACGACGAGAATGATTTTTTCTCCGGGATGAATTATTGTTTGGACGAGAGTGGTTATTCCTTCGGGATGAATTATTGTTTGGACGAGGGTGGTTATTCCTTCGAGAGGAGTTGTTGTTTGAACGAGATTGATTAGAATTACGCCGATTAGAACGATGTCGTCGATCCCTAGAATTTGACTTGCCATTCTGCTGGCGGTTGTGGTTACTCCTTGACCTGTTTCTTGAAGAATTATTTTTCCTTATTTTCCCAGGTTTTTGTCCGGGCTTTGGCATTGCCCCGATAAAGTGAAACTCGTGGCCCTCATCTGTTGGAATATCATATCCAATCAGTCGTTGAATACTGACAAGATAGCCTGACTCAGTGTCGTCGCAGAAACCGTATGCTACTCCTGATTTTCCCGCTCTTGCAGTTCTTCCGATTCGGTGTACATAACTTTCTGGATCATTCGGCAAATCGTAGTTGAAGACATGCGTGATTCCCTCGACATCAATACCACGGCTAGCAATATCAGTTGCAACAAGAATTGAAACGTTCCCATTTTTGAAGTCGGCTAGGGCTTTTGTTCTAGCACCTTGGCTTTTGTTTCCATGGATTGCTACAGCATCGATTCTACTTTGATCAAGTTGCTTGACCAACCGATTCGCCCCATGCTTGGTTCTAGTGAATACAATAGCACGATTCACCTGTTCTTCTTTGATGATGTTAACCAACAAACTCCGCTTGTCTGCTTTACGGACAAACATGATTTTCTGCTCGATCAAATCAACTGTGAGTTCTTTGGGACTTACATCCACGCGAACTGCGTTGTTCAGAAAAGACTCTGCCAAATCTGCTATCGCCTTAGGCATGGTTGCACTGAATAGGAGATTTTGTCGCCTATTGGGCAACATTTTCAGAATTTTATTGAGATCCCGAATAAAGCCCATATCGAGCATTCTATCCGCTTCATCGAGAACGAAAAATTCAACCTTCCTAATATCTACGTATCTCTGGTTAATCAAATCCAATAATCTACCAGGTGTAGCTACTAGAATGTCTAGTCCACGCTGAAGTTTTCTTACCTGTGGCTTTTGGCTTACTCCACCAAAAATCACTTCATGACGTATATCCAGATGTCTGCTATAAGCAGAAAAGCGCTCATGAATTTGGGCGGCTAATTCTCGCGTAGGGGAAAGGACAAGCGCTCGAATGTGTCGCTTCGATTGTGGTTTGGAACGGTTCAATACTTGTAAAACTGGTAATGCAAAAGCCGCTGTTTTCCCGGTTCCTGTTTGTGCAACTCCAAGGACATCTCTTCCTGAGAGCAAGGGGGGTATGGATTGGGACTGAACTGGAGTTGGAGTCTCGTATCCTTCTGCTTCCACAGAACGTAAGAGTTGCTTAGAAAGTCCTAGTGATTCGAAATTATTCATCTTATTTTCTCCGATTGGGATTACGTTACACAGGATGCATTCCGCTCCAGAACATTAGACGGTCCGCCTTCTAGGCTTAAACGAGAGGGGTAATTCTTTGTCGGGCATCAGCCATTTCATCGGATTCCGAATTAGCGACAATTGCATGTTGATTCAGGAATTCGCTCAAATCCAAAACTTCTGATTTAGATCAGACGAGTTCCAACATCGCCACGTACTGCAGCAAGGGCATCTCCTGGTTGGCATAGAACCACGTTCATTTCAGATTTCGATTCTTTTGCCATGACCATTGCCTCGACCTTTGGACCCATAGACCCAGGTGGTAATTCTCCTGATTCCACCATCTTCTTGGCTTCCTCGACAGATAATTCCCTAATTACTTCCTCATTTGGACCTGCGAAATCTCTGCGCACTGCATCGACTGCTGTTGATACCACGAATACATCTGCACTTACTTGAGTGGCAAGTAGGGCAGATACCCTATCCTTGTCAATAACTGCTGGCAGTCCCTTGATTTCATCGCTAACTTGCACAGGAATACCGCCCCCTCCACAGCAGATTACAACAGCATTCAATCCCAACAAGCTGTTGATGACATCGATATCCATAATCTTGATTGGCTGAGGAGATGCAACCACTCTTCTAGGCCCATGTGTCGTTGTTGCCACATCCCAATCCATCTCTGCGATGGTATCCTCCTCAAGGATTGGCCCTACCGGCTTGGTTGGTGCAGCAAAGGCGATGTCGTTCTCGTTGACCTCGACTCTAGTCAATACAACTGCAGCCCTTTCAGGACGATGCTTAGTCATCAAGTGCCGTTCCAGATTGAGTGCTAATGAATGTCCAATCATTCCTTGTGTGGCAGCGACCCATTCGTCCAATTCGCGGCGCTTGGGTTCACTCATGCTGGTCTCTTCCAACAATAGAAGGTCGCCTACCTGTGGACCGTTTCCATGGGTTATGACAACCCTGTATCCCGCCTCCAATAGATTGACTACATCTCCCATCACCTTGTGCAGCACAAGAGCCTCGTCTCCAGGTGCCCCAACATCGGACAGAGCATTGCCTCCGATAGCATAGACCGCAACATTGCGGGTGTTGTCATCGGGGACTGGAATCTCAGGAGACACATGCCGTGCAGGGGATTCTCGGCTTCAATGTTGACATGCAATGAGACATTCAACAGCCAAGGCATTGAAGAACAGAGCCGCTCTGCAAACCTCTAGAGGGTGTAGAAATGGCCAAGGAAACATGGATTTCTGATGTTCTTTCTGGGACAATGACCGAACAAGAAGTCACTCTCAAAGGATGGGTTAAGAGGACTAGAAGCAGTGGTAAGATCTGTTTCATTACCATCCGAGATTCGACTGGTAGCATCCAATGTGTTGCAAAGGCTGGCAACCTCGAAGATGAACAACTAGAGGCCCTAAAATCAGCACTAATTGAATCGAGCATCATTTTGAGTGGCATGGTCAAGGAAGACCAGCGTTCGGGTGGATACGAACTCGCAGTATCAGGCGTAGAAGTCATTGGCCCAGTAAATCCAGACTCACCCTTCCCAATTACCGAGAGTGCGATGGAAGCAGCGGATGGTGGAGAGACCGAGTTCTTGCTCGATAATCGACACCTCTACCTTCGTACTTCTCGAATGACCACTATGCTGAAGATTCGTTCAAGCGTCTTTGGTGCAATTCATTCTTATTTCAGAAAACTGGATTTCACCGAGTACCAAGCGCCATGTTTCGTGGCCGGAGCCGTGGAAGGTGGAAGCACCCTGTTTGAAGTTCCATACTTTGGGCGCAAGGCATACTTGACCCAATCCTGGCAACTATATGCAGAAGCCGCAATGCCTGCTCTTGAGAGATTGTATACTATTGCGCCATCTTTCAGAGCTGAGAAGAGCAGGACGCGCAGGCACCTGACCGAATTCTGGCATGCCGAAATGGAGATTGCTTGGGGAGGCAACGAGGACGTTATGGCACATGGAGAAGCATTGGTTCGCCATATTTGCAAGACGCTACTTGAAGAACGCTCTGAAGAACTTGAGGCACTAGGTCGTGACTTGGATTTGATTCGTAGATATGCGGACAATCCATTCCCAAGAATACGCTATGACGAGGCAATCGAGCGCTTACAGGCTCTAGGAGTCGATATCGAATGGGGACAGGACTTGGACTACTCCAAGGAGAAGATTTTGACTCAAGATTTAGAGGTGCCACATTTCCTCACTCACTACCCACGCATAGCCAAGCCATTCTACCATCGACCTGATCCTGAGGATTCGAAATACGTATTGTGTCATGACCTATTAGCCCCAGAAGGCTATGGTGAAATCATAGGTGGAGGAGAGAGGACTTGGTCTGAAGAAGAGATTCTCGAGCGAATCGACGAAGAAGGAACTCCACGCGAGCCATATGAATTCTATATCGATGTCAGACGCTACGGTGGAGTACCACACGGTGGCTTTGGACTAGGAGTTGACAGAGTAGTGTCATGGCTTGCTGGTGCTGAACACATCCGTGAAGTGATTCCGTTCCCAAGAGATAGCCGCAGAGTCACTCCCTGAAGTATTGGCGAATAGATTGCAGGGCCAAATTGAGGTCTTTCTGCTCGATTACAATGCTTGAATGCTGCCCTGGTCGCTCGTCCCAAGGGTTGAATGCAATTGAAAATCCACTAGCATGGAACATATCGATATCTCCTGCCGAGTCCCCAACTGATGCAGTCATTTCCGCAGAAATTCCCAACCTTCTCTGAAGCATTTTGACAATGCTGCCTTTACCGTGCATCTGAACTTGGTAACGACCTGTTTCAGGAACTATTCCTTCGGAGTCTGAAGTCCAACCATTACAGAATACATGCACTATCGAATCCTTACCGCCCATTTGCTTTGCAGTATGTCGGTCTATACCTCCCCATCTACGCCGCCAATCCTGTTCACTGACAAATTCTGATGCTACCATTCGGGCAACATGTTGCATTCCTCCGCTGATGATTGCAACCTCGTTGCCATCATCCAAAAGTCCCTGAATACATTCCTTCCAACCAAGCATCATCGGACAATCATGCAACCAATTTCGCAATTGCTCATCCCGCAAAACTCCGCCAACTGCGGACCTGATAAGTTCGAGATCAAGGATGATCCAATCCCATTCATTCAACTTCCCCTGATTGTATAGATTGAATGCTTCCTCATTGGAGATGTCCAACTTATCGTATACCCATTGCCATGTCGACATATGGTCCACTAGAACCCTATCCATGTCAAAGCAAACAAGACCACGAGGCATGCGTGAACCTCACTCTGGAGTAGGCCAGTCATCATACTGGCGCTGAATCTGTCTTACTTGCTTACCGAGGATATAGAGCATTAGACTGGTCATCATCGCAAAGAGTCCGATGAGAGTGACGGCAGCAGTGGCCAACGATACCCCTAGGGTGATTGAATTCATTGATTGGAACTCATCAACCACATCCCCAGTCAATGTGAAACCGATGCTGAAGCAAACAAGGCCAGGGAGTCCAAAGAGAATCAGTGGATGCTTACTTGACAACATCCAATGGAATAATTGAGCAAATCTAGAAGCCGTAGCTAGGGATTCGCGCTTCAATGGTTGAGTCGGTTGTTTGGCTAGATGAACCCGCACATTCAATGATGATGGTAATTCTACGCACTTGTCTTCAGGAGAACATTCTGCTAATGCTGCCAATCCCTCATGTGTGGCAGCCAACAAATCTAACTCGGCATCAGCATAGATCACAGTTTCAAAGTCTCCAGGTTCTACGTCGGTATAATGTGCTAATGCTAGATTGATGTCTCTACCCTCGTAAGTTCGATTGACGTTAACCGGAAGGTCCCGTAACCTCCAAGCATCTGAAAGGTGAATCACTAGGGTCATTTCTAACTCCTCAAGTTTCAGTAATTCCCTTGCGATCTCGGGAATCGTACAATCACTTTCCATTGCGATGGTCTTTGCACCCTTCTGGTCGGCTAGTGCCAGGGTAGTGTCACTACTTCCCATATCGATGACTACGACATCTTTGGCGAAGGTCTCAGCGCGAGTGATTGCAGAAACTACTCGCAACTCTTTGTTCTTGACCAGATACACGATGCGCACGCTATCTCCGATACTGCGGCTCTGCAGCCGGGCTGTCAATCCTTCGGAGGTCTAGGGCATAGATGATGAACTTCCGCATGTCCCTCGCCAATGTGTTCAGGGATTGCAAGGTCTTCGTGGTCATGCCAGCGCGCAATGAGGAAGAACACATTGCTGGAGCAATCAATTCACTACCCGATTGGATTGATGAAACGCTTGTCATCGACGATGGTTCTCTAGATTCTACTGCTAGCAAAGCCTCAGAATGTGGTGCAATAGTAATTCAATCTGGAGGAATAGGTGTAGGGGGAGCAATTACCTCTGGATACCAGCATCTTGTGAATTCGAAAATCGAAGGCAGGTGGTTTGCCGTAGTTATGGCTGGAGATGGGCAGATGGATGCTGGCGACCTGAATATCTTACTCGATACCATAATCGATACTGATACCCACTTTATCAAAGGGGATAGATCGCTGCATTCAGACGGATTGGCCAGCATGCCACTTCGACGGCGATTGGGTACTTGGTGGCTCAAACACCTGACCAATATGGCCAGTGGACTGAAGATTAACGACCCTCAATGTGGCTATACCGTGTGCAGCGATGAGATGCTCAAGAACTGGGATTTCAGCGAGAACTGGAATGGATATGGATATCCTAATTGGTGGTTGATGCGCTGTGTTGAACAGGGATTTCTCGTATCTGAAGCACCCGTTAGAGCAGTTTACGAAGGCCAATCATCGGGCATTCGCATCCTTACATTCATGCCTAAAGTTTCAGCAATGCTGCTTGCAGGTCTCTTATCGCGCGGTAGCAGATGGTACTTACTAGGGAGAAGGAAAATCCCGCTATTCAAACGAATCATGGTCAGCATGGGATTCCTAGGTGGCATAACTGCCTTGGCAAGCATACCTTGGATTGGACCACTAGGTCTCTTTGGAATTGCAGGACTCATCGCCGCTAGAGTTGTCGACCACCGCGTAGTTTTTCCTAAATCCAATCCCGACAAGATTGAAGCAGAAAGCAGCGACGCAGCGACATGGCCAAGCACAGCCTGAAGGCTGCCCTCATGACCCTAGTCATGATGATGAGTCTTCTTTCAGGTTGTTTCGGACAGCCAATTGGAGGGGCTAAGGAATGGGTAGAAGGAGGAGTTTTTGAATTCGAACAGGGAACTCCAGTAGGAACGTGGTATCACTTCCCAGGGGCCATAGATGCGACAAATGAAAGCGCACTAGCAGCGGCCAACATCAGTGCCAATTTCACCGCAAACAATACCCCATATTTCACCGAGGGTTCCTACTACGGAATTGGTTTCACAACCTTCGAGCCGACCATGGGGATAACCTCGGCTGACAATCTCTACATCTCCAGTTGGGGCAATGGACCTGCGGGTTCCACAGCAGTGGTACAATGTAGTGGACTGATCGAGATGAAGAATCTCAGTGATTATTCATGTGTAAATGTCTATGATCCATTAACTCCAGTACCGAATAGTAACGACCCCTACATCTATGTCGACAAATGGACAGACCGGATAATGAAATTCGACATGCATGCACTACTTGGCATGACCGTTGAATGGTCTGATAACGAAGGTGGGAGTTTCTCTCCTCCTACTGTTGCAACCTCAATTTACTCGGTACAAGACCACCAGACAATAACCTCAGCACCATATCCAGCAGTTCTGCACGATACCACTTGGGTATTCTGCATCAACGGTAATGCTCCACATCCATTATGCTCAAGCTCCTTCGATGGAGGAGTTACTTGGACCCCAGAAGTTTCAGGAGCACCCCTAAACTGTGGTAGTGGAGGATTGACTGCCCACCTTGAAGGAGCTCCAGATGGAAACTTCTACCGCGGTAACATTGGTTGCTCCGGAGATGGTTACTCGATTTATCGTAGCGAAGATGGTGGTTTTACTTGGACCGAACACCCACTACCAACCAGCGAAAGTGGTACTGCAGATACTTGGAATGCTGAGGAGGCTCAAGTCGCTATAGACGATGATAACAATGTCCACGCGATGTGGATGGGGGCTGATAATATGCCCTACTACGCATATTCAAGAGACCAAGGAGATACTTGGTCAGATGCGATGATGATCGCTCCACCAACTAAGATGCTAGGAACAGGATTTCCAGTAATTACTGCAGGAGCGGCTGGCAAGGTTGCCCTAGGCTACGTAGCAGATGCGGGCAATGATACATGGAATGGCTACATGACCATCATCACAGATGCCTTCTCCGAGATGCCATTGTTGACGACAGTTAGAATCAATGCAGCCGATGACCCATTGGATACTACTCAAGACTGTGGTTACAACCGCTGTGGTGGATTGGGGGATTTCCTAGACATGGGAGTCGACCAATATGGTAGGCCATGGTTCTCATTATCACACAATATAGCGGGAGATATCGGTATCTTCGCAACCCTGACTCAGGGACCGGTGTTGCGCGGTGCGGGACCGGTGTTGAATCCGATGCCTGCTGGCGGAGTTGCTACCCTGTAGTCAAGGCAAATAGCCTAGCCTGAATGCTAGTTGCTTGGATGGGCCCGTCCGGATTTGAACCGGAGTCCAAGCGTCCCAAACGCCCG
>CAZGIY010000068.1:0-8989 GCA_964526445.1 uncultured Candidatus Poseidoniales archaeon
AGTTTTCAGAGGATTTTAACACAATTTTTGTTTTTTCAAAGAATCCAAACTGGAGGCCAAACTATTTTCCTTACCCGGAAAGGCAAAGCCATTTTGAGAATCCTGATGATGACCCTCGCGGCCCTTGGTTTGATGGTAACCCAATTAACAACCCTGCTGTCAGAGAAAATTTGCAGTTCAACATACCTGCAAACATGTTTCGATCGACTCATACTGGTCAATATTTGGAGCCAATTGAAAGAGACCATCAAGAGATCCCTCACCCACCGAACGGATGGCGATGGGAACTTGAAACTATGGAAGATAAATTTGCAACTGGTGAATTAAGAATCTCTGACGACGGTACTAGGGTGATTAGAAGAACTTACTTGGAAGAATCCAGCGGGCTACCGCCATCAACAAGTTGGCGTCCTCATTTTGAAAATGGCGAGAAGGTTTGGAGAACAGGTCACACCAGAGGGGCAAAATCCCAGCTCAAGAGATTGTTTCCAGAAAGAACAACTGCGGATTTGTTTCCAACACCAAAACCCGTTGAATTGTTGAATTACATTCTCCAACTTGCGACAAGACCTGGTGATTTGGTTCTAGATTCATTTGCAGGCTCGGGTACAACCGCTCACGCAGTATTGGAAATGAATGCAGCCACTGAAGACGGCGCTCGCAGGTTCATTTTGGTTGAAATGATGGACTATTGTAATACCGAAACTGCTGAACGAGTCCGTAGAGTGATTAATGGAACAGAAAATTTTGACCCTATCCCCGGGACATTCAGCTTTTTCACACTAGGCCCTGCTCTTAACGCAGAAAATATTCTGGCTGGTGAAGATTTGCCTCAATACGAACAACTTGGCCAATATATGTACAATCTCGTAACTTCGGAGATACTTAATCCCGAAACAATCGATGCCGAGAACCATTACCTTGGAGGAACAGAAAACATACACGTTTGGATGATTTATCAGCCTGATGTAGATTGGCTCAGATCCCCTGCCGCAGCCTTAAATCTCCAATTTGCTCGGCGAGTAAATGAGGCTTACCCCGATTCAAGACATATTGTAATTGCACCTGCTAACTTTGTTGGTCATAAGCGGATAAGTAGTGAAAATCTACATATTGAATTTGTTTCTATGCCTTACGCACTTTTTTCTTAATGAGGTGTAGTTATGTTTAGGATTCTGGAGTTCCAAACCAAAGTGCTAGAACGTTTAGATTGTTATTTGGAGCGATTAGTAGAGCAGAGAAATAACGCAAATGATATTCAACAAATCATCGACGATAATCCTAACTTGAATATCCCTCTGCCAAATTTTGTCAGAGATACAATTGATCATCTCAGAGAATGCGGTGTGATGCCTCAAGGGCACGAACAGATTCCCTACGAATACCTACATCGAGAAGATGGCTGTGGCCGCCCAGTTCCGAATGTGACGCTGAAAGTACCCACTGCCGGAGGGAAAACATACCTCGCAGTTCGTTCTATTGAACGGATTTTAAGCAGTTATCACAATTCGAATACTGGTTTAGTATTATGGGTCGTGCCCAACGAAGCGATTTATACTCAGACTCTTCGAAATCTAAATGACCGAGAACATGTTTATCGTCAAACTCTTGACAATGCGGCTGCGGGAAATGTAATGATACTCGAAAAAAACTCACCGCTTCACGCAGCAGATGTTGAATCTAATCTATGTATCATGCTCATTATGATTCAGTCCATTAATCGCAGGCAGGCGATTCAATTGACAGCAATTCGAGATAGAGGCGATGTCCACGATTTCTTTCCTGCCGAAGGTGAGATGGAAGCACATGCAGAACTCTACGAACGTATCCCAAATTTAGACGTATACAATCATGGACATACGCTCATCAGACAATCGCTCGGCAATGTTATGAGAGTAAGACGGCCAATTGTGGTAATTGACGAAGGGCATAGAGCGACTTCTCCTCTAGCCAATGAAGTGATTTATGGATTAAATCCAAGCTTTGTACTCGAATTGACTGCAACCCCTAAAAATCGTCAACCGAGAGGGGGTGCTAACCCTCAAGTCGGCCGTTATGCAAACGTACTGGTTGAGATAACCGGGAAGGAAGTCGATGACGAAGGCATGATTAAGATGCCAATTAACTTGAACCCAATGCAAGGTGAGGATTGGATTGCCACGCTTAGTGCAAGCCTGCAAAGATTGAACGATTTAGATGCAATTTCTCAGGGTTTCCGAGCTGATTCTGGGAGGTACATTCGCCCAATTATGTTGGTCCAGGTCGAAAGAACTGGTGCTGATCAGATTGATGCCGGGTATATTCATTCTGAGGATGTACGAAATCAATTGTTGCAATTTGGCCTTCAAGAAGAGGAAATAGCGGTCAAAACAGCAGAAATTAACGATTTATCAGACCCTGAAAATCAGAATCTGCTATCTGATGAAAATCGAATACGTGTAATCATCACAAGAGAAGCACTACAAGAAGGATGGAATTGCCCATTTGCATATGTGATTTGCGCACTAGCAGCGACAACGAATTTGAGTGGCATGACGCAGTTAATTGGTAGAATCCTGAGGCTGCCTGATGCAACTAAAACTGAAGTGGAACAATTAGATCAATGTTATATCTATACCCATCAGGCGGAAACAGCACAGGTAATTGAAGCAGTCCGACAATCACTTAATGAGGCTGGTTTGGGTGATCTGGCATTACACATTGAAGGAAACGCCCAGGCTCCGAACGGTCATCCTAGACGAGAATTAAACAGGAGAGATAGGTTTGTTGGCACTGACTTTTATCTTCCTCAAGTGATGTCTGTTTCTGAGGAAGAAACAAGATTACTAGATTATGACACAGATATTCTCGCTCAAATTGATTGGTCTGATTTTGGCTCAACTGCCTTTATTGAGGAGTTCCCAAATAATGCACAACCGCCCGAGAACCAGTTACGTAGATTTGAGTTAAACGAGGATGGAGATATTGTTCTTGTCGACCAAGGTGCAAATCAAGAGCGAAGGAGATTTGATTCAGTCTATGTCTCAAGAGCGGTCAACGACGTTGTTTTGAATTCGTTTGTTGCATATGAAATTGTCAACAATATTGCAAACGGATTGAACGAAAGAGATGATATTTCCGAAGAATATCTCGGCCAGCAAAGTAATTTAGTAGTTGAAATGCTGAGAAATGCACTTCATGTTGAGAGGGATCGACGGGCTGAGATTATTTTCAGAAATGGTTTGGAATCAGGGACAATTCAATTCAGATTAAGAGCCGATGGAGCAAATTGGCCAATGCCTCATACTGAAGAGACTAATCATCCCGAAGTCGCACTCCCATTGTTGAATAATATGCAACCTATTACGCGCAGTCTGTTTGAGTCGGTGTATCAGGCAGATCTCCACCCAATGGTGGCATCGAAATGTTGCAAGGCGCCAGTATGGTATTCAAGGTTGGAGGAGGAACAAGATATATCCAGACTTCCTATTCGCTATCCAACGACAAGATGGTAGAATAAATAGCATCAGAATTCTTGAAACGAAAGGAGATCAACTAGATAACCTCGATACTGCATACAAAAGGTCTGTTATGGAATCATTGACTGAACACTTCTCGTTTGAAGCAGCAACCGATGTTGGCCAGTGCATAATTCAAGATGAAGGAGTCAGTGTTGATGCCAGATTGATACTTTTTGGTGACATTGCCGTGGAATTACCAAACTGGATTAATGAAGAGGATTAGTCTAACTTCTATGCCAAGGCATTGTAGAAGAGTACAATGGGTGTTCAGTCCCCCAGTACATACGCTACCCATTGAATCATGAAATGAACTGAGACAACTCATTCTTCTTCGAGAATTTTCTCTACCTCTTCATCAGCACCGAACAGGGATGCAACGAGAGCAGAGATCCATCCAACCATTGATTGATTCAGTAGTCTATTGTAAATCAAACCTTGCAAAGAAATCAGAAGTTCCAATTTCTCGGACTTTACCGCTGGCCTTAGCAGTAAATCGCCCATCAAGTCTGGTTGAAATGTGTCCTGCTAGAACCTTGGTTGCCAACATGGCAGCGGTGAATTCTGTTAGAGGGCTGTCCTTTCCCGGGACTATCTCATTGACATCTGCTGAGAGGACTTGTGCCTTGGTATTGGAGAACAGGGCTTCGATAGTCTCTACCGCATGCCACATCGATAATCCACCTGGGACAGGAGTTCCAGTATCGGGAACCAAAGATCCGTCCATCCCATCGATGTCAATGCTCAGATGTACTGGTCCTTGTATATCGCTAAGCGCTTTCAACCAATCTTGCCAAGCAACTTGTCCGGCACAAGGACTCATGACATCGCTGGCGAACCAAGTGTTGATTCGTTCATCCTTGGCGATTTTCTCGGCTTCTTCTCGTGAGTAGGCTCTGATCCCCAGTTGCAACAATTTGCCTACTCCGAGGTCAAGCGACCTTGCAGCTGCACAAGCATGCGACCATTTCTCTCCATCGAGTTCTTCACGCAGGTCTGCATGAGCATCTATCTGTACCAGTGTCAACTCATTGAGGGGAGTGTGTTGCGCAGCCATGATCGCTGGAAGGATACCATGCTCTCCTCCGAGTACAAGTGGAAAACAATCGCCAGAGAACCATGGCTTGAGATAGGCAGTCATTGAATCGAGTTGCTCCAACAGAGTATTTCCTTGCTCATCCCATGCTTCTGCCGTATGTATTGCTACTCCTACTGGCAGGTCTTCTGGTAGTGATGGATCGTACAATTCGACTTGCCCTGATGCCTTGATACAGGCTATTGGGCCATCCTTCGTTCCTTGTCCATAAGAGGTGGTCAATTCGTAAGGTAGAGAGAGGATGACAACTTCGGCATTAGTAGATTCCTCTGGAAGTCCGAGGAAGTTCCTTTCGACGAAGTCGGCCGTCATAGTTTCGCCGTATAGTTGACTAAAATTAAGCCCTTCCAACAACAAAACAGCGAAAATGGCGTTTTTTCATCGCATACTTGATATAGCACCGTGTACAGAATAAAATACTGCGCAGCGATGACTGATTACTCAGGCCATAAAGCCGGCGCACGGGTGGAAAAAGTATGGGAATGACACTACACGAATTAACTGAAGCCATCAGGCAACACATAGATTCGGATATGGAAGCAGACGTTGCATCAGGTATGGCTGAGCACGCTCTTGGCTTCTTCGGATTCTATGAGAGAATCATCGATAACGCTCTTGAGCCAACCGATCGCAACCTGTTTTACATGTTCCAAGATTACGACCTTTTGACTACCGAATCCGAAGAAACTACTCTTTGGGATGGTCGTGAGTGGAGAATACACTATTGGCGCTTCAAGCCGGAACTACGCGAGAAGGTGCTTTCCTACATGGATAGTACCAAAGAAGAAGTAGAAATTGACCCATTCTCAGATATTTACGGTGAAATCGGTTCTCAGGTATGGAATCGTGATGATGATATGCCTGCCAATCCGAATGCATTCACCAATGATAGATGGTAAGTTTCGCAATACGCGAAATATGCCAGTATTGTGCAGGGAACGCACGCATAACCGAACGTGTTGAATAGGTCGCTTCCATGTCATCAAATGTGCAAAGGCCTCTGCTCAGTATGCTCATAGCGGCTTTGTTCCTATGTGTGACAATAGCCCCTGTTGCTACTGCGGATTCTCATGTTCCTAACCATTCGATAGTAGTTGATTGGGGGGCAGATGAGGAGTTCAACCAGTTGCATTCATACCGTTTCGTCTTCGACAATGCCCTCAATTCAACATCTTCAGAATTCAGTGCCAGTGCTGTTCACAGCAGTTCGGAGGGTAGTATTCTCAGCAGTTTGAATCAGACCTCCTCCGAGATGCAATTCATCGATGACAGAACTTTACGCATGGAGATGTCTGATGTTCTCAGTTTTGGAGATACTGTCAGTATTGCGACTTATTGGGATGGGGTTGCCAGTGGTCTAGAAAGAGAAGTTCAAGCAACTGTTTGGAATCAACCTCTTGCTGATCATTCGGTTACTATCTCTACCGATTGGAACTTGAATCACAGTTACGATGATGAGAATGGTTCTCAATACTACTTGCTTGAGTTTGGAGGAAGAGGTTGGCAGGAGAGACAGGGAGATGTGCTGAACGCTTGGGAATTAGGCGATGGCATGGTCACTATCAATGAGATTAGTGAGAATGATAGCACTTGGTTGAATTTGACACTTGAGGAGATTTGGCGCAATGAAACAACCGTCGATGGAGTGTTGCAATCGCAATTCTTCAATGCTAGAGGCTGGGGTAGTATGGTGGTTGAATTCTCGGATGCTGATATGGATAACATGCGGGTCATAGTCGGAGTAACCAACGCTCAGTTCAATCGCAGTACGGTTGATGGAGTCATCTCAGAAGGAACTACCATAGAGGCAAGTGGTCAACTAAATGCGACCAATCAGGATGAGGATGGAGAGTTGTGGCTAAATGGAACAGTGTCAGTATTCTATTTCGAGAGGTATGAATCCGGAGGGGTCATACTGCATGATTTGGCACAATTCGAGGGTTATGCTGAGATGGAATTGGTCGATGGCGACAATCGCTTCGATATAGACATATCAACCATCGAGATGTATGAAGAATGGTTGAATGGTGAGAGAATAGGCCAAAGAGAATCCATTCAGGGAGCCGGCACTTTTGGTTTTCAGACTCAAGATGAAGATGATGCAGATGTAACCATTAACGGGACTGTGTATGATTTACGCGAGACCACTGTTGATGGGATGAAAACAGATCAGTATTTTCACATGGATGGAACTTTTTCAGGTGATGTTGATGGGACCTTTGGCGCGATAACAAATATTGAGACATCAGGAAACTGGGAGAATCACAATGGTACCAGTTATCCTGTGAACATTATTCTGGAAGAGAATTGGTTCAACCTTTCCGGTTCGGGAGGATTTGGATTTGACAATGCTGGACAGAGTCATAACAAGACATGGAATTACGAGGTTCCATACAAAGAATGGGAAAATAAGACGATCTATCGCAAGTGGGAATCTACCGGCTTTGATAATGACAGAGGTGATGAGTATCCTGAGAATTCACCGATAGAGAATGATCCAACCCCACCAGAGACCGAGGACGGACTTGGCGAAGTTAACCTTAGTAGGGAAACCGGCTTATCTCCCGTTTCATTACAACCTGGGGATATGGTCTCTTTGGTCGGTTCGGAATTGGTAATGATGGACCTTGAGGCACAGTCGATTAAGACCTCCGTCAAGGATGGAAGAGAGTTTAATGTCACAGATTGGAGCGGAGTTTACTACAATAGAAATGGTAGCATAACAGATGGCGTTGCCAATGGCGAGGTCATCAATAAGGGTCCTTTGTCAGGTCTGATTTCTAGCGTACAGAGGTACTTCGCAATCCCTGCTGTAAATGAGGAATATGCAGTGTTCACCGAAAGCCAATTCCTTGAGAGAATCTCTTACCCTGCGGTGGTTTCTGAAGGTGAGAACAATGATCCAGAAATTGTTTCCATCTCATTGCGAGAAGGTCTAGTGAACGAAGGTGGAACCATCAGCCATCTAGAGGTTGAAATCGAGGATGAGGACTGGAATGTGGTTTCAGTACAGGTTGACTTGAGTTCTCTTGGACTTGCAGTAGTTGAGTTGTCAGATGAAGGATTGAATGGTGATTTGACCATTCACGACGATGTCTGGACAGTTCCATTGAGCGTTTCTGGAATCATGCATGGAGAACTGTCGGTCCAAGCGACAGTAACTGATTCGTGGGGGGCGTCTGATGTTGTACAAGCCGAAATCACCGTCTTCAATCATGCTCCGAGATTGTTTGAATGGGAGCATGCCCCGTCCCTTGCTCACCGTGGTGAGATTCTAATCGTCAATGCAGAAGTTTTCGATGGCAATGGTGTTGCAAGAGTCGCGGTGGATATGCGAAATCACGGTGGAGAATTGCATGACCTTGTACAGCTAGTGGACTTGCTTTGGACAGGACAGGTTCCGATTCCCGTAGGCATGTCTCCAGGTGAACAAGTTCTCAAGGTCTATCTTGAGGATGCAGATGGTTCTTCGATTACAGTCTCATCGACGCAAAGTACAGGCAGTCACTACTTGGCTGGGCCAGATGATGAGGCCCTACGCCTAGAGGTCATGAACCAAGGCCCTGACTTGAGTTCTCCCGATATCGAACCAAGCGAAGTTTCGCAGGTTGAGAATGTTGGAGAAGAGGAGACCTATCTTGTGACGATTTCAGTAGATGATCTAGATGGAGTTCGTTGGGTCAAGGTGAAGTTAGGCGCTTTGGCTGCCATTGGTCAGCAGGATACCTACTTACTGATGTATGACAATGGACAGAATGGGGACGTTACTGCAGGTGATGGAATCTACAGCATAGAGTTCGAGAGTCGTCGTGGAGTGCCAATTGGACCTCACCCAATATCCTTCAAGGCAGAAGATGAGTATGGTGCAGTGGGAAATAATGATGATTTCATCATCAAGGTGGTAGAGTCTGAGAGTGGTAATTTCGATACCGATGAAGTCTTGGGATTCGCAGGTCAACCCGAGGTCATTATTGGCATCATTATCGGAATAGTCGTCATCATCGCATTGGCAGTGGGTATAGTCATGCTCCGTAAGAGAGCGGCCAGCAAGGATGATCCGTGGGCTGCAAGCAAGGCTGAAGACCCTTGGGGAAATCAGTAGAGCGTGTCGTAGAAAGTGCTAGCGCCGGCGACTGCCCAAGATGGCATCGCCCGATTAAGGGGTAGCGATTTGGGCGAAAGAACGCTCACTTTGCGGTCCCCATAATGACTTGCAGTACCCCTTTTCGTGAAGATGCGGGCGCCGGGACCTGAGCTTTGACTGCTTCAATCAATTCGTAGCATAGGGAAGAGCGAAGGTGGGCGCTGCACGACTCAAAGATTATCGTAAAAAATGCGGGCGCCGGGATTTGAACCCGGGTTCAAGCGTTGGCAACGCTCGGTGATAACCACTACA
>CAZGIY010000069.1:0-8964 GCA_964526445.1 uncultured Candidatus Poseidoniales archaeon
GTTTAGTGGTCTTCAGGAATTTGCATCGGTGAGAACAATTGCCCTGGGCTCTTTACCTGTGACAACATCTGCCTCAGGTCCCTTTCCCAAGTGCGCATGACAAGCAAAGAATCCGCATGAGCAATTTCTTCCTCGTTTATGGTATTACGAATCAAGGTATCAAGAATATCCATACGTTGTTCATCGACAACCTCCAAGAGACGGTCTAGATCGAAGTCCTTCAATGCCTGTTCATCAGGTTCTGCTAACTCGATTGGTAGAGGCTCAGTCAACTCCTCTGGTATTCTCTCACCATTATTTTCGGCTTGTTTCTGTAATGCTTCCAAAAGAATACGCGTATATTTTGAAACAACTAAACTGGCCTCAAGAACAGGAATATCCAACTGCCTGACCATGTGCACCATGCGCTCGTGCAGAGTGGTCATCTTTAGTCCCGGAAGTTCATCTGACAATCAGGCACGCCCCTGCTGTTCAAGCCAGGTCCAACCATAATGCTGCCACTGATCGTCTGTCCATCCTGGAGGAAACCCTTCAGCAGGGATAGGAGCAAGTCCTCTATCGACCGGAGCAGGAGCAGGGCTAGGGGCCGCAGGTTGCGCAGGTAGTGCGGCTGACATATCAGGTGGAGGAGGGGTGATTCCCGGTAGAGCGGCCTGCATATTAGGCGGTGGAGGAGTGGGTAAAGCCGCTTGCATATTCGGTGCAGGAACAGCAGCAGATTCCGGAGTGAGTGGAGGTAACTCCTTGCTCGCAGATAGGTCCTGCATGACATCGCTGGTCTGATCCAATCCTTCTTCATCATCAGGCCGTATCGAATCACGGTACAATACCATCATCCAAATACCATAAATCGCACAACCGAGAGCAACAAGATAGAGCAATACACTGAGACCTGAATCACTCACCTGCTGAGCCAATGCATCACCATCCCTCATCACGTCAGCACTGATGAATAGAGGAGTGGTACTCTTCCTGTCAAGCTCAAACCCTTGATCGAATTCACGTACTCTGAACTCAAGAGAACCCTCTGTATCATCAGGAACACTGAATGGCAGGATAACATGTATCTCACTCTCACCCTTGACAGTAGCATTCCGCTGAGAGACCTCAATCCATTCTCCAGCAATATTCTGCTCTAGAACAAATCTGAGTTCACCAATCATCGGTATCGTATTGAATCCATGTAACTCCAAATGAATAGCCTCTCCTGGAGCAGGGCTAGGGTCGCTCCAAACCATCGTCGTATCTTCAGCCATCAGGTCCAATACGGGACCCGTGCGAATGAATGAGAACGATGCAACTGGTTGGGACTCAGTATTCCCAGTAGCATCGAATGGATTACCACTAGCATCAGCTCCAGTCACCCATACATCTAGAGTGTATGTAGGTAGCACTTGAGTTGCACCGGAGTCACTGATATCGAAAATTGCCGACCAGAAAACCTCGCCATCGACATCCAATCCTTCTGACAATGGGAGACTGCCTCTGCTGACCTCGCTAGCCCCTGCCCTCAACAGATAATGCATGGTCGGATATGTGTCAAGATCAAAGCCATGGTCATCGCTGGTCGATAAAACCACTTGGGCGTCTGAAATACTGGACAGGGGAATACTCTCTCCATCGATAACTTCAGAGATTGAAATTCCATCGATGATAGGCCTTCCATGATCGACGATGAAACGTAGTCTAACATCCTCAGTAGTTTCATCAGTTGCTAAGCCGGGCATCTCTTCCATGGTCGCCCAAAGGTCCAATCGACCGCTGCGGACTTCAGGAACCAACATGTCAAGTGAGAAATATCCACCTTCTCTAGGAGTGGTTCTCCATTGATGTTCCAAATCCCCTAGAACAATATCGAATGAGCCCGCCGGAGCAGGAGTAGAATCTTCACTGAATAGAACTCTTCCAGAGAACCTGAGCGCTTGACCTGAGCCAATCAATGAAGTAGTCTCATCTCCAGTATAATGATCCATACCATTACGCAGTTCTACAGCCTTGATGTGACCCTGTTCAAGATCGAAGCGGAGGTCATTGTCTAAACTCCACAAGTCATTACCCATTCCAATTCTTGCCTCATGGCATGGAACACTAATATCCAATCCACAAGCACGATCGGTTACCTCCATCTTTGGAATGAAGAATGATTCCCCATTGGTATCCCATTTCTCTGGGAATGACCATGTCAATTGGAAACGAATGTTAATGAAAACGCGAGAGGAATTCTCAGGATCTTCAGCAATGACGCTGTATAGATTGCTGACTGCAAGTCCCGCACCACCAGAACTCAATTCCATATCGGGTTGGCCCATTTCACCTTCCATTATCTCGACGGTAATCATCGTCTCATCATCATCGAAATCTCCAGCCAGAGCCAAACGTACCCTCTGTATATCAATCCAGCCATTCATGTCGCCCAACTGTAAAACTAGATTGTATGGAATACCAGGATGTAGAGGAGATTTGTCATTATGTCCAACGATGGTAGAATTCTCTGGATTCAATTCGGGTTCAAACTCTTCACGAATGGAATAAGTCACTAGAGAAGCATCCCAATCAGGTGTGTTCTCTCCAATATTCCAACCACAATTAGTGGGAGTATCCGGACACACTGTCGAACCACCCATTGCAACTTGATTACCTTGGCCATCAGAACCACTCACATAGAATGTGACAACCTCTCCATGCACCAGCATGCTATCTTCTAATTGCCCCTCAAAGATGTTTATTCCACCTTCCTTTACTTCAGGAGAAGTAAGGGCCATGGTTCGATATTCCAAAGGTTCTGGAAGCCCATTGAAATTTGTATCAGAACACTTCTCATGCCTAGTCTTACAACCTAGCCAATAGTGCAAATCTATTCTCGATGGTGGGTCGACACTATCCTGTATAACTATCTCAATCGATTGATCAGGACTGCCCTTGTGAACTTCCGAACCATCTTCAGGAGTCGCAGAAACTAGCAATGGACTATTTCCATCCAAAACCACTCTTATCGTATTGTAATCAGGGTTTGCATACACGGAACCATTGGCTGTGTTGATTGCAGAAATCTGGAACAACATTCCACCCGGAGTGGATTCCATTGGCGCAATCAGAGTTATGCTGTATTCACCATGTGAGGGGTTGGGCTCCTCATGCAAGACTAGTGGGGCCCCGATAGGGTCTCCATCTGGAGTCAAATTCTGACCACTTATCTGAATCGTGAATTCACCCGCTTTAGGAGAAATAGAAGTACCCTCGAAATGTATTCCGCCTGAGAACGTCATGTTCTCACCACCTCTCATCCAATCATGATTCAGTAGTTCTCGTTCGTTTGCATCGAATACGCGCAGACCGTCCAATTGGATATCATTCTCCACCCTGAGATTGAGTGCCTCAGTCTGCCACAAAGTAACCGCTCTTCCAATGTCATCATCAACTGTCACTCTGGCCTGCATGTCAACCTCGTCATTCCAAGTCCAATTCACCTTGATTGGAATCCTCAGGGTCCTGACTCCATATTGATTCTCAATCGATGTACAATTGCCATCGTCAAACTGCACAA
Source organism: uncultured Candidatus Poseidoniales archaeon (assembly GCA_964526445.1). Lineage (GTDB taxonomy): Archaea > Thermoplasmatota > Poseidoniia > Poseidoniales > Poseidoniaceae > UBA226. The sequence continues at coordinate 3,545 of CAZGIY010000069.1, forward strand.
TGCCTGATGCGTCATTCAATGTTTGGCAAGTATCCCCCAACTGCCACTTCAGACTGGGTGAATCGCCGTGACTGTTCTCAAGTTCTACGACCACGCTCATGATGCGTTCGGCCTCATCTCCTTTGGCGACCCTTACTTCCAGCGTCCTCCATTCATCATCTGGAGCAAGTGTGCCACCATCTAGTGAAGCATCCAAAACTCGCGTCTTCATTCTGTAAGATAAATCGAGATTAGTCATCTTCACCCTACCTGATTCCGCTGCTTTCACAGCAATAGGGATGTCAACGGAGCCAATACCGTTGGAAGGAATATGCTGATTGAAAGCATCAACCATCGTTGGCTGTATCGAGACATCTTGACCAACTACAGAATCATCACTAGCGATAACAGAGATTCCCTGTGAGAGGAAGGATAGGCCCCTCCAATCCCATGTTGTGTCATCTCCAATGTCGAGTTGAACCTTATTCGGAAATGCCTCAAGGTATCTGAGTACAAATTGGTCTAGTTTGGGAGTAATACTACTGTTGGTAGTTTCCATCTGTATACTGTACCTGAGTTGACTTCCATTAGAGGTGAACGACCAATCCGTGTTATTAGGAACCTCATCCCAATCACTTCCATTATTGTTCGAAACGAATACTTTCAGGTCTGTTCCAGATGGCACATCAGCAGACCAAACGGGCTTTACCAAACCAATTTCAGTCCCAGTAGGGAATGAAGGTGAAGTCCATGAACCGGTGCTGCGATAAGCCTCAGCATATTGCAAATCAACCCACCAAGATACGGCACTAGAGCCAATCAATTGGGCCTTCCATCTCAGTACCTTTCCAGGATGTGATAGATGTAGGGTAACATTGCTCTCTACCGCCTGCCAATGGGTCCCATTGTCTGCGCTTATCCAATAATCCACTCTATCCCCAGTTGAAGGTGCTGACCAATGTGTCTCCATATTGATTGCAAGAATTTCTTCATCGGTATTCAGTGGTTCTGAAAGCCATGTTGAGGTTCCTGGAGTTGCTGTAGAGGAATATGGAATTCCTGAACCAAATTGACGATAGTATAGAGTTGATCCACCCCAAGTATAGTATCCACAATCCAAAGTGTGCAACCTTTGACCATCGTAGTACATTCCATAACCGAGTTGATTGATATTCCTGATGCCGGATTGCCCGGTTAAGAGGGTTGAAGACGGACTTACCGCCCAAGCATTGAGGACATCGGTAGTTGACCATGAACTGGTACCCTTCTTACAGCGCATCCAAAACATGTCGCCATGAACAGCCAAGCCTCTAACAAAACCACCTGCCTTACCACAATCCAAAGTACCACTGCTCGGCTGAGAGAATGTGTATATCGTAGAACCTCGATCAAATTGACCACCTCCGAGGAATTCGTAAGATACCAACTTGCGTTGAGTTCCATGTACCACCCAAATCTTGTCATTTACTCGATCATAACCAATACCGGTATACTCACTTAACTGCGGGGAAATATCATAGGAATCCAGACACTTCCAAACGTCATCATAACGGACGTCTATCTCTAGCACGCGATGGTGCTGGACCGGGGCTGATGAACCGTAATGGTAGCGATATGTGGAGAATATACCGTACAACTTCTCATCGGGAGTGACTGTCCAATCCCTGAATCCATAGGCAGCATAGTAGGTGCTCGAAGGATTGGAGGGCAGGGTGCAACTACCTTGTTCAAGCGTAAGTGTTGATTCAACGCTTCCATTGTTGGGCCATAGGCGCTTAATCATCTTCTCAAAATTTGTACCACTCCAAGTAGACATGAATAGCCATCCGTGGTGCTTCAACAATGCTCCTTGACCTTGGGCCATGAAATTATTACCGGAAACCTGAGACTGAGGATTGAATCTTCCCTCCGAAGTATTCCCAGAATGTGGTTGTCGCAATGCGTAAGAACCGTCATCCAACCAAGCACTATTATTCGCATCGAGTTCAACTTGTGGCGGATGGCTATACAGAATATCGGTATCAGAGGACAAACCGAGTGTCAATTCATCTGAACGTGAATCGGTTGAGATTGCCTCGCCTTCCATCCAATCCGATCTATCAATTGCATCAACCTGAGACCATCCAGTAGCTGATGCACCTTGTAGTGTCATCTCGACATCGATGACTTCTGCACCCTTTGGCACTGATATCTTGTTGGTAGCATCCGCTCCTGCTCCTTGATACAACGCAGTCGCTTCAACATCCCCTCCCACGAAGGTATAGATATGACGAACTGAACCACCGCCTGCTGAAGCATTTGGCAATAGCGAAACCATCGGCATAGTAAGTGAAATAAGCATCAGCAGGACTAGTGAGAAGGCCTTAACTGAACCATTTCTTGAAGTCACGAAAAATCCTACCTATACTTTGGAAATCGACACAAGATATCAATGCAACGCATAGTGGACACCTATGGTGTCCATTTCAGAATCATGTTTCTCTGGCATCATATCTTAGCGGAGACCCATCTCCTCGATTGCCATCTTCTTCATCATCATTGACCTCAAACCAATCGACCATCCAATCTCCATCGCTGTCCCAATCGAGAGGGCTAGATCCTTCAGCAGTATGATCGCCGTCTAGATCAAAGTGCCACCATCCGTACTCCCATTCTTTAGCGCTTAGAACGGGAGGTGAATTTGGAGAGAGGGGGAAGGCAATCTCCCATTGATCGGTGCTGGAACCATTGCACAGAATGATATCATCTGCAGGGTTGACATTCTCGAAATCAGAGTCCATATCGTTGATCTTCAGAGCAAAGATATTGTCAGTAGGCATGCTGTTCATGCGTAGGTAATTGCTAGCGCTGGGGTCGGAACCCTTGCTGTCAAGAAGATAGTCCCTCAATTGCCACCATTCCGTCACCGGAGTTCCTTGATATGTTATTCCAGAAGTAATAACTGCATTAGGGGAGTTGAGAGTAGAATTGGTGAACATGAAGAATTCCTGAAAGTTTGTATATGGAGTATATACACAAGTAGCAGTACAATCCCAATCTCCATCCTTGTCATAATCATAATTGGCATCATTTGGATCTGCAGGATTGAAGGTGACCCAAATTTCGTTCAATGTCGGCCTCTCCAGTTTTCCTGTAGCCATGTTGACGGACAGTGGTTTCTTTGAAGCACCAGCATCCTGCCATTCGACTTCCACACTCAATAAGGATGACCAATTTGAATTGCTCTCATTCCAACCGTGGTAATACTCATACCAATCAGGGAGGAAGTCATGATCTGAATCATTGTCCTTGGGGTTCATTCCATACTTGAACACCTCTCTACCATCCGAAAGGCTGGTATCCACCTCATAGGCAATTGTAGTCTGAGAATCTCCAGCATCAGCAGTTCTGTTCATGACAATACTATCCCCATCTGAATCGGCGACATCAGGCCGCGTTCCAAAGGTATATTCGAGTAGATTACTGAACAACAAATCCCCTGTTCCTTGCGCAATCTGATCCCCAATCTGCGTGAATTCGCGGTCCTCCCAAGTTCCTTGAGATGCAGGGATATCTTGGAAATCTCTCCCATACCAACCATCTAAATCACCATCATATTCAGCATCATTGGGATTGATTGGATTAGCCGACCACCGATCAAGTGACGACAAGCCAACCATGTCCAACGAAGCATAGCAATATTCCCAACCATCTGGTATAGTATCCCCGTCCGAATCTGAAGAAGTTGGATCTGAAACTCCAAACAGACTGATATTCCAATTGTTCGGATCGTTCTTGTTGATCTCGGCCAATCTATCAGCACTATCCTGATCCCTTGTCGCCCATGCATTGTACAGAGTTGCTCTAGCCACAGATTCGCTGATACCATCCTCATCCATCAGGGCTGCAACCGCATCGTGTCCGAAGCCGCTGTTGCCAACCCTCCGATCATATCTACCATAGACCAATGATTCCCATTCTCGAAGATTATTGAAGGTCTCATTCTCAGAGATTACTCCGTCTTCGTCACAATCCCATGAATCTTCATCGCTATCCAAACCAGTATCCGTAGAACTCAACGGATTCATTGACCATCTATTCAGGGAATAGTCCCATTCGCTAAACCAATACTCAAAACCATCAGACATTCCATCACCATCTGTATCGTTTTTGCTAGGATCTGAAATCGAAACCAACATGTTCAACATTGGTGTGGTCTGAGATGTCTGCTCATAATTCAAGAATTGCTGATATGCGAGAGTTGCACGACTTTCCTTTGACTGTAGCATCACCAACATACGGGTAGTGAAGTTTAGAGGATCTTGAAGAATTGCATCTTCATGGAAGAGCCAGGCATCTGCCGGATGCTCCAACCCGTTATCCGGCTGTGATGTAGCCAGAGATAATTCCTGAGCATCTGTCAGACCGTCCTCATCAGAATCGAATTGACCATCACCCGCAACTAGAGGATTGAGGGTCCACGTTTGGGACGAGGTATTGAAATCGGTGAATAATTGCTCTATTCCATCAACGAAACCGTCACCATCACTATCCGCATCTGTGGGGTCGGCGGTCCATCCTTTACGAGCTATTTGTTCAGCGCTAACAAATGAACCGAAACTCTTGCTTGTCTGAACAGAAGACCATTCCTGCAACAAAGTCGTATTACCAGTTGTTATCACGAACCATTGAGGCGCAGACTTGTTAGCATTTGTCTCGGTCAATAAAGGATCTATGGCATTGTATTCTTCCCAATTAGCCATCCCATCATTATCCGGATCTCCACCCATGTCAGTACTGTTAACCGGATTGAGAATCCATTCATCGGCGAGTATATCCCAACGCGCATATCTCCCAACCATCAGGCATACCATCACAATCTGTATCTGCCGAAAGTGGGTCGCTGGAGCCGTGATGCTCCTTCGGTTGCCCTACAGTTACGGTTGCTGAAACAGCCTCGCCAAAGGCCGCTTCAGGGGTTCCCCAATCAGACATATTGAGGAACAAAGAGGTGTTGAAACCTTCAGGTAATTCTATTCCATCAGTGGTCATGTTTCCGTTAAACAAAGTATCCTTGATATGATACTCCAAATAATTCACGAATTGTTCATCCAAATCGAGTACTCCATCATGATTCATGTCGAAACCATCGCCATCAGGATTGTTGAATGCGTCGCTTCCATTCAATGGACTAATACCTGAAACCGAAGCATCCCAGAGACATTGGTAGAGCGCCTCCCATCCATCTGGTAAACCATCGCCATCAGAATCCGGGTTGTTAGGATCAGTCTTGACCCAAGAGGCTGCACCCTCAGGAGTTTCATTGTGGGTCTCTATCATCTTTCCATCCAATGCATCAGCAACATAACCCTCCCACATATACTCGCACAAATTTGGCATACCATCCCCGTCTGCATCCCAATAGCGGTCATCATAGCGCAATGGGTCCAAGGTCCAATTGT
>CAZGIY010000070.1:0-8591 GCA_964526445.1 uncultured Candidatus Poseidoniales archaeon
ACTCGATTCCCGTATCAGCTCGGAAAAAGGCGATTCTCTCTCCAGCTAGCAATGTAGTATTCCAGCCGATGGAACATTGTGCAGAACCACCGATGAGAATATCATCGAGCCACCAATCAGAGATATTGACATCAGTACTGCCTCTGTTCCACAATTCGATGAATTGGTCAGAGGAAGAGCCGATGATTCCATCACCATTCCAATCTGTCCCGTTGTAATCCTCGCTACTTGCTGAGACAAGGATTTCAGAGATTATGACGTCGGGAACTGTACTTTCTGCCGCTGTTTCATCAATTCCGACATTTGCTAAAGAAAGAAGCATCAGAAGGCTGAGAATACCAGCCCTTGCAAAGGGTCTCATTTTAGGCGCGAGTAGCCGGAAGTTGATGAATGCAACTAATGCCTGTGGCTGGAATATTGCGCGTCGAATACCCCTTTCTTTCAAGTAGGAAGTCACGAACCCAACAGGCGGGGTGTATCCGGTGAGTAGGACCTTAGACATGGATTGGGAGAACATAGAGGAGACTCTAGCAGAGAATGAGACGGTATTCATTGATATCTGGATACCCAATGACCCGTTGAATGAAGAATTCCAACCAGCGTTCAATAAGGTTGCAGATGATAACCAAGATGTCAAGTTCGCCCGTATTAATGCCGGCGTAGAACCAGACTTGGTCAAGGCCTTGGGTGTAGATACAACTCCCACCCTAATGGTGGTAAAGAAAAGAGTGGACATTCTTCAGAAGACGGACAATCTGGAAGAGCAGACTTTGCAGGACCTAGTTGAGGTGGTACGCTGTTTGAATGTCGATGATATGGTATTCTCCAATTCTCTACAATAGGGGATTGATGCGGTTTGATACCGACGGATTCAAGTTCGAAGGCCCCCCTGTCATCTCCACATGGGTAATCTCGGTCACCGACTTGGGGGCGACGTTCTCCCCCACGCAGGGAATACTCTGCAGTGTCTGAGGTCCGCTAGGGGGCTTCAGGTACACAAGAAATTCAAGTATTGGGAATTTGATGTTCATGAGGCCAAAGATGGAGAATTAGTGGTTTATCATGATGATTTTATCGATCGAGATGGTAAGTCAATTCCACTTCAGGAATTGAATGCTGATGAAATCAGAAGAGTTGCTTTGGAGGAGCATGAAGTCGAGATTCCAACCCTTTTCCAAGTTCTTGAAGCCTTAGGGAAGACAGAGAAACCAGTCAGGGTCGAAATCAAGAATCTGCATTCCGAAGGAGGGAAGATGAAATTCATCGAACTGGTGGCTGATGCTAAGGAGAAGTATGGTTGGAACTGCAAAGTTATCGCATGGAAGGATCGTTTCCGTAGGATTTTCCCAAATGAGGAGAGAGAGCGTTGGCATGAGGCCTTTTCCAGCCGAGGTCTTGCTGTCTGTAGAGTAGGTTTGCATCATGTGGATCTTTTCAAGGCGCATAGCACCCCTGTTGGTAGGATGATGTTCGTTCTTGGACTAGGTCCGCTATCCAAGCGTTGATTGTTGAATCCCAATCAAGATATACAGCCGCCTACAGGTCGGCGCATGAGGCCGAGGGTAAAGGCGATTTTTTCTTTGCTCGTTGCCGGTTTCATGGTGCTGAGTGGTTGTTTATCGGGTGATGAAGTATTGGCCGTGGAGGATGTTGAAGAAACGGATGCCTTCTCCGACCACGTGCAGATTGATCCGGGCATGGCGAATCTACCTGACCTGAGAGATTTCCTTTCGATAGATTTGGCCTATGTCGATAATCTCTCCAAACTCAATGATCCAGACTTCATTCAACATATGTTGAATGAGAGCCATGCTAACAACTACTCTTGGGCAGTATTTGACAAGAATCATGGTGGCAATTGTTGTGAACATTATATCGCTGCCACCAAGGAAGGTAGCATTCTGAATTTTGGTGGAGAATACCCCGTATGGACTCATGATAGAGGGCATGAATGGGGCACATATCTGCCAACTGTAATTCCGGATCCGCGCTGTCGCACTCCCGCTCCAACTGCTCCTGGACAGGAGGGTTTGGGTGAGGGCAGTATAGTTCAAGCTGTGAATGGCGATTTGATTTCCATGGGCTGGTTCCCATACGTTGGCCTAGACCTAAAACTGGACAAGTTCTATGCATTCTTGCACGATGCTGAACAAGACCAGTGGAGTTGGTGCTATAATCGAATTACAGAACCATTCTACGACCGTTCATGGCAAGTTGAGATTGCAGGGCCAGTGTCTTCTAACATCGGCGACAATGATTGGGGCAGTTTTGTCATCTCCAATTTCTGGCATCAAACTCAGAATGTAGGTGGACAGGTTTCCTTGGATGGCCTCAACTATTACCCGATATCTTTCCCAGGGCGTAGTGAGAATCTGGACATGATCGAGTTGGATTTAGAACCAGGAGAACTAGGTGTCGAGTGGGATTTCACCAAGCCACATAAGGAGATGAGAGCATTCCCAATTCCAGACGGAGGTTTACTCTTCCCGAATTATTTCGATAATGGCGATGATGCATATCTCGGAACCACATTCAGTTGGATTGCAGACCCTGGGTTGATTGAAGGTGGGATGTGGATTGGGGAATGGTATAGACATCAGGTTGACGATGAAGGTCTTCCTTCAGAATACTGCTCCTTTGAATCAAAAGGAGGTCTGCATTGCGTATCTCGCAGCGGTCTGTCCTTCATTCACCAATTGTCATGGGATGGTGGACAGAATTGGGTCAATGCTACTTATGATTTGACAGGACTTGCCGCCGATATTGAAGAGTGGGAATTCCACCTCAGTGGTCAACATGATCTTGCTATATTGAATATCAGGTACCAAAGCGCCGCAGGGCCTGATGTAGATGTGGTATTGCATATCCGAGAATATTCTGAGAACCTCTACGCAGACAGTATAACATTCATTGGATTGGGAGACCTTGATTCGACCAGTGGAGCAGGTAATGATATTCGCTTTGATTTTGCCAGCATAACCATACTGAACGATGGAGGTTCAGTCATTGCTTACCATGACTCAACGGACCCTGATCCATTATTCGCAATCGAACAAATCATGCCAGATTATGGCTAATTATCGCTTTGACGTCTCTTCTCTTGCAAGTCGATATATACCATGGTTGCAAGAATCTGTACTGCAGTCAATCCACTTCCGAGAGTCATCGAACCGCTTAGCCACCAAGATATCAAGAAAGTGAAGGATGACGGGATGACAGTCAACAGCAGAGTTCGCATAGCGGCTTCTCCTTCCATGCACTTTCACATACCATTCAGGCTTTCAATTCTGAGCCGGACTGTTCTAGACTCTATGGCGAATGGTGATAAAGGCACCATCATACCCAGAACTGCCCATAGGGCAGTTATGGTGAATCAGATGTCAGCGAAGTATCCTGGAATACCTGCAACAACAGATGGTGCTGGTACTGTGGTCCATGTTGAGACCGCCATAACAGAAGGTTCGTGTGCTTACCCGATAACTTCCTCAACAACGATGGGAGTAGGATATGGAATGGCTGTTGCTAACGGCAAAAAGAACCTCTGGGGAACTCTTCTAGTATTTCTTGAGCCGGAGTCTGAGCATTCTAGTGCCTCGGCGGCTGAAGGTTTTGCAGTCGCTGGAGGTCGAGTCACCAATTTCACTTCAGGTCAAGGCCTGATTCTGATGAAGGAGGTTCTCTATGTCATCAGTGGAAAGAGACTTCCTGTGGTCTTCCACATCGGTGCGAGAGCGATGACCAGTCATTCACTCAATGTACACGCAGGACATGATGACATCATGGGAGTGTCAGATGTTGGTTGGGGAATAGTATTCGCCAGAAATGCTCAGGAATCCGGTGACCTCGCCTTGATTTCTCGCAAGGCAGCAGAGGCTAGCAGTACCCCGTTTTTCAGCGTCCAAGATGGGTTCTTGACAACGCATACTATCGAGAATGTACGATTGATAGAAGAGGAATTCATGAAGGAATATATCGGAGACCCTGCAGACAAACTTCGCAATCTGATGGACCCATATAACCCGTTGATGACTGGAGTGGTACAGAATCAGGATTCATACATGAAGGGGAAGATTGCTCAGCGTCATTTCACAGATATGGTCAAGCCGGCATTGATGTCGGCAATGGCTGAGTTCAGTGAAGCTACTGGAAGGGAATATGGCTTGATTGATTGTTATCAGATGGAAGATGCTGAGGTTGCAATAATCGGTATTGGTTCAATGATTGAAACTGCAACCACAGTTGTTGATGGACTAAGGTCAGAAGGGCGCAAGGTTGGTTGTGTTCACGTCACTTGTTTCCGTCCTTTCCCGGGTGCAGAATTAGCAGCGGCAGTAGCCGGATGCAAAGCGGTGGCAGTATTGGAGAGGATGGATGACCCAATGGCGCAATCCAATCCATTGACTTCTGAGTTCAAGTCTGCAATGACCGATTCTATGCAGGGCCGACCCGGATATCCTCCGTTGGAGAGAATGCCAGTCATTCACACAGGTTCCTACGGCTTAGGAAGTCGTGATGTGACCAGTGGAGACATTACCGCGGTCTACAATTTACTTGAATCCGATGAACCTCCTAGATACTTCAGCCTTGGAATAGATCACCCAACCGCTCTTGCACCCGTCGAAGGATTGGATGGGCGCCCTCCCCATTCCTTCAGTATGCGTGGTCACAGTGTAGGTGGGTTCGGTTCGGTCACAACCAACAAAATCATTGCAACTGTTTCAGCTGATTTGTTCGGTAAAACCGTACAAGCATATCCCAAATATGGATCTGAGAAGAAGGGTCTACCGACCAACTTCTATCTGACTATCGCCGATGAAAGGATTCGCATTCATCACGAATTGGATATTCTCGATTTCATTGCGGTCCAAGATGTCAATGCCTTCTCTACTGGAAACCCTCTCAAGGGATTGAGAGAGGGAGGTACAGTTTTCTTGCAATCCAATGCTACAACTGACGAAGAAGTTTGGAACTCATTGCCTGCTACAGCACGTAGCATAATTGTTGAGAAAGGAATCCGTATTCTTTGGCTAGACACTGCCAAGATTGCAAAGGAAGTCAGCAGTAGCGTAGACCTAGTAGTGCGTATGCAGGGGATTATCTTACTCGGAATTTTCTTGCGCAGTACTCCTTTCGCTGCAGAGACTTCGGAAGAAGATTTGTATGCCTCGATTGAGAAGAGTTTACGCAAGTATTTCGGCAAGCGCGGAGAACAAGTTGTACAGGACAACCTGACATGTGTCAAGCGCGGTTTCACCGAGGTCAACATCATCGCTCCCGAAGCAAGTAATTCCATGGAGGTGTCCGCATGACCATCAAACAATCAAGAAATCTAAGCGCCCACGACAAAGACTTCTTCGATATTGATGATTTTGAGAATCGAATCATTTCTTCCTACAATGAGGGACATGCACCGACTAGCCTTCCGGCAGACGTAGTGCATGCTCGCTCACTCATCGGGCCTGGGTCTGGAAGACTCAGAGATTTCTCGTACATCGCCCCTGAGATTCCGGAGTTCTTGCCAGACAACTGTGTGGGTTGCATGGATTGTGTGACTATGTGTCCAGATACCGCAATTCTTGGCAAGGTTATCAGCGAGGAAACCTTGCAGGAAGGATTGACAGGTTTGGCTGCGGATGATGCAGAAGAGATGGAGAAATTGTGGCCGAAGGTGCGCAAGTACTGGGATAATCGCGAAAAGAAGGGAGAGAAGCCAGGACGCTTTGGGATATTCATCGATCCAAGTAAGTGTAAGGGCTGTGCCGAATGTGTTGACGTCTGTGGTTCAAAGGATGCATTGGCGATGATCCCCAAAGAGAATATGGGGCTTGATGAACACCGTCGGTTGTGGGATTTCTATACCAGTATGGGAGATACCGATCAGGATTACGTGAACGAGCGTTCCGTTATGGATATCATGCTTAAGGAAGAGAGTCTCTTGTATGCAGGTGGTGCAGGATCTTGTGCAGGTTGCGGAGAAGCGACCGCTCTGCGGATGATGGCAGCGGTGTTGGGTTATGACCACGGTGCTGAGAATGCAGCCATAGTCAATTCAACGGGTTGTTCAACTGTCTATGGGAGCACCTACCCTTACAATCCGTGGAAGATACCTTGGACCAATTCATTGTTCGAGAATGGACCCACAGATGCCATGGGAGTCAGAGCCAGATGGGATCAAATCGGTTGGCAGGACAAGAAACTCTGGGTTATCGGCGGAGATGGAGCGATGTACGACATCGGCTTCGGCTCTCTCTCTAGATTATTGGCCAGTGGCATGGACATCAAAGTCTTGGTACTCGATACTCAGGTCTATTCCAACACAGGGGGCCAGGCTTCCACCGCTTCATATACCGGACAAGATACCAAGTTCTATGCACATGGATCGAGTGTTCCAGGGAAGATGGAATTGCGCAAGGAACTCGGTGCCATAGCAGCAATGCACCCTGGTGTCTACGTCGCGCAGACTGTCACCAGTTTGCCCAATCACTTTTATCGCGCAATAAGAGAGGCGAATGAACACAAGGGCCCTGCTGTGGTGAGTGTGTATACTACTTGTCAGCCCGAACACGGAGTGGCGGACCATGTCTCATACGAGCGTTCTAATGTCGCTTTGGCGACTAGAGCTTGGCCGATATTCATCTACGATCCCAAGAAGGGTCCAAGGTTTCAGGACCGTTGGGATTTGAGAGGAAACCCTAGTCCAAAGAAGGATTGGCATCGTAAGAAGAACGACGAAGGAGAGTGGGAGGAACTCAAGTTTAGGCACTTCGCTATAGGAGAAGGTAGATTCCGTAAGCAATTCGATAGGGATGGCAACCCCTCTGATACTATTCTGAGGGCTGAAGAGGACCGAGTCAATTTCTGGAACCGTCTTCAGGACATGGCAGGAGTCGACCGAGTCATCGCTGAGGAACAAGACGAGTCTTGAACGCCCGCCTCAGTTAATCTTGAATGAGATATTGGCCCCATCCACTTCGAAGAATACAGCATCAGCCGGCCCTTCACCGATGTTTTTGCTGGCTGTTTTAGCTCTAGTTTCATGGCAAAGATGGGCCCAGTCATACTCGACTAATTCTGGGCAATTCTCATCTAACCATACTTCGAGTTCGATAGTCGCCTCCATGTCGAGGTCCATTTCCTTGCGTTGTGATTGAATGCGGCGAATAATCTCTCTAGCCAAGCCCTTTGATAGCAGTGCATCGTCTAGACTCATGTCAAGAACTAGAGAAACATCGACACTGACCTCATTTTCGCTGACTTCAACAGTCATAGCGGAATAACCAGTTCTCTCCACTCTTCGTACTTCGATATCCTCCTCTTCTATGAGGTACCCTGCGATTGTCATTCGCCCCGAACGAATATCTTCGAGAGCCACTTCATGATCGGAAAGAGCATCCAATCCTTCGAGAACCTGAGGCAAATCTTGCCGTGCTTTACGGCCCAGACTTTTGCGGTTGGGCAAGATTTCGACTCTCTGGAAACGATCCAAATCCTGCTCGATGGAGATGTTTTCCACGTTGAGTTCCTCGGCCAAAAGGTCATGCATGTCAGAAAGGTCTGGTCCGCCTACAATCCACCCTTCCGCACAAGGTAGTCGTTGTCGCCTCTTTGCCTCAACTCTGATTTTTCTACCCATCTCCGCAAGTTGTCTAACCAAGGCCATTCTTGCCTCCAACACTTCGTCTCTTGGTGGAAGACTCGAACCGGATTCAGTAACCGGCCAATCGGCTAGATGCACTGAGGTCCCGTGTAGGTTGCGATGGATGGAGTCAACCATGTAGGGTGAGATAGGTGCGACCAGTCTGCATACCAAGCTTAGGACTTCGTGAAGGGTATGTTGGCATGAGGCTTTGTCGCTGGATTCATTTTCATCCCAAAGCCTGCGACGACTGCGACGGACATACCAGTTGGATAGATCATCAACCACAAATCCCTCAAGGATTCGAGCCGCCTTGTGGATGTCCCAAGTCTCCAGTAATCGGTGGAATTCGGTGGCTACCGCATTACTGCGCGATAGAATCCAGCGGTCTAACAACGATCTTTCCTCAGCCTTGGAATTCTCAGGGTTGAACTCATCGAGTGCGGCATAATCTGCATGGAAGCGATAGACATTCCATAAAGTCAGGAAGAAACGTGCATAGGTTTCTCGTACCCCCATCGGGTCGAACTTCAATGGGCTCCAAGGTGCTCCAGCACTAACCATGTACCATCGACTTGCATCGGCACCTTCCCGGTTGAAGTGATCCCACGGATCGACCACATTGCCCTTGGATTTGGACATCTTCTTTCCTTCTTTGTCAAGGATCAAACCCAGTGAAAGACAGCGTTTGTAACAGATTTCATCGAATACTGTGGTCGAGACAGCCAAGAGGGTGTAGAACCACCCTCTAGTTTGATCGACACCTTCACAGATATAGTCCACAGGGAATGAATTTGCCAATTTTTCCTCTCCAGCGAATGGGTGATGCCATTGCGCGAAAGTAGCACAGCCAGAGTCGAACCAGCAGTCCATTACAAATTGCTCCCTCTCCATATTTTCTCCGCTTTCAGGACAATTCTATCTGACCTCGTCGACAAATGGTCGGTGTAGGTCT
>CAZGIY010000071.1:0-8512 GCA_964526445.1 uncultured Candidatus Poseidoniales archaeon
CTGATCAGAACAAAATCGGTATTGGTGCAGGAGGTGACTTGGACAAAGTAGAGTTGGAAGATCAAACGGTAGTTTCAGGGGTGCAGAGAGGAATGAATTCAGCGACTTATGACAGGGGGCGCTATTCTCCACAACATGAGACAGGTGTACACCATTTCCATTGTATGCTATCCAAATAACTCAATCCAATTCTCTAACGTCAAAACGCTCTCCAGTTTGGCTCATCTCATGATTAGTAATCAGTGGCATCAATTTGCCAGCAACCTCATCCGCATCTACCAACATGCCCTCTGAGTGATAGGAGACGAAATTGGGATGGTCTGGAAAATTCTGTGGATCGCTGGCGCGAATATCTTCTTGCATCCCAGTATCAACAATTCCTGGAGCGATTGCGATTGCACTAACCTTATTCTCTTCCAATTCACTGGCGATGCACCTTGTCCACATATCTAGTCCCGCTTTTGCAACACAGTAAGCAGACCAAGATTGCACTGGTCTAAGTGAGGCACCACTAGAGATAGTTGTGATTCTACTTTGAGTATCACCACCCATCAGTGGAATCAGGCCCTTTGTCAGTTGTTGTATTGAGAGTAAGTTGACTTGTAAATTCAGATTCCATTGTTCATTTTCTACCATTGAAGCAGGGATTACTGGATTTATCACTCCAGCATTGTGAATTATTCCATCTATTCTTTGACATTCAGAACAAATTTTGGCAATGGCTTCATCGATATCTGTAGCACTGGACAAATCACAAGCAACAGCAAATGATTTTGGGGAATCGATTTTCACTAAGTTTACGACTGAATTCAGATTTTCGGACCTTCTGGCCAACAATACAACCCTAATTCCAGATTTGGCTAACTGGATACAAATTGCCTTTCCAAGTCCCCTAGATGCTCCGGTTACAACATAGGTATGTGCGGCCATATTTCTTGATTGATAGTCTAGCCTTCAAGCATTTGGTCACTATAGGTAGCAGGTTGAAATGTTAGTGAATATTGATACTTGGCTCCTTGCTTAATTGACAAAACGCTCTAATCGATATTTTTTGATGATATCTGGCTTGAGTTTCTGGGCTTTTTGGGACAATTTTCGCTCGCTTATCAGATTTTTAGGGTCATTCCAACGAATCGTGACTTGTTCTGCTATTCCTAATGCCAGATAAATGTCAACAATCTCAATCGAATCACTACGCATCCTGCCATTGAGTAAGAATAACAGAAGAAATTGTCCCATCGAGATACAAATAGCGAAAGCCAAGGTGAAAGCGAATACAGAAGCTATGTTTTCTACACCAGTTTTTCTGAACAGAATTTGAAAAGTAGAGATAATTACTCCAGTTCCAATTATTGGCTCAATGTACCGGTTTTTCAATTTGCCAAACCTGAATAGCGATTCTGAGTTTACATCTAATACGTACATTGGGCAGTATTCATACACTAATCTAGGGGCCATAAATGAGATCAATAATGGTCCTCCAAATGCAAGTAATACCATTTCAGTGTTTAATTTGTCAATCATTTCAACCGCACTGAATTTTTCGATTCCATCATTTTGTACTAGCAATAATACAACTAGAGTCATGTTTAGCATTAACAGCATACGATATGGCTTCATCACCGTCTTAGTTTTCTTTCGGTTTTTTGCAGATGGGTCGACTAAAAAACTCAATTTGCCGGGATTCTTGACTATTTTTCTGATAGCAACACGAGTTTCTGCTCTAGATAGTATCAGACTTACTGGGAAATAGACCAATGCAAAAATCAAGCTGATAATCGCAAAACTGATCAGGTGTGTGATAATTTCAGAAGTAGCCATGAACTGTGTGAATAAATTAGAGAGAAAACACTTGTGCAATAGAAGAGGTCTATTTTCAGTCTATTACCACAGTTTCTACTCTGCCATCTTCCAACTCAAAGATGTAAACATCTGAATCTCCATCTTGTTGAGTTTCTACATCTACAATATTTACTCCGATATTGATTACGGTCTCAAAATCAACATCCTGTCCATCCATATGGTAGCATAGAGAAAAAATTGGAGAGACCTCATTGAATGAGTTAGATTGCCAACCCCGAATCGGATCATTTGAACCGAAATATGCATCGAAACTTGTGTACTCATTCAATTGTTTCAATATCATGCTAGAGTTTTCTGTTCTACTAGATAAGGCGACATCTCCAGAATCAGAATAATCTACAGAGATATCTTTGCCGATATTGAATATCTGCGTATATTGATGATATTCATTGGAATCGATCTGGTCGTGGAAATATATCGCACCATCGTTGAAGAATATGACACTCCTAGTCACTTTTACCCCTTCAAACAGGGTGTGGCTTGCTTTAACAAAACTAAAATTTGTTGAGATAGAGAAATCTTCGATGGTGGCTTTTCCTACGTTTGAGGGGTCACTGACATCATATGATTCCCCATCTATCGATATTGCATTATGTGCGAACACACTTCTGATGTGTATTCGAAATGGGTCATCTTCGGCATAATTATACTTGCCAGAATCAACGAAGAAATCAGTATCGTTGTAAGTCAGCACGAATGAAAGGTCATCATTGTGCTTGTGCGTTCTAGAATGGAATCTATTGAATAAGGCGAAATATATCGGAGTAGAATCATCCCAGTCGTTCTTGAAGATTGCAATTCCAGCATCTTCGTAAACAACGCTATCTTGTTCAATTTCCGCACCATCTATGCCATCACTCACTAGGTGCAATAGGTGTTCATTAGTGATATCACTCTGTGAAATTCCTAGAACAAAATCTGCACTGGAATCGCCAACCATTGGTATCGTCCCGTCAGGTTTTGCAATGTGTACCAAGTACTCCTGCATTCGATAAATCGCCGTATCGATCTCAAGGTTGACAACACTGTAATGATGACAGAAACTAGAGATGCTCATGAACAAGCCTAACACTAAGTAATGATAACCAGGACTGTGCTCTTTGTGCACTCCCGAAGAAGTCACTCCAGTTTCCAGATGTATTGATAGTCTAGAAAATGCTACATTTTTCCATTCATCACTGCCTTCAAAGATAGGAAAAAGCACAGCCAACTGAATCAAAGCCCTGTCTTGAAAGATGCCATGATTGTTTTCCCATTGATAGTTTGAATCTTTGACGGTAAATTGGCCATGATTTCGTAGTGAGTTAAGGAATACATTAGCAAATTCCGCATCAAAAATTTCTGAATCTCGATAATGATCCCAGAAATAAATGAAGGTTAAGATTCGATTTGCAGTACTATGGTCGTCCCATGCTGCTTTATTTGAATAATCATTAGGATTTGGATTATGTTCCATCCAACTATTGATGAACCATTTGGCATGTATGAGATAAGTTGCTTCTTCAGTCACTTCATACGCATTCAACAAGTAACTGACCATACGTAAGCTGTGGAAGTAGAATTGCCACGTTTCATCATTATATGGGTCTTCAGTCCAATCCAATTTCTCCTCATCATAAACAAAAGGTTCCCAATATCTGAGAAGGTATATCTCATTTCTTTCAATCAATCTGTCCGCAATCTCAACTCCAGAAGTAGTCAGTGTAGTTCTTTTTGCATAATCGTGATTTTCAAACTGATTCCAAATCTGGTTTACTTCGTCAATGTCGTAATTCACTTCGGCATCATATTCAGAAGTCCCCAGACATCCGGACATTACCGATAGAAGCAACAAAGTCACAATCATTGTTGAGAACGTTTTTTTCACAGAATCACATCACTGGGGGCGTTTGATGAATAATAGACAACAATTTCTCAATCACTGAAATATGAATTATGGAGGGCTTTTCTTGAAAGAATCATCCGGCATTCCCTTGAAACAACCCATTACCCACGGATAACTAAAAGTAACATAGTAGGAATATACGCCGTTTTCCATCCTTCCGTTGCATGCATCGAGATCCCCTGTTCCATCTTGCCACACGAAATCATCTCGGAATTGACCATTCCATTGACCACCTGGGAATTCACCTTCTCCATCTTGGTTAGTCCTATTTCCATCCTTGAGGATGTAACCTGAAGTAATAGCCCGAATGGTCCCATTATCATCGATGTAAGGCCCGCGAATTGGGAAGCCATCTGCTGCGTATCCAATGACTCCTGAAACCGTTTGTCCGCTGGCGTCATACATTGCTGCTGGGTCACCATGGTAGTGGTAAGCACCATCTGGCTGTGTATGTGCATGATTGTCATCTTCCCCGAAATCATTGGCAGAATGCATTGGGTCGTATCGCCAGGGCGTGGTTGGGTCAAAGCACCCGATTTTCTCTTTGCCTAGTGGATCTGGTCCAACACCATAGCATGCTGCGGCCAGTAAGTCCAACTTCACTCCATTGAGGAAAATGGCATTGTCATATTGCAGGGATAGCGGTGATGATGCATCGTTCAACTGTGGATTCATCGGTATTGTGAATGTCTCCCAAACTGCAGAAGTGCGCGCAGCAAAAGATCCATTGATAGCGAAATCATGGTTAGGAATGCCATTGCTGTATATCGTACAATATCCCTCATATTCAGTAATTTGAATCTCTGCTTGTAGGACATCCCCATTCGACTTATCCGTTGCTTGAGCGGTATAATTGCCGACATATGCCGCACATGATGCATTGGTATTGGAGAAGATTGCATTGGTTATGTCAACCGATTGAGGAGGTTCTATTCCCCCTTCATCGATCTTCTGTTCCTTTTTGTCTTTGGCTGCACAGCCAGCCATCAACATCAGGGCAGCTAGTAGAATTGCGACGAATGCAGTCCGCATGGCTCTCCGCATCGGTGTTATGAAATCAAAGTAACTATCAATCTGTCACATCGATAGTAACGGAGAAATTCTAGCCAAGCAAATAGGCGTCTTTGAAAACCAACAGGAAATCAATGTCTTCTGGAACAATGTCTGATTACTTCATCAATCAGATGACCTTCTGAGCATGACGATGATTACTCCCAATGCGACGAGTGCAAAAATCCAGAACGACAAGGTCTCAACTGTGGACCACGGTTCATCCGCCATTACTCCAGTTTTGATTACAGAAGATTCCCAAACGCCTTCGGAATTCTCCCATTCTACGAGGATGTTCAGAACTTCATTGTCCTCAGCATGCCAAAACAAGGTGATTTCATCTTCGCCTGGCCCGTATGGGGTTGCTATTGGCATCGCTCTATCGATACAATCCTGGCCCAAGCATATTCGCATCCAGCCACCTTTAGCACCTTTGTTACGGACTAAGACCTTCACTTCGTGATCACCAGGCTTCACTCCATCTTGCGGGGCGCTGACATCGACTACGCTGAAATCGACGATATCAAGAGGATGAATCTGTACTTCCACTTTGTATTGGCCCGTATTACCTGCTTCGTCCCAAGCCGTTATGGTTACATTATGGATTCCTAAGCCCATTTCAGGTAGGCTGGTATTGCCTGCAGTCTGCCACGAAACATTGTTCCTATCTGCCAGAACTTCCCCATCTACCTCGATGGTGAATCGAATTTCGGAAGCCGCAGAAAGGTCGTCGTAAGATTCGCTCAAATCGAGAAACAGGGAATCCCCTATCCGTGGCTGAGTTAATCCGGACATCATTCCCTCTTCATCGATCCACACTTTCGGTTTGATGTGAGGAGAAGTTCCATCTAAGACCTCAACATTCCAACTATGACTGACATTGTGTCCCGCCTGATCGGTGACGACGACTTGTAGGGATCTGTGTGTGGTGTTACGGGCGATTTGTCGTTCTTCGATATCCATGCTGGCTTGATTTACATCTCCTCCCTGATGGAAGACGATGCTGGTAACTACCCCGCCATCATTCCAATCGATCGACTTGTTGCTGTACCATCTAATCGACAACCCTGTGCTGATTTCGTCACTGACACTGCTAGTTAACCAGATACGCTGTCCTGCAGGAATAGCAATTTCGTCGCAGTTCAAGATATCAAACTCTGCAATTTCTGAACCATCGCAACTGACATTGGCTCGAACAGAATTCAGTACTGGGTCGTCCCCATCGAGAATCATGCTGCCTTGCCAAATCCCTTCTACGCCATGATGATCTGTGCAGGTCATGTTCATGCTGATTTCATCACTATGATTCCAACCATCGATGGTGGAAGCATTTACCTCCACTATTGTTTCATCAAAGGTATGAGATATGCCATCTTGCCCGATCAATTCCCACTGGCAATCTAACTCACCAATACCGTGATCAAAACTGGCCGAGGCATCGATACTGAACGCTAAATCATAGGGCTTGATACCGCCGCTATCTGAAGACACGCTTGGGGCCGTATTCTGTCCAAGGGTTATGGCAAATCCTCCCGAAACTCCTGTTTGGTCCCTGATAGTGGTGAAGGATGTGGGCTCTCCACTAACCCAATCATTCTTCGACGAAGAACGGAATTCCCATGGTGTCGGTACATCTACTCTCAATGGTGTTAATTGGCGCGGGTCATCATCGAGCAAAAGGGATAGCACTGCCAAAGGATTGTGATTACGCTGGGCATTCAATTCCCCACTCTCATTCCACCCCCACGTTCCATTATCTGCGATGAATCCATCAATACTGATTCCATCCAAAGAATACATTTCGATATTGTCTATGGCACAACACATTCCTTCTATGCCTGTAAACCACTTCATGTTGTTGAGTCTCTCGATAAATGCACCCTTGGAACCATTGAGATAAAGGTCAATTTGCATTTGTAATGGCAAGCCCCACCCGGGTAATAAAGAACTGGATATTTCGCCGCCAAATCTGTGCTCTGCACTCCAATTCAGTTGTAAATCCATACCAGAAAGAGGCGGTTCGGAGAATTGCAGTACGGCAAGCCCAGGGTCAAAGGAAGAAGTGCTGTTGTTCAACCAAGAAACTAGTTCCTCATCGTCGTGATAAGTCATGCTTTCTGAACCGACAAATACCTGCCATTCATGACCATCATCAAGTAAAGGCAAACTTGCATTCAGATATCCATTTTCAGAAAATACGTATTCTACATGACCACTGTTTGCATGGATGAAACGAAGTGAAGTGGTGATATTGTGCTGAACTGAGATATTCGTAGTCCCGAGATCTTCAATACTCACATTGTCAGAAGCAGTCAACAAAGATGCATTATTCGATTTGACCAGTAGCCAGCCATTCTGTCCAGCAATAGTCGGAATGCTCTCCGATTCTACACTGGTTGAGCCATTACTGTTCCACCATTTCATGCTGACTGCTCCGCTGACATTAATCGGGGTTCCATTCCAAGAATGTTCCAACAGAACTTCGGTCATTCCACCCAATTCGGGGACGGTTGCCCATGTCCGATTGAAGGCGCCATTTTCACAATCTACTGCCAAGTGTACGTTTCCTCCGCTCAATCCACTGAATACGTGTTTTCCATCGAACTTGTCTGCTTGTATTGCCCCTTCCCAGTTCTGCGCCGGTTTCCATGCTGAAATCACCATAGCACTGCAATTGCTGTTTTCAGGAGAAGTGCTAACTGTCCAACTTTCAATTGTAGAACTGAAAAATCCAATTGATTCTTCTTCATTTAAAAGCAGTGGATTCAGGGGCACTAGAATGAGTATCAACAATACTGCTGGAACGCGCATGTATCACACCAAATCCCTGCTGTCAAAGATCATTCGGCTAGGTCTGTCCTCCAACTTCAGAGTTAGAATTCTGTGGTCTGGCAAAGTTTGCTCGATTTGCTGGCGCGCCTTTGAATCGGCGTGGAATAGAATGAACCCTCCTCCTCCTGCACCCAGTAACTTGCCCCCACTAGCGCCGCAATCCAACAATGCCTGATACAGTTCGTCAATCTCAGGTATACTAATTCCGCTTGCAAGCTTCTTCTTCATTTGCCAAGTTTCATTCAATAAGGCGCCTAAAGCGGCTAAATCGCCGGATTTCAATAAATCTCTAGCACTTCTGGCTTGTTGGCACATCAAATCGAGTATTTCGGAATTAACTTCATTTTTCGAATTCTGCTCTTTCAAGGTTTCATTTGCAGAACGGGTCAATCCAGTATAGATCAATGCGAACTCATTTTCAATGCGATCGTATATCTCATCTGCTAAATTCAATGGCTCTATGATCACTTCATCATTTGGTAAGAAGCGAATGTGGTTTATTCCACCGATTGCGCAACCGTACTGGTCTTGCTTGCCTATTGGCTGTCCAAGAATGTCGATTTCAATCTGGCATGCTTGAGATGCTAATTCCTCAGGTGAGAAATCATTCCCCTTGAATCGGTGCAAGGCGTTGAGCAAGCCCACGGTTACAGCACTGGATGAACCTAATCCGGTTCCTCTGGAAGGAATATCGGCAATAGTGGTTATTTCGACCCCACTGGTGACTCCGGTCATCCGCATTGCCTCGCGTACCAATTCGTGTTCAAGGTCCTCAAAATCATCTACTATTTCCGTACGGGAATAGGATAGGCGAATGTCATCTCCAAATCGTTTGTTGACGGTGACGTGCACATATGCTGCTAATGACATGGAGGTCACTCA
>CAZGIY010000072.1:0-8259 GCA_964526445.1 uncultured Candidatus Poseidoniales archaeon
TATAGGACATCTCGACTTTTTCCAATTCCTTTCCGAGTTTTCCTCTTAATTCTGAATATCTATCATCTCGCTTGCGCCAGATCTCACTTGTCAATTCAGCCAGTTCCTTTTCGCTCAAACCTTGGCGCAATGGACTCATCAAATCAGTCCCTTTACTAGCAAATAGGCAAGTATAGAGGTGCCCGTCTACCGATAATCTTGCGCGGCAGCAATCTCCACAAAACGGTTGACTAACTGAGGTAATGAAGCCTAAACTGCCCGCCCCATCGAGGTATTCCCACGTTTTGGCAACCTGGCCCACATGGCTGGCAGCCACAGGTTGGATCGGGAATTCACGATTAATCAGATCAATCATTTCTGAAGCTGGAACTACCTCCTCAAGACTCCATTCATTGCTATTTCCGACATCCATGTATTCGATGAACCTCAAGCATACTCCGGTATTACGAAAATGATTGACTAAAGGAAGAATTTGGTTTTCATTGCTGCCTTTTCTAATGACGCAATTCACTTTGATGCCAAGACCGGCATTCTTAGCGGCTTTGATCCCATTGAGAACATCTGCAACCTCCGCCTTGGTATCACTCATCATGCGAAAAATTTCATCTTCCAGTGAATCCAAAGAAACGGTTACTCGGTTCAGTCCAGCCTTGGCTAATTCATCGGCATGTTTCGCCAGCAATATTCCATTTGTTGTCATGGCGATATCTATCTCTTCTCCTAATTCGATTCTAAGCATCTCAATGAGGCGATGTAGGTCCTTGCGTAGCAGAGGTTCACCACCTGTCAAGCGCAGTTTATGCAATCCCAAACCCGAGATGGCTTTCACCAAAACAGTCATTTCTTCATAATTCAAGATCAATTCTTTTGGCAGGAATTGATGGTCTGGTCCGAAGATTTCGCGTGGCATACAATACGTGCAACGTAGATTGCACCTGTCAGTGACAGATAGGCGCAGGTCTCTCAGTGGCCTAGAAAGGCTATCGAGCAGCACTGCCCCTTCACTTTCGGTGCGCACATCAAAGCGTGCTGGCATCTACTCTTCAATGCACCCACAGGTAGGCTTTCAGTAGGGCTTTCATTCCTTGATGGTGAAGGTGGTGATTATGGAATTGGTGTTCTCGTAGAATAACTGCACTCTCCAGTCTCCACTACCGAGCCCGTGAAAATCGGTATCCAGTACGAAGTAATCGCCTTGAGTGACTGTGTATCCTGCATCTGCATCGATGAACGAAGTCTCAGATCCAACCGTTCCGTATACGCTAGAATCTCCCGCTCGTACAACCAAGGTGTTGCCAGATTCACCCATTGGAATGAGGCTCAATCTCACCTTGTCAGGATCTAATGGCTTATCCAATGAAGTGAAAGTCACAATGTGGTAGCCATTGGACAACTCCGAAACAGAAACTCCTCCTTTGGGCCCAATCTTCTCTACTGAACCAAGGGCACCTTGGAACATAACAAAGACCATGCTAGTTAGAAGTACGGTTATTGCAAGCAACAGGACTGTGGCGATGACAGGGCTAACTGCCTCTTCCTCGTCGAGCCTCTCAAGCCTCCGCATCATGTAGCCGTGCACACTGCTCCCCCTTCAATGAACCGCCGCAGACAAGGCATTTGGCCACCTTCGGTGGCACAGGCTTCTTCAACCGCATCCGTAGTCGGACCTCTGATTGTGATGATGCAGGGCCCCTCGTACACTCGCGATAGGTGTATCACAGGAGTTCATGGTCTCGATGAGATTCTGCGAGGTGGAATACCCTACGGCTCTACTGTTCTAGCCGCAGGAACCTGTGGAAGCGGCAAGACAACGTTAGGCATGGAATTCCTTGTCCATGGAGCAGCAACTGGTGAAGCATGTGCACATTTTACTGCTACAGAACCATCAGTGAAATTATTGGAAAACATCCGACAATACCCGTTCTTCGACATGAATATGGTAGATAGTGGGTTGATCAACGTGTTCGATATGGACGTATTGTACTCTTGGTTAGGCTTAGAGAAGGCTACCTTCGATCTTGACGATGTTCACGCTTTAATCAAGTCGATTACCGACATAGTCAACACAATTGGAGTTACTCGTTTGGTCATCGATTCGGTAACCACGTTGTGTTACAAGATTAAGAGTGAGCAGTTGATACGAGATTTTCTCTTCACGCTCGGAAAGAAACTCGCTACTTTGGGTTGTACTACCATTCTAATCTCGGAGATAACTTCGGCTACTGAAAATGCTCACTGGTCCTCATTTGGTGTGGAGGAGGCGATATGCGATGGAATCATAGTCATGGGTGATGTTGAGAGGATGGGGCACTTGTTGCGCTTCCTGCAGGTGGTAAAGATGCGAGGAACTCCGCATAGCCGCGCCAAATACACTCTAGAACTGACTCCTCTTGGGGTAATGTTGACTCCAATGCTCAAATGGGGTACTACGGTAGACAAGATACAAGGGTGGGGTGGCTGATGATTGAACTAGATCAAAGAATTGCAGAGCAACTTACAGAGGTCTCTCTAAACAGTTCCATCCAGGTCCGTTGCGGAACTTCGAATGCATTCATGGTAACCGCCAGCGTTTTGGTCCCTCTTCTCCATTCATTTGAGATGGGTGGAGTCTATATTTCAGCGAGCCGCAGTGCTTCTGAGATGATTGAGGCCTTGGAAGGACTGGGTCTGTCAACCGAGAATATCCATTTCATCGATCTAGTTTCCTCCGGTTTCCTCGGAGGAACAGAGGTTCCACATGATAACGTGAGTTTCGTCGACTCGCCAATTATGCTGGAGAGCGTGCTCCTGCGAACTCTGTACCACATGAGAACAACCACCAACGAGCGTAATTTCGTTTTCTTAGACAGTGTCAATGCTTTGGCAATATACAATGAATCAAGGATGCTGGCAGAATATCTTCACACATTCATCAATACCTTTCGACAGAGGGATGTTCTTTCGGTAATTCTCAATGTTCCTGATCAAACACCTCCTGGTGTGTTGGCGAATCTTGACCTGTATTGTACCGACATGGTAGACCGTGGGCAAGTGGTGATTCATTAGAGGTGTAATGTATGGCAAGAAAAGGATTGACTTTCGACGCAGAGGACGAGGAGTACTTCGGGGATGTCGGCTCTTTCGGAGTCCCCAAGTTCGACATAGAAATGCGCGGAGGAATACCGCGCGGTTTCACAGTCATTGGAATTGTCGAGACTGGGGCTGGTGCAGAGTTGTTCGCCAAGCAGTTCTCCTCCCCTGCTGAAGAACCCGAGAATACTTTGTACGTCTCAACTGCAGAATCAGGTAACGAGATTCTGCGTGTTTTCAACAAGTATGGATGGCCAGATGACATCAATGTGCGAACGATTGGTGAGGAATACAATGACAGGGTCTTGGAAAAAGAATTGCAAGCCAGTCGATATCGATTACAGGGATTTGATATGAAGGATATCCAGACCTTGGCGCAGACCAGATTCGTTGACGAAGAGGCGGATGATTTCTTAACGGAGTTAACCAATGAAATCATGACTCTCAAGCCTTACTTCCGTGCGGTTGTTGACAATATGGATTTCTTTTTCCAAAGAGATGATCACAGTCGAGTGGTATCGATGCTGAGAATGATGCAGGCACATACCCAGATGATGCGAGGTCTGCTGCTGATGACGGTTAGCGCCGATACGGTAAGCAAGGCCATGGAGTCTGAGATCACAATGATTGCTGACATGGTTCTGAAGTTTGAGGTGTTCATGGTAGGTACCGAGTTCGAAACTAGAATGGTCGTCAAGAAATTCCGTAACGCACCTGAGAACTTAGCTGTTGTAACTTACCGTGTAACTCCAGAAGAAGGTATCACTCCAGAGACCGTTCAGCGTATTGCATGAACGAGAAGATACCAACTTGTTCAAGGATGGGTGGATTTTGTTTCAATCCCCTGGTGTAGGGGTCGCTGCTAGACTCCAAGATTCTGCAGAAGAGGGTTCTTCTCCAATGAATACGAGGCTTTGACCACTGCTTAGATTCCAAGTTTGATCCCATTCAATATCCATGACGGTAGAAACAAGACTAGTATCGATTGAGGCACGAGTCAAAACTAATTTTCCATTTAGGTCTCCCAATCCTTCTATCGCTCCATATCCAAGTAAGCCACTCGATGAAACATCGGTGCTCCAAGAGGCGTTGCCAATATCTTGGGAATTCAAATCTCCACTGAGAATTGCTCGCTCTCCACCTGCCAATGTTCCTTCTTCGAATAGAACTGAAGCACTCCCATAGCCCTGAGTGGTTCTTTCCAGGCCCCATCCTTTCATGTCCACAGCGAAGCCATTAGGGTTGTACAATTCAATCCATTCTGGTCCTCCATTGGCTGGACGTGGCATGAATTCGCTAATTTCAATCTCTGAATAAGTTCTCACTGCATCGTGCACTTCAAGAGTAACTCGTACCAATTCATCAGACATTGGGAAAACCCTGCTAGCACTAGCACTATCTCTGGATTTTTCTCTTGATGTACCGTCATCAAAGATGACCATTCCAGTTCTGAGAGGGTTGTTTGATTCGATTACAGTCATAATCAATCGCAGGTTGATTCTGCTATCCAATCCTATTCCTTCAGCAAGTTGGGATTCAGTTACATTCGACAATGCTTCGATTTTTTCAATATCTAAGGCGCCATCTGAGGTTGCTAAGCCCGGTAGTACATCTCCTTCCGCAAGTTGTTCGGCTGGAATCAAGTGCCACTCTGTGGTGGAATTGTCAGTATCTCGTTCATCTTCGACTATTGGAGTGAACCAGCCTTGAGAATCGGTCAAGATGGTCAAGCCTGCAACCGCAGACTGATCAAGTCTATCTGTGGTAGAATCATAAGGTCCAAGAGTCAACTGGGCTAAAGAAAGGAAGGCTGTGACTATCATCAGGAAGAGTACGAAAGCTGTCAAGAATTCGATGACTGCGGTCATCCCTTCCTCATCCCTTTGGGCGTGAGATGTGCTCATCAATTGGCTTCCTCCATCTACTTCCATGCGCGACTCCACCATAAGTCTAGGGCTGAATCGACGTTCAGGGGCCATCTAAAGGGCATTTGCAGCCCTTATGACCGATTGATATTTGAGGGCCGCATGTGAGCAGAACAATGATGAGCAGTGCGTCCGCGCCTTGTCGCAATGAAGTCAGGAGCACGAGAAGTGCTTTTCTGCTCGTTTCTTTACTGTTGATGGGAGGGCTTCTAGCACTTGTTCCAGTACCTTTAGCCAGTGCTGCAGATACGAAACTGGGAATCCTCAGTGGTAACTCTCCCATAGAGAATGCTTACTATTCCAAATTCGACGGGATTCCACTTTCTGTGAACATCATTAACACTGACTCTCAGAGCATGGATTCTTCCCGATTGGTGCGATGGTACGTTTGTTCGGGTGACCACTCTTCCACAGGTTGTCCCAACAGTGGTAGGGTTGACGGAACAGGCACGGTCAACAATATCGATCCCGGTGAACAAGTAGTTTTGGAATTCTCCTCCCGCTTCTTTCCAGATGAACAGGAGACTGGGGTCCATACTGTAGAATTCAAGTTCGCTGAGGAAGATGGCGATTCTAGTGACGATTCGCTAATCTACAACTTCTGGGTTGCGGACAATCTTTTCGATATCGACATCGCAGAAGAATACGATATGCGCCCAGCAAACCATACCTATGCTATCGAGGATGGAGATTATGTATACAATAGTAATACCTCTTACCCGATGTATGCTCGTGGGGTTTCAAACAATTGTTTTGGTTGTACTTTCGATGTGGAGATGGGCTGGAGATTGGTGAATAGTACTGGGGATGTCATCGCTTCCAACAGTTCGAATCATTCTGGCTTCTCAGAATGGGGTGAGGCAACTTTCAATCGTACCCTTCCTGATTTATTCTCTCCCCAGACTGGAACTTTTACTCTTGAGATAGGTGTATTCAATTCTTCAGCCACTGACTCTGAAGGTGTTGATAGTCAAGATTTGAATTCATTCAATGATTTGTATAGTGCTACAGTATATTTCAACGATACTCTCGATTTAAGAATAGAAAGTATGTTCCCTGCATATCAATTTGATAGTGTTGAGTATTTCTATGGTGAGGACTCCGTCCAGGTCAACGTTGTGAATATTGGTTACCTCAAATCAAATGAAACTCAATTGTACCTAGAGGTTTTTGATTTTAGTGGCCAGAATGAACTCATGAATTGTACAGTACCGATTTTGTTTCCTAGACAGTCCTATGCTTGTACTTTCAATTTGACAGCATTGGGTAGTTATGAGATAAATGCAACTCTAGGTGCGATTATTGATGGAATTGAAGATTATAATGCCGAAGATAATTGGCTTTTCGAAGTCATCGATGTAATTGCTGGGCCAATGAATCCATCCATCACACTGAGTTCTGTGGATGGAACTTACGACACGGGCGGAGAAGTCGAGTTAATTGCTCAAATCTCTTCTACTGCTGCTAGACCACTGAACTATTCATGGTGGTTGGCAGGAGTTATCAACAAAGGTTATGGTAAGGTTTTGAAGATTCCAGCAGACGAATTGGGTATGGGTGATCACAACCTGAATTTGGTAGTTACTGATGCTCTAGGAAATACTGAGAGTTCTGGAAAGATAATAACTGTCTATAACCGTACCAATCTAGACTATCTCCCGGTAATCAAGGGTGAGGCATTGACGAGGTCTAATGCGGCCTTAGACCACGAGATTTCCTTACCTCTATTGAATATTGATTACAACTTGCCAGAGAACCTCAGTCCTTTGATGCTGTTTGAATTCGATGTTGTGAGTACAGATCCAAGCAATCCAGATCCAGGTATGGACAGTATGGAATTCGAACTTAATCTATCTTCAATCATTCCTGACTCAGTGCCCACTGACTCCTTGTATATGTATTCGCTACCATCGATAAATGACGGTACTTGGCAGGAGTTAGTACACCCTGCTTCCTTCCACGCCAACAACAAAAACAGTGCTGAACTGTTTCTTACATCTAAGACTACTTTGTTACTGGTAGGTGACTTGCCACCAATCAACGTCTCGGCTGAGAATATAGTCGTCGAATTGCTTCCGGGCGGATATACGAAGATCGATTTCACTCCAACCGGTGATTTGGACAATGTCTACTTTAACGGCTGGCGAATCCTAAAGCGGGTCAATGCTAACAACATAGCAATGCGACATCCTTCTGAGGCAACAGATAATCAAGAGGCAGAATATGAGAGATTGTACTACGTTACGGATATTGATTCTCATAATTCAACTTGGTATGACCCAGTGCCGCTAGATGAAGGTCATTGTGCCTCTTACGCATTGGTCCCCATAGACAGACAGGGAATGACCGATTGGTCTAGGGCAAACACCTCGGGATGGAACGGTTCGGGAGTGCCCGACATGGCTTGTGGAGATGCTCTGCCGCCAACTTCTGGAGTTTCTGGCTTCAGCGGCCAATCATATTTCACCAATGAATCATCTTGTTGGGAAGATCATCATGATTGGGATATGTGCTACGTGGTTAACCTCACATGGAACTGGCCTGATGATTCCGAGGCACGCTTCCACATGTATAGAGCAGAGGTTGAACCTGATGAGAACATGAATCTATCACGTCTTCAATCGATAGGAGAATTCCTCAGTTCGGATGGCCAGGAAAAGGGCTGGTGGAATGAATCTTCATACCATGGAATAAGGCCCTATCATACCTATTACTACATTTTGGCACCTATCGATGAAGTTGGAAATATCAATTGGGAACCCGACCAAGTCAGTGGTTCGGTGGCGCGTGTTCAAGTGGATGAGGAATTCTGGAAATTCAATGAGCACCTGATTCCGGAACCACCGCCTCCTGAAGAACCTCCAATGGGAGTTGAGTATCTTGGTGAATTGAATAGTTGGGTGGGTGATGAGCGTTTCCAGATAATCGGATTGTCTACCCTCGTAATATTCTGTATCAATTTGATCGCTTTGCCGATTATCCTCAAGAAGAGGAAGATCGTCAAACTGAAAATGGCTGGAGAAAAAAAGTGGGATGGCGATGATGAAATGGAAGATGATCTCGCATCATTCTTCTCTTGATCACGACGAATCTCACACCGATGATTTGATGTTGACATCTTAGGTGGCCGTACTGCTGCGGTGATCGCATAGCCTGGCCATTGCGCCGGATTGCTAATCCGGTGGGTCTACCCACGAGGGTTCGAATCCCTCTCACCGCGCCATGTGTAAAAACGCATGACTGAAACGCTATGCGTGTGTAATAA
>CAZGIY010000073.1:0-8069 GCA_964526445.1 uncultured Candidatus Poseidoniales archaeon
TCAATTCCCGCCACCCGCACTTGTTCTTCACCTGATTCTTACCGAAGCCAAAATACATCGCTATGAAGGCACCTTTGGTAAGATAAGTAAACAACGCTTGATGTATGACCCCCTGCTACGGCAAACATGGCCGAAGCAGAAGGCTCAGATTCAGCAGTTGGTGATTCCAAAGGTATGTGGCGGTGGATAAGCGGAGGTGCTGTAATTGCTAGCATGTGTTGCCTTCCTAGCGTTGTTCTGGTAATGTTTGGGCTTGCTAGTATCTCAACCGCTGCTGCATTATCCAATGAGATGTACTTCGGACCAGCCAGATACATCTTCTACGCTTTGGCTCTAGGGTTCCTTGCTTTTGGCCTCTGGCGTTATTTCCGTCAACAAGGAATCTGTACTCTGGATGAAGCCAAGAGACAAAGAAGGAGAGTTATCAATACCTCTCTTCTTGTATTTACGATTGCCATCATCGCATATCTTATCTTCAATTATGTAATTCTAGAGATTCTTGGAATAGCAGTTGGCCTACCTTGGGAAGAAGCAGCATTCTGGAATTAGATTCTCCCTCTAACAGTCTTGCATCCAACCTCAAACTTCAGGTTCCCCTCATCGTCTCTTATTCGCTCAGCTAATTCCGCAATGAGCAATTCTTCAGCATCTAATTGCGCCGTTTCTGCTGGCTTCCAAGCAACCGAGACATGATAGTCTTGAAACAGCATATTTTTCAATTGAATTTTTTGATTTCCAATAGAAATTTTCTGTGATTCTCCTACAATTGGAATTTCATTTGCAAAGGCAATGTCGCGCGGGTTCAGATGCATACCTAGATGCATTGCTTTCTGGACGGCTTCCTTGCTCGTCCACAACCTTACCGCACCCTCAGAGTTTTGCCTAATCATCTCGAGTTCCTCACCCTTGCAGAACTGATCAAATGCATTACTTGCAATCACCCTATCTACAGGCTCAGCATCGATTCCGACCCACCATCCCGGCTCGATTAATGCCACAACTGCCTTACCATGTGAATGCCCCAACGAAATCCCTGGAAGTTCTTGAGAACGGAATGTTCCTTGTAGCCATTTCAACGAGGGCGCCCTCTTGTCATCTCTCACGACATGAATCTGTTCGGAATCCAAGCCCCAACTAGACAAGCCTTCGGCGAGTGCGATTCTAGAAGAAATATGTTCCAATCGACGTTTTTCGGTCTTGAATGACTGAAATTCATCAACATTCACCAAATCTGGAATTGTATCATACTCGGTTAATATATCGAGCAACACCAGTGTGATTCTAGGGCTCTGATTGAATTCAAACACGTTCATCCATCCAGAGTGAACTTCATCTCCTCTGCCAAGGGAGCCATTGCTTTGAGTCTCAAACCTTTGAGAGACAATAGTGGCGAATCATCCTCACCAACTACTACCACATCGTGTACCCCAACGCCTCCATCTTCCGTAGCGCGGCACAGACTTCTAACGCGTAATTGTTCTCCAACTTCAGGTACAGCAAGTACTGTCATCCACTCAATTCCTACTGGCAAAGACATCAGTGAATCACTTTCCATCGTCACCAATCCGGCATTCTGGAACCCTGCCTCAACCAACATTGGTAAGGCCTCTAGAAGAATGGACTCGCCCTCGTTCTCTACTGCAAACTGATCAGTTTCAGGCAACTGATGACGCATTAATGCAATACCATCTGCTCCTCTCATCTCCCCCACATTGAAACCTCGAATGATTCCACCGTGACTTTGGAATCTTGGACCATGGAAGAAGCGTAGATAAATGAAACTGGGATGATGCTGTAACTCACCAGATATTGGGACTCCTATGTCAGGAATGTCATGCAGTTCAGAGGCTAAATGTTTGGTCAAATCATTCGATTTCCGAACTAATCTGACTGTAGCCTTGTGATGCATCCTTGGATTGCCGAAGACCTCACCCTTCGAATTGACCAAATCGCTCTCAAGGTGACAAGAAACCCAATAGTGGTCGCGCTTGCGACGAACCAGTTCAGACACTACGCGTACTTTCTGAGGACCTTTGATCAATTTGATAGGTAGGCCAAACTTGACATTCTCAAAACCTGCAAGACAGAACTCAGGCAGTAGCAGCAAGGCATTCTCAGCGAACATCTCCAGTGCCATGACTCCCGGGTGGTATGGCACTCCATCGATTGAATGGTCTGCAAGGAAAGGGTGCGCCTCAGTCGAAAGCAGACACTCACTGACCATCCGCTCGCCTTCTTGCAAATCCAACAAGCGATCGACAAAGGGGAAACGCGCAGGATCCGCTATCAATCCAGACATAATAGCTGGTAATTTCAGAGGTGGTGCGCGAAATGATTCAAACTTGTCCATTATACCCATTGAACCACAGCACATGACTCTACGCTTACCTCCTCGGAGCACCTCATCAACAAAGATTGAGACCCCCTTGTCCACGGGTATCGTCTCTATTCCTGCTGCTTCGAATATCTTCTCTAGACTTCCGCGTGTAGCCATTCCTACATCCTTCCATCCAGTCCAAGCCGTTGCTACTGCACGAGTTTTTCCTCCTGCTGTAAGTCGCGCCATCTCGGAATCCAAAATCGAATTCGCTGCAGCATAATCCGTCTGTCCGCCATTACCTAATCTTCCAGCAACGCTGGTGAAACAAGCGGCAAATCGAAGGTCTCCTCCTGAGTGTTCAGCAGCACTAACCAAAGCCTTCCAACCATCTACCTTAATCGAAACAACAGTAGAGAAGGTCTGCCAAGTCTTCTCAGCGACCAGTTTGCTATCTTCTATTCCAGCCCCATGAACGATTCCAGTAATAGGGCCCTGACGCTTGGCAATTTCTTGCAATGAGCCCAAGTCGGTGACATCACAGGCACGATATATCGCCTTATTTCCGCTCTTGCGAATCTTCGCTATTGTTTTGTGGATATCTCGACTTCTGAGATATGGTTGCCAAGCCTTATTCCATTCTACCATTGAGACCTTTCCTGATTCGCTAACACCGACCAATTCTTCGCGTAATTGCATCTTACGTTCGTTCAACTGATCTTCGTTCCAATCCAACCAACCAGCAGGTTCGTCCATCGCCTCAGTACGACCTAACAAGACGAACATGGCACCTGCATTACGACAAGAGTTGGCCAATCCGTTAATGGCTGCCGCGGTTACACCGGACCCACCGCCACTGACCAGCCAGACATCATCTGGCTGTAGGCTAGTAGGTTCAGCCACCAATTCCTCATCGAACATGACTAAACGCCAGCGGCGCAGGTCCTTGTCGAAACCAATCTCTACATCTCCCCCGTTCTGTAACAAATCATCTACCAACAACTCAGCAACGTGGGAAGTGTCTGCGGCCAACTCGGGATGTAAATCCCATGCTCGACAACGAATCTCAGTACGCTCATGTGCATATGATTTGACAATACCAGAGGCTCCGCATGCCAGAGAATTGAACCTCTCTCCGATGTTGCCATGTCTTCCATCCATGGCAGATAAAGAAGCGACTACCGCTGACGGCGAGGATGCTAGAAGTTCATCGAGATACTTGAGCATTCCAAACAAGGAATGGCTTGCCAAAGTAGCTACCCTTGAAGAGGCACCAACCTCCCAATTACTACCGGACAACTGTACTGGAGCAAAGTGCAAGATGCCACAAAGAGAATCATCCTTACATCCTTCTTTGATTTCCATGCACATTTCATTAATCTGCGATTCCTTTGAAGGATCTACTCGGTACACTTTCTGCCCTGCATGTTCTTCGCAGACCATCTCCTTGAGTTCTAGTTCAAGGGAGACACGAATGGTGGAAAGTCCCTTGGATTGTAGTATTGAGCAAACCTCTTCGGAAATACCAATGCCATCATCAGTGACCAATACGGTTCCACTCAGAAGAATTTGATCTTTTTCAGTGAGGGCTTCCTCGACTTCGACCTGCCATCTGCGGACTCCTGCGCGTGGACTGGTCTGTAGGGCGGTCTCCTGCGATTGCTCTTCAGTGACCACCCTATTCGCTAAAGGGGATTCTTCCTCATCATCAGGGGGCGGTTCATCTCCCACAAGGTCTCGGGCCCCTGCCTCAAGTTCCTCCTTCTTCAAGTAGCGATTGCCATCATCATGTTTCTTTGCGGCTTCAACCAAGGCGTCAGCATCATCTAGGCCGTGCTCGGCAAGGACTGCAGAGACCACATTGTCCGAGAATCTCCAAGTCATTTTGCTATCCTTCAACTCCTCTGCAGCAGCCTGAATCTCTTCTCGCTTGAGGTATCGATTGCCGTCATCATGTTTCTTGGCGACCTCAATCAACTCATCCCTATCGTCGAGATGGTATTCTGCAAGAACCTCTGAAAGCACATTGTCTGACCAGCGCCAAGGAATCTCTTCTGCATCGCTCTCTGCAACACTTGTAACCGCTTCCGGAGGAGATACTGTTCCACCCTTCATTCTGATGATGTACTCAACGAAATGACTCAATGTCGGATGTTCTGCTAAACTGAATTGTTCATCCACGGGCAGTTCAAACAACTCTCTGATATCACCCATCATTTCTGCCTGTTTCACCGTATCAATTCCTAATTCACCCTCAAGGTCCTGATCCATCTCGATGAAATCCTTTGGATATCCAGTATGATCAACAACTACCTGCAGAACCTTAGCCTCGACTTCTGAAACATCTATCGATGCACTGGGCTCAGCAACTGCACCTTTCGCTTCAGGTTCAACTTCAGGTTCAACTACTGGCTCAGGTTCCAATGCCGGTTGCTCCTCTGGTTCCGGTTCTGGCTCAAGTTCGGATTCCAGTTCGGCCTTTGGCATCGATTCAACCTCATTCTCTACGGCCTGAACAACTTCTCCAGAACCAGACTGCATCTTGACGATATACTCGACAAAATGATTGAGAGTAGGATGTTCAGCCAAACTGAATGACTCATCGACTGGAAGTGAGAAACGCTCTCTGATGTCACCCATCATCTCCGCTTGTTTCACCGTGTCAATTCCCAATTCACCCTCTAGATCCTGATCTAACTCGATGAAATCCTCGGGATAACCAGTATGTTCCACAACCACCTCCAGGACAACTGTCTTGACTTCGCTTCGATCTACCTCTACAGAAGCGGCACTCTTCGCGGGCTCTACCTGCTCCTCAGTTTCTGGTTCTGGTTTCTGTACTGTCTCTGAAACAGGTTCTTCCTCTACCTTGTCATCAATCTCTGATTCTACCGGAGAAGATACCATACTGGAACCTGACATTTTGAGGATGTAATCAATCATGTGATTCAAAGTGGGATGCTCAGCAAGAATAAACGATTCATCTACTGGTAAAGAGAGCCTTTCGCGAATATCTCCCATGATTTCGGCCTGCTTGACCGTATCAATACCCAATTCACCTTCTAGATCTTGATCTAGTTCGATGAAATCAGCAGGATAGCCGGTGTGTTCCACTACAACCTCTACAACTGTACTTGAAACCGAATCCTTGTCAACACTAGAGGCAGACTCTACTGTAGAAGGCAGTGATTCTTCCTTAGGTGCCGATTCAGGCTCTGCTTCTACGGCAGCTTCCGTAATAGTTTCGGCTTCTTTGCTTGTATATTCTCCGGGTTTCCAATCCTTGCCTTGTACACCACCATGTAGATTGTCATCCCCATCAAGATATGCAACCAATTTACCTTCCAAGACCTTCAATTGCAAATTGTCTGTTCCTGCAAGGTCCTGATTCCATCGTATCAATCTATCCATGTCGATTCTATCACCCTGAACTTCGCATGAGCGCATGAATGTGATTGCAACCTGGCTACCGAAACCTGCAGCAAATCGCAATCCATACCTCATATTTTCGTGATAACCTCCCTTGCTCAGATTGAGATCTCCTAATTCAGGGTCCACTTCCTTGTGATTTGCAATTGGAGGGGCGCGTCCTGTGTGTAGAGCGTGAACCATCGAAGCATCTTCGATTCCCGCACCCATCGGATGTCCTGTGAATCCCTTTGTATTGGAAATGACTAACGAATCGGTAGCAGTACCGAAGGTCTCTCGCAAGGCCCTTACCTCAGCCTGAGCAGAACCTCCTCTCGCTGGAGTGTAGGTCTCATGGCTGTAGAAGAAAGTCTCAGATGCAATCTCCTTGCGATTAACTCCCCATCTATCTTCCATCTGGGACACGAAATGATCCACCTCTGCAGCAACGTGCTCAACATCTAATCTTGTCCCATGATAAGATGAATTGGCGATATGCGCCCCAAGCAATTCCGCATATGGCTGAACTCCCCTCTCTGTGGCTTCGCTCTTGCGCTCAATGACAAATGCGGCTGCGCCCATACCAAGAATCAGTCCATTTCTACGGGCATCGAAAGGAAGAGCCGCTTCCTCGATGACATTACTTGTGGATGCAGCCCCACTAGCTGCGAAACCTGAACCAATCCACTCCCAAAGATCTGGCCCCGTAACGTTGTCAGCGCTGATGATTACTACTCTATCACAACGGCCAGTAGTCAACCAATCCTCCGCCAAAGTGAATGACGCAGCAGTAGAGGCACACGCTAGATTGATGGTGCTGTTAGGACCTCTAATTCCCGTATATTGTGCAAACTGGGAATGTCCCATATTCAGTATCTGGAAAAGATATGACCTCTCGAAACGTCCCTCTTCATCAGCCCCGTTGTGGGCACTATGTTTGACGGTTTTAGCGGAACCAGGGAAACAACTGGAAAAGATCACGCCTGTGCGGTCGCGATATCTCTGAGGTATCTGCCAATTAGTTATGAGGCGCAGACCTCCCTTGCCAATCTTCTCTTCAGGAGTCAATGGTATTCCAGCATCGCGTAGAGCAATGAGTCCTGCTGCTACCGCTAATTGAGTAGAAGTATCCCAAGAACGGGCAATCTTTGCATCAACTCCGAATTCTTCGGTTATGTCGAAGTCACCTGCCAGACCTGCTAATTGTGGAATATCGCCGAATTCCTCAGCAGCCTCCATCCTCGCTTGTCCATCTCTGCCCTTGATTAGGCGTACGATGTTCTTGTCGAGAATTTTCTGCTTGTAATCATCCGGAACTTCGCTGATACAAGTTTCTCCACGTACTAATTTCTCGAAATTATCATCATCGAATACCTTGCCTTCACCCGGCAACCCAAGACTGACTCCAGTCACAACAAATGGATCGTCTCTGCGACTCTGCAACGGATCTCCCGAGACTACTTTCTCAACAACCTTCTCTACCACCTTATGAACGACTTGTCCTTGCGGAGAACTTTCTTGGTTAGGAGAGAGTGCAGGGCGATTACTGGATGCGGCCACACGGAAATTTTCCGGCACTCCTTCTACCCAATCGCATATTTGCGCAGCCGTCTTGATTTCAGAAGTATCAAAGTCAGCAGCAACTCTACCTTGTTTCTCAAGGGAATTGAATACAGATTGAACTACTTCATCACTCAATCCTAAACCGCTGCGAAGATCTACATTTCCACGACACATACTGGCAGGATAACCACTAACCCCTGCAAGAATACTTGCTATCCACTCAATCTCAAGTTCCAATTCATCCATTCCAGAATCCTCGACAAGTGCCTCCACATCTGTTGTGGCTTCAGGTTGGGTTGCTTCTGGTTCAACCTGTTCTACAGATTCAGGTAAAGCTACAGGCATTTCCTCAGTTTCTACTTGCCAAGCCTCGATTGGGCCTGCTCTGAATCCTTCTGTGAGCAAGGGAGAATCTGAACGCGGCCAGCGATATGGACGTCCTGCGACCGCCATCTCAGCCAGAGCATTGAACAGAGAAGGAATACCTCCAAACTTCGGGTGATTGGTCATCATTGAGATGTGGGGTCGCTTCTCCAAAATCTGCGAGGCAAATACAGTCAATGCGCGCTTCGGGCCTACCTCAACAAATAGACGAGCACCAGAATTATACATGGTCTCAATCTGTTTTGTCCACTCCACGGCACTAGCCATCTGCGGAGCCAATTTGTCCAGTACCTGTTGCTTTACAGTTCTCTGAGAATCCCTACTCATTGGATAGAAACCACCATCCATATTCGAGGTTATTGGAATCTCAGGCAAATTGATCTCAAGTCCTTCAAGG
>CAZGIY010000074.1:0-7919 GCA_964526445.1 uncultured Candidatus Poseidoniales archaeon
GTCGGCGCCCACGGAACCTTGGCATAGCAGACAATCTTTGAATGAGTCGCTTGTTTCTCAGTTAGAGTGCCCTATTCTTCCGATTCACTGCCGTGCCATTTGTAAGATGGAAGAGATGAGATTAGAGGTTGGCCAGACATCTTCAAGCGCACCAACCTATGAATGACAAAACCAGTCATCCATAATGACGGTATGGAAAGCAGGAAGGCTCCGAACATCGAATCATCAGGATAGTGATTTGCAATCTTAACCTCCATCACTTCTGCTCCAGAATCAACAGGATTGTGTATGAAGACCAAGTGCCAGATACTCGATCTATTGAGGATCAAAGTTTCACTCTCTCCAGGTTCCAACAATAATTCTCCACCTGCTTCGTCAACCAGCATCTGCCAATCTATACCGTCACCTTGCATCGCATCAAGACTGGCTTGTAACTGCATGGCGGTTACATGCAGAATTCCTTCTTGACCAACGTTACTCACTTCTACTTCGATTGTTTCACCGTAGTCCATTTTCTGAATTATATCGTAGGCGGTGTCTCCTTCTCCAAGTCGGAATGAAACTCTGTCATCCACTTCCGCTTCTTGATAGGCAATTGCTCCAAAGATTCCAACCAATAGAAGTAACCCAATGCATCCTTCTACCATAACGTGGCGCATCACTTTCTTGCGATCAACCCCTTCAAACATCTTACCGTGGTCATTGCGCATTCTAGGTTGGACATGATGAATAAACAATGCTCCGATAGCGCCTATTGCCATCCCCAATGGGATGTCAACCAACCAGTGGATTCCAAGATATAGGATTGTGAAAGCGAATAGTATTGTATTTGCTACAATGAAAACATGATAGCGATAGTGAGCCCATTCTTTCATTTTCATACCGCGTTCTCTGACATGTAACCAATTGAGTAGGATAATGCCGAATGGAATAGCAATGTGTAAGGAGGGAACCGCATTGTCAAGAGGGTCGTGAGTAGCATAGAATTCAGCATACCAATAATCGTGATAGAGTAGAGCATCCATCCCCGGAATCCATGAACTAGTGACTTCAACGTTGAAGAAGAGATAGTAAGGAACTGCTATTGCATAGATGAGCAGATAATTCAGAGTGACCTTGTCAGTCATGTCTCTTTCGCCTACGTATGCAAAGTAGACTGTCGTGATGTAAATCAAGAATAGATAGATGAAGAGATAATGGAAGTTCAGAATATCGGTTAGTATGGCATTGCTGAAGACTTCCTGTACCCAGAGGGTTAGGTCTCCTTCTATGGCATAAACCCAGTCAGTCCAGTGTCCAGTGGAAGATTTCATCGGCTCATTCAATTTGTCAGTGAGAGACTTCCATCGGATAATTACAAGATAACCTAGAATGTGAAGATAATATCGTTGCTCGTGGATAACGCGTGAGATTCTTCCAAATGGAGTTCTGCGCTCTTTTTGGTCTAATGTGAAAAACCAACAAGTTAGAGGAGTCAGGATGAGAATAATTCCCATCATTGTCCAATACGGGTTGAGTTGCACGAGGTCTGTGCCTAGGCTTTACTTCAATAGTCTTGTCAGACCATTTATCTCTTGATGCATATGTTCTGTGCTTCTGAAAAGAAGGCAAGAGACCATTCTCCACCCTCTCTTCCGACTCCTGAATTCTTGGTTCCACCGAATGGAACTCTCAAGTCCCTGTGCAACCAACAGTTGATCCAAACCATTCCACTATCGATAGCTTCAGCAACCCGTTCAGCTTTCGCAATGTCGCTACTCCATACCGAACCAGCTAGGCCATATTCAGTTGCATTTGCCATTACCACTGCTTCTTCTTCGCTGTCGAATGGGTGTACTACGACAACAGGGCCGAAGATTTCCTCGGTGGAGCATCGAGATTCACTATCAAGGCCAGTCACAATTGTGGGTTGCAAGTAGGCTCCTGCAGCGATTTCACCTTTCAATTCTGGGCGCCCTCCACCATGTATGAGAACACCACCTTCCTGTTCCGCCAAAGCGATGTATGACTCGACCTTTTGGCGATGCTCTTGGGAAATCAATGAACCGAGTTGAGTTTCTTCATTGGAAGGATCTCCAATCACCATCTTCTCTACATGTTCGCACAGCATTTGTACGAATTCATCGTGGATTTTTCTTTCAACTAGGATTCTCGAACCGCAGAGACAGACCTGACCCTGGTTGAGAAAAGCCGATCTAGCAACTCCAGCAACCGTGTTCTGCATTTCGGCGTCTGCAAAGACAATGCTTGCATTCTTACCACCTAATTCAAGACTCAATTTTTTGAACATCGGCGCTGCAGTAGCGGCAACCAATTTGCCTGTGGCGGTGCCACCGGTGAATGAAATGAGTTTGATTTCTGGGTGTTCGACTATTGCTTGACCAACTTCTGAACCAAGACCATGGACGATATTCACTACCCCAGCAGGTAAGCCAACTTCCATCAACACCTTGGCGAGTAGGTCTGCGGTAAGTGGAGTTAATTCGCTAGGTTTGGCGACAACGGTATTCCCCATAGCCAGAGCCGGAGCTATCTTCCAAGACAGAAGATACAACGGTAGATTCCAAGGGGTAATCAATCCCGCAATTCCAACAGGTTTCTGAATTACGTTATTTTCAGCGTCATCCATTGGGAATTTCTTGTCTTGCATCTTGATAACCTGTTCGGCAAAAAATCGGAAATTTGCAACACTACGTGCCGCATCAACATTTCTTGCCAATGTAATCGGTTTACCGGTATCCATTGACTCAAGTGCTGCGATTTCTTCACTCCTTGATTCCAAGGCGTCAGCTATTTTGTTCAGCCATGCCGCTCTGTTTTCGAAAGTCTCTACTGCCCAGGCGGGGAAGGCTAGTTCAGCGGCTTCAACTGCAGCCTCAACCTCAGTTTTGCCTGAACGAGGAATACTGGCAATCTTCTGAGTGGTGGCTGGATTAAAATCATCCAATCGTGTATCTGTAGAGGTGAATTTGCCACCGATAAGATTCTCGACGATAATCAGAATTCATCACCACTCGTATCGATTTCATAGTGCCACCGATCGCTATCGGGGTCCCATTCATCCCAAGTTGGGATGGTCTCAAGAATTTCAATCAAATTCGAGGGGACCACTCCTGGAACGATGAACGCTTTTTGTCGATGTAACGGGTATGGATTGCGTAGTTCAATTCCTAGTACACCGAGAATCGCCCTTGCTATGTACCAAGTGGCTTGAGAATTCCACCCGTGTGCGACTTTCACAACTACGCCGAGTCCTTTTGGATAATCGGGATGTTCTATCGCCATACCAAGTAATCCATCTGCTCCTTCCTTAGCGATGACTTTGCCTTCTCCGGCTTTGATGATGGTTGAATCAAGTCGGTTGAACCCACCAATAAGGTCGGGATGTCTAATCATTGACTCCCATATCCAATCATCATTCTTCTGGCGGACCAAACCTGCATAGATACGAGCCAGTTCATTCACCGAGTTAGATACGGTGGGTAGTCCGCACCCATCCTTTGCTATTCTTAGTGGTTGCCACTCTTCTCCAAGGAATCCTCGCAAAGTCTGCATGTAGGATTTGAAGACTTCATGATGAGGAAGAGTATATCCCGCTCTGTTCCAACCTTTGAGCCGGCATCCCTTGAGTATGGCTGCATGTTCTCCGCTGCAGGTATGATACCACCTGCGTGGTCTTCTTACCTGTCTACCAAACTGAATTAGTGGCACGTCCAAAGGGGTTAACATTAGACCCCATTCAGATTCAGAAAGCAGACTTTGAGCAGCAGCGACGTGTTCACTATCCCCATTGTGACTAGCAACCGAAATCGCCTTCTGTTCCCAATTTGTCTCGTTCTCAAGTTCATCGACAAAGGCCTTCAACATGAATGGCTTCATCATAGAGCGTCCATAACATAGAACATTTCCTCCAAAGGAGTGGATGACTTCGTCTCCATGTGACCAAGCGACAGCTCCATGAATTGTGGTTTCTGAAACCCCATTTCGCCTGTAGTCTACCAATGGTTCCCATTCGACATCCCTGCCGCTAGGTATGCCCTCTACATTTTCTCCTAAGGGAGAATCCGGAAAAATTCCAGAACCAGGCCTTCCCGGGGCGTCTGCTGTATGCGAATCATGCCTAAGGCTCATTCGCTCCCCTCCACTATCGGTACGACTTGTTCGATGAAGGCGCGCATGTTGCGGCATACGCGTTCAGAATCATGGTTGAAGAAATCAAACCAAGTCATGATTCTGTCATCCGGGTGAAACCGCTCGCGAATCTGCTGTGCTATTTCGCTAGGGTTACCAATGAGTGCATTATCTGCGGCTTTCTCGACTTTATTGGGGTCGATTGTGCCTTCAAGAGCAGCCCAATAAGCGCCCAAGGCCTTTTTCGCCTCCTCAGTAGCTGCTTTGGATTGTTGTTCAGGGCTCAACCCTTCTTCGGCATTTAAGAAAACGAACGATGTCCTCGGCATATCCCTTCTCTGCCACTCTCCCCCATCAGGGTGATAGCAATTTGCCATTCTAGTGTGGGTTGCTTCAATGACTTCGGGTTGAGTTATTGAGAGGTTGAATACTTTCACTGGCAAGATGGAGTTGACGAATTCCTGAGCGCGTGGATCATGGGTTCCTGCGATCAATTCCAATTGTTGTCGCGGCCAATTTTTGGGGACGATGCTGAGTTTCTCAAAGACATATCTTTTGTTGATGGGAATTTGTTCAAGTCCTTCTGCTAACTCTTGAACTGCAAACCAATCATCGTCGCTACGAAAGTTCTCTCGGCTCAGAGTGGTTTCTCTAGTCTCATCGGAGGAAATGCTGTCGCCACGCAAGAGCCGTAGGAAAATATCTGCCGCTTCGAGGAAAATTTGGCCCCTCAGGGCTGGCCATGCCTCTTCTTCCACTGCGTTTCGGGGGTTGATTCCATAGGGTCGAGCCATGAATTCAAACCTTCCTGCACTGAAACCGACATGCAGTTTACGACTCTCTGACATAAGCCCAAGCAGTTGTACAGTATTGGCAATTCGTTCAGCCTGAGCAATGGGCCCTCCGCTAGCGAGAATAGATACCACAGCTGATCCCACGTCAATTCGTTCAGTGCGTCTGAATGTTTCCATTGCTAACTGGGGAAAATCAGTACACAATCCGACCTCTCCCTGCCAATGAGGGACAACAGGTTTTGAGTTCTCTTTCTGTGTTATTGTGGACAGATGCGCCTGCGCCAACCATGCAACTCCGAACCCTAATTTATCGGCTAATTCGACCTGCTGGAAGTAGTTCCGCATCATCTCTTGTTCACTAGGAGTAAAGCCATCTGCATCAGGGGTCTGCGAGATTGAGAAGAAGATATCATACTCCATTGGCCGCCCCCTTCACCCTCGCGAAGG
Organism: uncultured Candidatus Poseidoniales archaeon; assembly: GCA_964526445.1. GTDB lineage: Archaea > Thermoplasmatota > Poseidoniia > Poseidoniales > Poseidoniaceae > UBA226. Next base: position 5,373 of record CAZGIY010000074.1, read on the forward strand.
GGCCTGAGATACCCGTTCTTTTCGGTCGCTCAGTAGTGCGTCATCGTCATAGTCCGGGCGGGGATGCAGAGGCATGGGTGAGTCCGAGGAACTGGATTCAGTCGCTGAAATGGCATCTTTATCATCACCGAGTAGGAAACGAAAAATCATCAAGATATCACTAGTTGTTCTTGTTGTTATGATTTTGTTGATGGGGATCAGGCAGGCTTGGCCATATCTGATCGAACCAGAACCAGAGGTGTTGATTTCTGAACACCAAATAGTGGAAGTTGCAGATGGTTTGGGTAACCCTGCCTGTCTTCATTGGATAGATGAAATTTGGTTACTGGTCTGTGACCGCGAGGGCCGAATCGTCGCATTGGAGTTAGGTGACTCAAGAGAATTCATTTCTCAAAAAGCGATACTATCTGATTTGGTAGAACCTCATGGAGTGCTCGTCTGGAGTGATTCCGAAAATGGAAGTAGTCGCCTCTTTGTTTCTGAACGAGGGGAACTAAATGCGTGGGATATAGACCGCAATTTTACCCCCTTACAATGGACATTGTCGAGTCATCAAACATTGGTTAGTGGAGTCCCTGCATCGAATCATCAGACCAATGCCATCATGTCTGATGGTGCGAATGGATTGATTTGGCATTCGGGTTCAACTTGCAATGTATGTGAAGAAGAGGATGAACGTAATGCTGCACTATTGGGCATCGATCCATGGAATGGAGATGTCGAAATCATCGCATCGGGAGTTAGAAATTCATTCGACGGCGCTTGGGTTCCTGAAGTTGGATATGTCTTTACTGACAACGGTAGAGATTGGGAGGGCGACCATCCTCCCGAGGAATTGAATCTACTTTCCATTGGTTCTGCTTATGGTTGGCCAGATGATGACCCTGAAAATCCTGTTCCGGAGGGAACAATAGGCCCTATTGCTGAGTTCGCATCGCATTCTTCAGCAAATGGGGTTGATTGGAGGCCATTGAATTCCACTCTGCCAGGAGGTCCGACTACTGTCTACGTTGCCCTATACGGTTCGTGGAATACGGTTATCCCGGTAGGTCAACAGATTCTACAGGTCGATTTGGTTGAAGATCAGGATTCACCGCAGGGCTGGAGAGGAGAGTCAACTGTCGTGGTAGATGATCTTGCTACTCCTTTAGCCATGAAATTCCACCCACATGGGGATTTGTATTATGCAGAATATGCGCATGGAACGCTATACCGAATCTCTGCAGAATGATTCGCTTATTGCGAACTCGAAGCCCAAGTTCCCTGGAAGTTCTCAGCGTTGTCCACTCTAACAAATATGTCGAGAGCAGCCCAAACCAGACTGTTGAATCCACTCGCCATTCCATCTTGACCACCGGCTTTCGCCGTCATGAACTCAAGAGTATCTGATGGTGAGTGCCATTCTTGCCAGAATGATATGTCCCCACCTGGGCTGAAGAAGTTGAATGTTGGATATCCTTCACTAAAGAATGAACAATGGTCGGATGCACAGGATTCTGCAATCTGCCAATTGATGGGATTACCTTCAGTAGGACGGTACCGTAAATCGTCTTCGATTGTTTCTCCAACCCAAGCGTGCATACGTTCCAAATTTTCTTGTTCAGCGCCAGCAACCGCGATGTTCCAATCATACTTGGTGGCGGAGAATATCTCTCCCCCTGGTCCCATCAAGGGTTCAGTTGGAGGAGTGATTGGGTAATTCAATGCGACCATGTCGAAATTGAGATATGAACGCACCGAGACATTTTCTGGTAAGTGAGCAACATACGCGCGAGAACCCAGTAAGCCTTCTTCTTCACAAGCCCAAAGGGCAGCGACAACAGTGTGGTCGAATTCCATTTGTGCTAAGGCTTGAGCCATCTCGAGAGAAACGGTTGATCCCGAGGTATCGTCATTGGCTCCTTCGTTAGTACCTCCACCCGGTGGAGTGAACATGTATGCGATATCGAAATGTCCTCCTATGACGATATATTCGTCGGGATTTACCCTTCCCCAATTGTATCCGACAACGTTCAATTGATCGGGATCGTCTTCGTAGTGAGTCACTTCTACATGGTCGAATCCCATGTCCCACATCCTTGTGGCCATAGCCTCAGCCGCTGCTTCGTATGCTGCGCCACCTTCGTGCAATGAAGCAGATGCACACCAGCGGTTGTTGTATTGGCTGGTCAACATATCGATGGTCTCATAGGCCCTTCGTCCATCTACAAGCATCATTTCTGAACTGTCTTCAAGAGTTATGGATACATTGAGAATCTTATCTCCTGCACTGATGTTCAGATTGATTTCATCATGTTCGGTATCGAGAATTAGCATGGTGAAATTCTGAGCCTGAGCCGGATAGGTGAAGTTGACATCGTCTCGTAAGACTCCGAATTCATCCATGAAGAAAGCGCCAGGTGAACGACTAACGGTCCATTCTACGTTGGAATCAACTTCAATAGTGAAATACTGCCCTCTAGATGCAGAAAATACAGTTTCTTCGATTTCAAGTGCTGGTTTGATTTCATTTTCAAGATCAAGAACCACCTCGGCTATACCCGTTCC
>CAZGIY010000075.1:0-7705 GCA_964526445.1 uncultured Candidatus Poseidoniales archaeon
CGCACCAGGAGTGGGGATTATTTCAACAGCACCGGAAACTAGTTACTTCCGCAGTAGTGGCACCAGTGGTTCAACCGTATTCGTTACAGGTGTATTGGCGTTGCTGCTTGAGGAACATCCGCGCATGAGTCGAAATGGTGGCGCAAATACCGATGTTTGCATTGTAACGATGAAACAAGCGTTGATGGAATCGACCGCTCCGCTTCATGGATCCATTGCTCATGACAACGTTTCAGGATATGGAACTCTAGATGCAATAGCGTGAACAACATTTTGGATGAGACACCATGCTATGCCTGAATCGAATTACTGATGATATAAGTATGTTTTATTGATACTATGTTATATTTACCCGAGATAAAATATTGATACTATTATTCTATTTTGATACTATTCAATTGCCCTGCGCTGCGTATGTCTTTTATCCTAAGTCAAGTGCCCCTGTTTGAGGGTAGATATGTCTAGAAACGATATGCGTGGCTGTTTGGTACTCACCTTGATGCTATTGTTGACTTCTTGGTTGGCAATGATTCCGATGGCTCCAGAAGCAGAGGCCGGAGGAACTAATGAGACTACATCAGGGGTATTGACAGGAACTGAAACTTGGTCTGGTTCACACACCTTGACAGGGGATGTTGAAGTTGCGGAAGGTGCTAAATTGATTATCAATGCTGGAACTACGATTAATATGCCAGTTGGTGCCTATATTGTTGTCAAGGGTTCAATGTGTGCAGGTGATGCTTCATGCGGAGCAACTCAGGCTGGAACTGGAAGCCCTGTGCGCTTCATATGGCCTACTGCTTCACCAGTTCCCAATCAGACCGGTAGATGTTATGATCCTGGAAATGGTCTAACCAATACTGACTTGAATTGTGGCGAAGCAATATTGTTCGAATCAACCATTGATCAGGCATTAACTTCTTTGTCCCACGTCACTATTGATGGTGCATATGGAATGCCAGTATACATTCCTTCGCGCAGTTATCATGCATATGCGGCTATGGCTTTCGATGGAGCTTCATTTGATCTCGACCACATCACCTTTGCCAATATCAACACCTCCAATGTGGTTACTTACAATTTGGCAGCACCCCATCTCAGAGATTCAACATTCGTTTTGGGTAATGATGAGCAGGGCTGGGACGCTGCTGCCGTCAGAGCTTTTGATGCTGGAACCGGAATCCTCTCAACCTTCGTACTGGAGAATTCTGCATTTACTGGTAATCAGGCTGCAGATTGTGGAAACAGTGGGGGGGGTCGCTCATTGATCACGGCTGATAACAGTTACATCGACATGAAGACACTAAGTATCACTCAGAACGCTTATGGTGTCTTCCTGAAGGATTCTTCTGGACAATTTACAAATTCTCAACTTAATGTTAAGTGCAATGGTATTGACACAAATGGCCACAAATCTACGGGAGATATCTCGCATACACTGTCGGTGAACAATAATTCAATCATTACCGAAGAGGGCGCGCCATTGACTGCGTATGATGGCGCGATTGTCGTAGCCAATGACAACACGATGTCAGGAGCATCTGAAGGTTCGGGTATGGGAATTCGTGATTCACAATTGACCGCTCATCGAAATGTCATCGGTCCAATAACCGGTTGGAACGGCATGTGGATTTATGGTGAATCCGACGTGGTAGCCGAGAACAATTCCTTCGAGGGAGCCGCTAGAGAAACAATTCTAATTGGAGAGTACCACTATCTGGATCAGGGATGGAATGTCCCTGCTCCTACCAAGGCTAGAATCCACTTTGCCAACAATATCATTCGCAATAATACTGGAACTGAATGCAGCAGCAGCACGGTGTATGGGGGGGAATTCAATTGTCCAGCAATTCATGTTTTCATGTCTAGTGGCACATTCATCAACAACATTGTTCATGACAATGCTGGAGATGGAATGAGGATTACCGGTGGTATTGTAAATGCGCAGGGTAATGAGATGATGGTTGGGGAATTTGCAGCTAGAGTTTCGCATTACGACGATAATTATGGTAACAAATATGCTTCGATAGCATACTTCAGAGACAATACATGGACCAATGCAACGCAGATATACAACGTCACAGAATCTAGAGTCGCTGTGCAGAGTGAGCACATCCCTAACCCCGGTGGCGGAGAACTCTATCCAGTAATGCTCAGTTGGGGTGGAGCAGAATGCCCATATGTGCAGAATGAATGCCTACAGGTTCCTCCAACCGCTGAATGGAAACCTTACGGTATGCCTTTGGCAATGGACGTACTTGATAATGCAACGACATTCACATTTGCAGATCTGACCAATTTCGATCTCAGTAAGGTGCATATCCAGAATCAGAACAGTGCATGGGGAGTTCAAGTTCAGAAGGGTGAACTAGTTAGATTCCGAACTATGGCAAAGGGAAACCAAGTGGCTGATGCATACATCATGGTCAGAGATGCTATTGGGAACGAATTGTACAATGTTACTACTGATGTCTATGGCTATACTCCACATTTCACCCTGCCAAGTAATTTCCACATAGATACCAATTGGAATCACTTGGCTAATGATGTTGGAGAGGATTCCTGTAATGATGGTATAGATAATGACGGGGACGCGACGATGGATTCTGCTGATAGTGACTGTGGGACGAGTAGAGAGTACTCAACATACTCTGTATGGGCCTATAAGTTCGAAAAGGGACAGGCCGAATATTCATTCCAATTGACAACCGCAGTTGACGATGTATTGTCGCTGACCAATCTTGAACCAAGCATAACTGTGAATCAACCAGATGGTTATTCCTTCAAGCGATTTGTTGAGTTATTCGGTACTGCTTGGGATGGTAATGAAGGACCATACTTCAACGATTGGGACTCACAATGGTCTCAACAAGGAGTGATTAAGCAGATTCAGATTAAACCACCAGGAGTTCTTGATTGGGATGATGCATACTTCGCGACCGATGAATCGGGTGCTGGAGGAGAGGTGACCAAGTCGAATCATCCATTCAGCACATGGTCTATTGTTTGGGATATGAGCAATGATGCCGAAGGAGATTACACATTTGAGGTTAGGTCTTTCGATGGTTTGGATTACAGTCCAACAATAACCCGTGTCTACAAGTTGAATACGATTGCACCGACTCTCTATGTTGACTCACCTGCGGATTTTTCATCGCACGATAGTGGGAAGGTCATATTCCAAGGTAGAGCGACTGATCCGTACAATGGAATCCAAGGTTCTGATTTGGATAAGATTTGGTTTGACATTTCAGGCCCTAGCGGATATACTGCTACGACAAGCACTACTGGAGGTTCTCAATGGTCCTGGGAATGGGACTTCTCTGCCCTAGTAAGCGGAGAGTACAATTTCACTATCTGGGCATCTGATTCAGATTTCTGTAAGGGAGTGGTAGGAGAGTGTGCTGCGCGCACCATGACACTGGATATACAGAATGAGAATGACGAACCAGTCATCCAAATCACAACTCCATATGATACCGAGAGAATCAGTGCCGATGAAGAGACATTGATTCAGGGAATGGCGATAGATCTGGATGGGCAAGTTACTAAGGTGGAATTCGAGATAACCAACCAGGATGGATTGATTGAACAGAATGCTCCGAAGACCTTGACGATGAGTGATATTCTAGCAAGTGGCGCATGGGGCACTTATTGGGATACTTCGAACTTGTTGCACGATAGGCAGTATACCATAACTGCTCGTGCATTCGATGGCTATGATTACTCCCCACCGGCTATAGTAACGGTGACCATTGATAACCCACCTGACGAGGGTAATTCCCCTCCAGTCTTCAACGCTACCGATTGGGTTGAAGTAATCAAAATCTATTGTGATGAAGGTTCTGATTCTTTGGACCAGTGTGGTGGTGGGGCATCTCTCAATCTGACCAAGTATTTCTATGATGCAGATCAGGTTTTGACTGGTAACAATTTCATCGTGGTTAACAATCCCGACCCAACGGTTGATGACAATCATTACGAAACGGTCATCGATATTTCGGAGGATGGAATCGCCTCATTCAATCCAATTGTCATGCGCGATAGGAGTTCCAATATAGATGAGTGGTCTTTGCCTTCAGTACAATTCCAGTGCATCGATGATTCTGATTCTAAAGTCAGTTCATTATTGGTGACATTCCTAGTGGAATCTTCGGCCTTCACCTATGAAAGAAAGGACGATGGAGCAGTTTCAGAGGATGGAATTGTTGTATTTTCTGGAGAGGGAAGGCCAGGGGCTAAGGTTGTTGCCAGACTGGTTGACGGCGATCGTTCGATTGGAATAACTTATGTTGGAGACAATGGTCTTTGGGAGATGGAGATTAGTGGTAAGGAATTCAACAATATCGGTGACCACGAAATCGTCTTTGAATACGCTGGCAAGGTGTCCGAGCCAATGTCAGTAAAGGTAGGGGATAGTAGTGAAGGAATGCCTACTTGGGTTTGGATTGCTTCTGGAATTGTAGCTGTTGTTCTGTTGGGAGCTTTGTTTGTGTTCTTCTTCGTAGAGTTTGAAGATTTGCACGAAGAAGAAATGATGGACGCAACAGCAGAAGTTGAAGCCGCTGATCCATATGCATGGGCTAAGAAGGCTGAACAGACGGCTGCACCTGTGCAACAAGTTGAGGCTGCGACGCCGGCTCCACAACCGGCTGCTGCTTCGCAACATCCTGGCTGGATTTGGGATGCGCAATCTAATAGTTGGGTGCCAGACCCTAATTATCCCCGTCAGTGAGGGCTGACAATTAGGTAGTATGGATGATTTCTGAGGTAGCACTATGTCTTGCCCTAAACCCGGAGTTCAGGAACGAATACTGTTGCATCTGCGAGACTATTCGGATTACTCTGAAGCGGTAGAGGTCCCTTTTGCCCTTTCTCAAATGGGAATCGCCAATGCTGTTGCTATTGCTCGTTCAAACGTTCCCAGAGCTATTGCAGGTCTGAAAGATCAGGGCCTGTTGATAGAGAGGCAGGCACACGTAACTGGTGTCAGTCGAAAGCGTAAAGCCTACTTTTTAACAGAGACGGGGATTGTTCTCGCTGAAGAGACATGGGGCCGACTCAGGTCATTTCCACTTCGTTGTATAATTTCAGGTGGAGAGATAATTTCGACAACTCTTGGTGATGCCTCAGAAGTATTGCCCATCAGTATGAGACCCGTAGATGTCATTCGATATCTTGACGATAATGGAGTAATGGATGCGCGCACTTTGTCGGAAGACTTGATTGAAAGAGATCTGTCAAAGCATGTTGAGAAACAACTGGTCATCTCTCTAGGTGACTTACCTCGATTGCGACATTTCTATGGGAGGACAATTGAATTGGAGATGATGGCTGATTTATTGGAGGCTAGAGATGATCCAAGCCGAGCAGTTCGAACCATCCATGTCGCTGGTATCGCTGGCATCGGCAAGACTACTGTTGCCTCTAAATTGATTGAGCGATTCATGCATCGTAGAAATTTACTCTACCATCGCTGCCAGGATTGGGATGGGGCTCGAAGTTTCCTTGAGGCGGTTGCAGATTGGTTGGCGAATATCGGAGATGGTCTGCTATCGGATTATTTGGCTGCAACTCCAGTTCCAAGAGCCAACGATGCAGCTAGGATTTTGGCCGATGCACTTGGTGTGGCGCCGAGTTTGATTGTCATTGATGATTATCACAAGGTTAGCGATCCAGTATTGCATCAAACGATTCAAGCTCTAGCCCTTAGTATGCCAAAGATTGAGCAAGATGTGGGTCTAGTCCTGTTTTCTAGGTCTCACAAGGTAGCGGTTGCAAGCAAGGATGCAGAAGGAAATATCATCAGCATGCCGATGGTGCTTGGAGGACTAGATATCGAGGCATCTCGCAGCCTTTTGCCTGCTTTTGAGGATATTGAGAAGGAACAAGTAATGTTCATCCACAATTTGGCTAGAGGTCACCCTCTGGTTCTAGAATTGATCAATCGAGGTGCTCCGGCCACTGCTTTTCACGAGACTCTTGAGAATTACATCTCGGTAGAAATCTTCAACAAATTATCTGCTGAGCAGAAGAGATTGCTTGGCGCATTGGCAATCTTCAGAGAGCCTGTGCCTTTGGAGGCGTTGGCAGCTCAGGAATTGGATACTGATGAGTTGGACTCATTAGTCGAGCAAGGTTTGGCTCGGCGTGCCGATGCAGAGACATACGATGTACACGATTTAGTGAGAGAATTTTTGTTGATTGGAATGGGGCAGGATACTGCTGAGACATTGCATGGCCATGCCGCAAACTGGTATTCTAGTCACTTATTAAGCGCAGAATCAAAGATTGAATTTCTACATCATTTGATTAATTGTGCCAAGGTTGAACAGGCTTCAGAAGTTGTTGAAGAATATGGCCCTCAATTAGTGCGCGATGGTCGAATGGAATTGTTGGGTATTCTTGAGGCCATAGATGAATCTGGAATTGGAAGTGAAGGTGGTGGAGTACAGGTATTGCGCGGAGATATTCTCACTTTACAGGGCCGTTTCGACGAGGCGAACGAAGTATATGGTAAGGCCTTGAATCATGCTAGAAAATCGAAGGATTCACGCAAGGAAGCCTCGGTTCTAGCCAGTTTGGCTGATATTTCCCTGAAGAGGGGTGATCAAGAAGATTCATTGAATCTGCATAGGCAAGCACTTGAGTTATTTGTGGCTGATGAAGACGCTGTTGGAGCTGCGAGGACCTACAACAATATGGGTTACATCTTCCGTAGACGAGGCGAGGTTGCAAAGGCGATGGAGGCTTACGGTAATGTTGAGGAAATTCTTGCAATGGAATCTGATGAAGAGTTGATATACTCACGCATCCTTTTAGCGCGCTCATGGTTGGAAATGGGGGAAGTTGAGAAGGCTAGAGAGCATGCTTTGAGGTCTCATGAGGAAACTATTGAGCACGCTGATAGCGCACTACATGCCAGGGCAAGGGCTGTACTCGGTCGGTTCTATGCCAAGACAGGTGATGCTGACTTGGCTCTTCACCACTATTCGGATGCGCTTGAACAGATGGGTAAGGAAGGAGACCCCGTTGCTTTGGTTGAGACAACCCTGTTGCTCGGTGAAGTTCTTGAAGACTCAGGAAAGATGGAAGAGGCATTGGAGAGATATCGAGAAGGTCTTGTCATTGCCGAGGGTAATGACTTGAGGATGCAGATGGGTGAACTGCTCTCTCGCTTAGGAGGTGCTGCGCCCGACCGAGCGCGAAGAATGGAATATCTTCAACGAGCCTTGACGGTATTCCGCGAATTGGGCGCTGAAGGACGAATGAGAGAAGTACAGTCTATGGTTCATCAAGCGATAATGGGTCGGTAATCAGGAATCAGGGGATTTGCTTGAGATACTGGTAATACCATCGCTGTAAACAACCCACACTACACTAGTCGTTCCGAGGTTGACTTCACCTTCGTGGCTAGAGGCTGATGCAGCAGAAATAGTGACGCTGTCTGAGTACATTCCCCTTGCATCTATGAGGTATACTTTTTCGTCGTCGAGGAATAAGGTCAATTGCCCTGCGTCAGTCTGTACGCTCTGAATCCTGACAGGTTCTGCATAGAGAACTTCTGCATCCAATCTGCTTGCAGCATCTGCTCTTTCTATCGCTGCAGCGACATCTCTTAGATTGTCTTCTAGCGCTTGTTCATTCCATCTATTACGGGTAGAATTTTCGATGTCCCATGCCCATACGCTGAACATGCTCAGCA
>CAZGIY010000076.1:0-7663 GCA_964526445.1 uncultured Candidatus Poseidoniales archaeon
AATGAATGTGATTCCTTCTTCCTCAAGTCGGCGAACAAAGTTTGCATTCTCAGCGAGGAAACCATAACCAGGGTGAACCGCATCTGCTGAGACATTCTTCGCTGCCTCGACCACCGCCTCCACATCGAGATATGAGTCCAACGGGTTATCTCGATAGATTGGGACTGCAATATCTGAGAGACGAACCGGTAGAGAAAGGCGATCCTCCCGACCATGGATTATTGCTACCTCAATCTCCATCTCACGAAGTGCCCTGAGTATCCTCAGAGCGATTTCACCACGGTTGGCAATGAGTACCCTCTTGAAACTCATTACAACACTCGAAAAGTCGACGGCTGATGAACACAACGGTTGTCAATCTACACCAAAAAACCATGTTTTTAGGGTAATGTTCAAGCGTGTAAAGGTCTGATACCTATTTTGGGAGTCACATGTCGAGTGGAATGGAAACGGTCGAGCGACTTGCAGGGAGAGACCTTACTGGAGATGGAATCGTCATTAATCTAGCAATTGTTGGCTCTAGTACATTCTACGATTTCTCAGTCGTGGAGGACCATCTGGATACTTGGATTGAAGACAACGGTTGGCCGGACTTGATAATCTTGGGAGGGGCCAGCGGAGTGGATTATCTAGCCGAACGTTGGGCTGACAACAATAACATTGAGGCGGCGATCTTTCACGAAGCCTGGAGGGGTAATCGCCTAGGATTGGAGGATTCTGGCAGAATCGAAGCCAGAGAGAATCTTGTCGATGACATTCTCAGCCACGCAACTCATTTGGTGGCTTTTCCCGAAAGCCATTCCAAGTGGACTAAAATCACGATTAACAAGGCCTTAGAAGCAGGAATGAAAACCAGCATTCTGGAGCTTGAATGAAGTAGAAGTTCAATAGACATCTCGGAGGTAGCGCTTCTCTTCTCGCATCATCGTCTTCTCAACAAAATGAGTAGCATCATCCAACGACATCCCACCATGCTCCTGCGCTATTTCAATCAAGGTTCTGTGTACATCTTTGGCCATGTAATTCTTGTCGCCACAAACGTAGAAGTAAGCACCTGATTCAAGCCATTCCCAAATCTCTGCACCGTGCTCAGCCATTCTGTGTTGCACATAGATCTTCTCTGCCTGATCTCGCGACCATGCAGTAGTATAACGGAATAAGGTGCCATTCTCTAACCAACCCTCAATCTGTTCGCTGTAATAGTACTCAGTCTTGTGAGATTGATCTCCAAAGAATAACCAATTTCTTCCCTTCGCCTTATCGTGTTCTCTCTGTTCTAGGAAGGCTCTGAACGGTGCAATACCTGTTCCTGGTCCAACCATGATAATATCCGTGCTCTTATCATCTGGCAAGACAAATGACTTGGTTGGTGACATGAACATCTTGACAGGAGTTGTATCAACCTCGACTTCATCTGCGAGATAAACTGTACACAATCCCCCTCTCTGCCTATCATGATGTTCGTATCGAACGATGGCAATTGTCAACTGAACTTCTCCGGGGTGAGCATCCATACTACTGGCAATCGAATACAATCTAGGCTTCAACTTGTCAAGTAGAGATAACATTTCTTCTGGCTCATGGAGTGATCCGAATTCGCTGATCACATCGATATAATCCCTCGACCAGATGTAGTCTTCCATAGCCTCAGCATCAACGCTAAGGTGAATCGCTTTGGAGGCCGAACCTGCTCCGCTGCCGCCACGATAGCCTTCTGGCCAATCTCCGGATTCGCCAGACCATGACCATGAGTTCACTTCTCCAGTGATGATATTTGTACGACTACACGAAATGATTCTGGCCGTAGCACTAGACCCCTGTTCAACAAGTTTTTCTGCGAGACTATTGATGATTTTCTTGTTCACTCTGTGTATCTCATAATCGCACTTCAAGGCTTCACGCAGAGTCTTGTCTCCTGCGTGACTGGAAACTTGCAAATCTCCATCCCATCCTGTACATTCCAATAATCCCTCAACTGTATTAGGTGGATTCTCGGGAATTATTCCAAGTGCATCTCCAACCTTGTAATCAAGACCCTTCTTTGGCAAGGTGAACACGAAATGCCGAGTCTCCTTTGTCGCCCCTTCCCCATTCAGCAAAGTGTTCTCAATCATTTGCGATGAATATGGATTCTTAGCACTGTAATCTGCCATAGCAAAACCTCGACGTGGACGCCACCGGAACTTCGTTCATCAAGATTGGCTTTTCCCACTCAGTGTGAACTACCCGGCGTAGTGAAACAGTCAAACCATGAGAGCCCCTGCCTACTTCATGGCGGTTAAACTGGAGTTCCTTGGAACTGGCAATGCTTTCCTGCCTCAGGGCAGGTACCACTCCTTGTTACTGATTGATGAATCGATTCTCATCGATTGTCCTCCAACCGCATTAGCATCATTGAGACGCAGAGAATTAAGCCCTAGTCAAATCAAGAGTATTCTCTTCACCCATTGGCATGGTGATCACTACTTTGGAACACCGTTCTTGATTTTAGAACGGAAATGGATTTCTGACCGATCTGGAGAGTGTGCCTTGGCCATCCATGGACCCAATGGGTGCAGAAAGCGGGTTAGTCAACTATGTGAAACTGCATATCCAGGAAGCATGACTGACCGGCTTGATTCTCTTGAATGGAATGAAGAAGAAAAAGGAGTGGTGGGGAATTCTCCCGGGTGGCAATTTGAGAGATTCAAGGTTGAGCACGACGAGGAAGTCGATCCCCATGGATATCTTCTGATACATGAATCCGGTTTACAGATAATGCACACTGGGGATTCTGGGCCTTGTGAAGCGATATCCAGCAGAGTACCGAAATGCGACGTAGTAGTCATAGAGATGGGAGTACCCGATGAAGTGGATGTCAGCATGCACTTCAAACCTAGCACGTTGGATGAGTTGGCCCGAGCAAATCCAAATACCAAATTCTTGGTCACTCATACTTGGTTGGACGACCCCCGTAGCAACAAAACTCCGATTCTATCAGCAGAGTTACCCTCTCTTTCAGATAATGTAATACAGGTCGGAGATGGGGATGGTTTCGTCTTGAACTCAAATGGTTTGAATTCAATATAGAGGGAATATATGGGAATTAAATTATTATTATTATGTTAATTTATCCCCTATTATTTTTACACTTCAATTGGGTTGTTTTCTTCTCATTCATATAGTCATCTATCTCTTTCACAAATTCTGTTTGGTCAATGTTGAAATAATATCTGCTAATGTTTAGAGATCGGTGAAACCGACTCCAGATTTTTCTCGCGAGTTTCGACCAAATCCTCGGAGGCCATACTCGGCGTTCTCCAAAAGGCGCATCTTGAAGTGGTGCAAAAAACGCACGACTTAGAATAAATAATAGAAAAATTGATGTTCAATTGTACAAATCCAATTGCACGACAAAAGAATGTGTAGTGGTAGGAAAATCCACCTATGTGACCGAACCACGTGAACAGGCTTATTACCCCCCCTCGGACTAGGAGGCCTCATCGCGCTCGTGTTGAGACGCCGCATCGATTAGAATCTAAGTTGGAGAGCAAGGGTGTTATAAAATGGGAGGAAATATTTTCGATAATTTCCTTGCACACCCAAGTCTGTTCATCAATAAAGAGGTCATGCGGCATAGCCATTCGCCCGACGAATTGCCACATCGGGAGCGGGAAATCAAGGCCATTCGGTTCAATCTAGTGGAAGCCCTCAAGGGCCAGATTCCCTCAAACATGATTCTGTACGGAGTTACTGGAGCGGGAAAAACGGCAGTTACTCATTTCATCTGCTCACAACTTGAAGACAAAGGAAAACAAATTGGCAATTCTGTAAATCCAGTACACGTTAACTGTAGAACCATAGACACACAATATCGGGTGTTGGCATTCCTCGGCAATTCATTATTGGAATCGCATGAAATGGAGGACATCCCCTTTACTGGTTGGCCTACGGATAGAGTGTTTGATGAATTGGTCAGGAGGATGAACCGCCGTGGAGGGGTCCATGTCATCGTGCTAGATGAAATCGACCACTTGGTAAAGAAGACTGGAGATGACCTTCTATACAACCTATGTAACATTAACGAGGATTTGAAACGACGCGGGGGTGCGCGTTGTTGCGTAATCGGAATCAGTAATGACCTCAAATTCACGGAATACCTTGACCCTAGAGTGATGAGTAGACTAGGCCAAGAGAGCGTCATATTCTCACCATATGATGCGAGTCAACTCAGCGACATCTTACAGAAAAGAGCTGAGAAAGGTATCAAGAAAGGCATTCTCGGAGAAGGGGTCCTCCCTCTTTGTTCAGCACTTGCAGCCCAAGAGCATGGCGATGCTAGAAGAGCACTAGATTTGATCAGAGTTTCAACCGAAAAGGCCGAGCAAAGCGGTGATGAAAAAGTAGAAGTTCATCACGTTAGAATGGCGCAGAATCAAATCGAGTGCGACCAGATAACTCCAGTCATCAAAACTCTACCTCCTCAGCAAAAGTTAGTGCTGTTTGCTGTTCTTCTAAATGAGCGCAATGGACTATCCAACATCGCAACAGGTGAGGTCTACGAGATTTATCGTCAAGCATGCAAGCATTATGGCTCAAACAACCTCACACAAAGAAGAGTCACCGACTTACTGTCAAATCTCGACATGTTGGGCCTAATCAATTCAAAAACTGTCAGTCGCGGCAGGTATGGCCGTAGTAAAGAAATCAACAGTTGTATGCCAGAATCGATAGATGCAACGGGAATAATGATTCAATCAGATGAATCATTGGACAGCGTGAACAATGGAAGTTACCGATTCCAATCTCGCCTGTGAACAAGCCGTGGGCCTTAAACGAGGACCGCTGGTCGGCGTGGCCATGGCAGATGATGCTGACACTGGCTCCGAAGGCGGTTTCATCCATTCTTTGTTGAACCCAGGTAGAACGGCTTCGACTTGGTTCTTCGGTCTCGGTTCATGGATACTCTTGCTTGGAATTCTCAATGTGCTAGTTATGGCACACCCTAGTGGAAAGATATCTTGGGTCGGTTTCCTTAGCCTTGGTAACCTCGGAGATGTATTGATGACTGATGCATCTCGACAAGGATTCCATGTCATCGGTGATGGGTTCTTCTTAGGATTAGGACTGATCTTGGTTGGTTTTGGAGCCAAAGGATTGAACAGCGGTGTTGAAGGCGGATTGGCTGCTTGGTTGAAAGGACTGTTTGTCAATGACCTATGGCCAGCCTTGATGAGCACAGAAGAAGGTGGTTGGAGAAGGACCATTTCATCTTGGTTACTGGCTATTGGATTCATCTTCTACTTCTACTGGGGTCTTTCCTACAACAACTGGGTAGATCCTGGTACATACGCCGTATCTGTTGTACTAATCGGTTTCGGATTCGCTTTCTTAGCAATGCCAGAAGAAGACGGTGAGCCTGCGCCTCTAGATTAGGCGTGTCCATTACGTCCAGTTACTGCATCGTACAAGCCAAGGAGTATTCCTTGCCATAATGCAATGCTCCACAAAGTTAGAACGAACGGCAAAAAAATCGCGTCCTTAATTCTAGTAACCAAACGGCCTCTACCAAGGAAACTACGCATCAATCCAATCCCCAACAAAAGATAAATCCCAAACATCGTCAATAACAACTGTGAGCCTAAGGCGCTCACTTCGAATCTAACTTCGGTGAAGGCGATACGAGCAAGCAAAAAAATAGCAGACAACAAGAATGGCAATAGAGCCAGAACAAACCAAGATGAACCGATGAAATCGAAACCTGGACCTTTTCGCGCAGTTGAGGAATATTTTCGTGCGATTCGCATATGAGCCCGCGCATCTCGCTTTCTTTTGTGAAGAAAAAGAGACAGACCTTCTTCGGCAACGTGTTGAACCACTGCATCTGGAGTATGGATGATAACTCCTTTGTCAGCACTTAATTTCAATGAAACCTCCATATCTTCGGCATGATACCAAGATGGATTAAATCCCCCAATTCGAAGTAATTCCGATCTGAGAAACATACTACATGGTCCATTAGCCAATGTCGTACGTCGCGAGCGTTTGCGGTATTTACTCTCAATCTCTTGGGCTCTTATTCTACTGATGATGGTATCGCCCTCATCGAAAATAACTCGCCCAGTGACACTTACTACATTCTCATCTCCAAGACCCTTGCTCTCCGACACCATATGCTCTATCCAAGTTGGATGCGGTCTGCAATCAATATCCGTGATAGCAACCCATTCGCCACTCGATTCTTCCAAAGCCGCCTGCCTTGCAGCGGAAAGCCCTAACGGATTCTGGTCAATGATGTGAATTGGAACACCGTGTTTCTTGCCTTCGGGATCATGCCAATCTTGCAGCCTCTTAGCGGTTTCATCAGTTGAACCATCATTAACTGCAATTATCTCCAATGGCCTATACGTCTGATCAACCAAAGTCCGGATACAACCGTCCACCCAATCTTGCCCATCTCTAACAGCAACAGTGACACTAACAAGAAGTGAATTACTCAATCAATCACCTCAAACGAATCAATCATATCCCTACAACGCGACTTCACTTCTTCGTCACTCATCCGAACCACTACACCCTTTCGGGGTTGGCCATATACCAGTACAGCATTCAATGGTAACAATAGGTGCAAAGGAATCGGCGCAAGGTCTTCTTCACCATCAACCGAGATGACACTATCAACCTCACTGTGCAAGGCTTTTCTACAGGCTGAAACCAAACTGGAAGAGATGGTTCCTGGTGGATTACTACAAGTTATCACTTGGTTCCACGAAGAGAGGTCGACCTTATCTGAATCTGCTAATTCAACTCTTTTGGTCTGGCCATCTACTACCGCGATATTTGGCCTCCTTCCCAACTCGACCATCGTCTGAACACAAACATCACCCACTGCCACAATAAAGGCATCTTCCGACACCTCCTCAAGGAACCTATACATCGCCACCTCAGGTGAATCTTCAGGACCTTCGTACAGAACACCCATAGGTTGCTTCAATGATTCATCGAGATGTTCAGGCATTGCAAGATTAACTGCAGATTCTGGCAACCACGGTTCCCCATCTCTATCGATTAAACCTGCCCTGATTCTAGTACTGCTGATAATCCCTCCAATGCCATCATTCAGGTGACCGGCTTGAATAATCTCCAATGGACTAAGGCCATTCTCTTGCCTAATCGAATTTATTCTCTCGCAATTCTCTCGGGTTTCAATCGTACAGACGATAGCGTCGCAATCTTCTCTGACCGGAGCCGGACCAAGTTGATCTCTCAGAATGTGAACGCTGATTCTATTGCCGTAATTCAACTCAGCCCAATCCGTTAATTCCTCTATTCGCTCCTCCAATGGAAGGACCAAAGGTGATTTGGAAGTGGACATCAAATCATCAGATACCCAGACCTCAACATGCTCGGCATTACTCACTGCTAATTGCAGAAGATGTTTGTGTCCAGCGTGAAACCTGTCAAAGGTACCGCCAACCAAACAGCGGGAGAATCTTCTCTCCATTGAGACATTGCGCCGGTTGGGGGCGAATAGGAGTTACCTTCGAAAGAATGTGCCCCAGCGTGTAACAGCCCTCCTCACTGTCTCCTCAGGGGCATGACCCTCACGCTGGGGCGTCTGTCCGATTGAGGGGTTGTCTCACCTTCATCCTCTCGTCCGGCAAGGACCCATACTCGATCGGTA
>CAZGIY010000077.1:0-7642 GCA_964526445.1 uncultured Candidatus Poseidoniales archaeon
AGTGTGGATGTCGTCTTCTAATTCACGGTGTCTGAAAATATCCCAGAGTTGCGGAAATCATAATATCAATACCATCTTTCATCGCCCATGGTCGTAGCGGTCGCTGCTTTGTCTGCTGTTCCCGCGCTCGAAACTGCAGCTCTCAATATCGCCATCAAGAAACTGATATCTGGCTTCACTGGTTATTCTCCGAGCAGTAAGATGGATGATGATGGTGTTGTACGTGAATATATCCGCACACTCAATTCCAATGCTCGTCGTTCGTTGACTACTCTGCGCGATTGGTTGCGAGATGAAGAGAGGATGGATGAGTGGAAGAAATTGGAAAGAGTCATGGTCAAAGTCGATGAATTTGACTCATCTCTACGCACTTCATTGACCGGTGAGGCCGAGCGTGCCCTGAAGGGCACTGATCCGATTCCAAAGCAACATCTGGAGAATCTTTTAGCACAGGATATTCGGATCATGGAACAATCAAAACTGGTTGAAGAAATATGTCAGAAGTTGTTGGAGGAAGGCACCTCTACCGATTCTGCTGATCTGGTTGAAAGTGTGAATTCCGTAGCAGCGCAGTTGAACTCCTCGATTTCGATGTTCAATGAGAGGAGATCATTGATCAATGGTCTGCCATTATCGGTAGTGACGGGTGAAACATCCTCATCAATGTCGATTGGGACGATTCTGGGCGGGCTCTCCCTTTTGCTAGTAGTTGGATTGGGAATTGCGTGGAAAACAGGAGTACTTGGGTGAATAGAATGGTGTTTGAATGGAGAACTAATCCGGATATTGTCGCTCGTTTTGTGAAAGCACAAGATATTGCGACATGGAAGAAACATGACATCGTACTCAAACCCAATGAGATCATGGGGGTCTTACAGGAAGGCAAGGTCGTCAATACCTACACCGAGCAGAAGGTCAAGTCAGCAGTAGGAGGAATAGGTAGAAAATTGTTCAAATCTGCTGCCAAGATGGATGAACGTTTCTTGTTCGCCATGGCAACTCCATTTCAAGTTCCGATACCGTTCAAAGTTCAATCATCCGATCAATTGGAGATAACAGGAGTTACCACGATTGAATATCAATTGCAACTGGATGATGTTATGAAACTCCTCAATCTCTTCGCTTCAAGAAACATTCCACAACCAACAGATTCAGGCCCAGGTGTTTTATTGACTCGAACCTCCATCGGTGAAATGATGTATGGAGAGTTCTTTGCCAAGGTCTACCAAGAGGAATTGGGGCGAATCGAACTAAGTCAACTTAGAGCGGATGCTAATTTGCCAACCACATTGGCAGCATCATTGGACAGCGAAATGAGGCGGACCACCAATGAAATCGGTCTGACGTACCGTTCAAGTCATACCGTATTCAACCCTAATGCCTATGATGAGGTTCAGAAGTATAGGGGATTGTTCAATCTGGAGAAAGCGAGGGGAGATATCGACCAAGATGCCAAATTGTTGGTGCTGGAAAGAGAATATGAGTTGTTGGCGAGAGATATTGAACTTGAAGCACAGTGTAATCTTGCTGCGGTCACGGGCGAGGGTGCCATTGAGTTGGAGCAAGCCCGTAATGAGATAAGAATCCAACGCGAACAGGCCGAGGCTGAGTTTGACATTCGCGTAAGGGAACAACAGCAGGCATTGTCGATGGAGCGCGAACAATGGGAATTGGAGCAGGCTGCTGCTGATAAGGAACTGGAACGCAAGATATCTGCTGGTGACACGGTGGCGCAAGAGCGTGAATTCAAACTCGAACAACAGGACAGATTGCAGGATGAGCGTAAGGATCAATTGGATTCGTCATTGGAGATGAAGGATAAACAGATGACTCAGGCGCAAGATCAGACAACAGAATTGATGAAGATGGCGATGGAGAATATGAAAGGTGCCGATCCACAGGCTGTCGCCGCCATGATGCAGACAATGATGCAGCAACAGACCGCTCAACAGAACGCCAATATGGATCAAGAGACTCAACAAAAGAAGGAATTGATGAAGCAACAGACTGCTCAGCAATTCATCGATAGAGCGATGGGAGATTCACAGGGAGATGTTACTCTAGTTCAAGGTGATCATGTTGCTGGAACCAGTGTTGACTCCTCAACTGGGACCATGATTTCAGGCAATGTCAACATTGGGCAACTTGGTGGCTCTCAGACACCTCCCCCACCTGCTGCTGGAGTCCCCATGCCTCCTTGCCCGAGATGTGGAAATGCTTCTCGCTTCATCGCTCAGTATAATCGCCATTATTGTGACAATTGTTCAAACTATGTTTGAAACCGAGTCATTGGATGAAGTTTACATCTCTTCAGGTGAAAGAGACAATCATTCACCGAATCCAGGCGGCGGTTTTGGTAGATTATTATCGATTATCGGAAGTGGAGGGGGTAAAGTCTCATCTAATCCTGGTGGTGGTTCAGGAAGTTCATTATCGATGACTGGAAGTTGAGGTGGTAAAGTCTCACCTAATCCTGGTGGTGGTTCAGGAAGTTCATTATCGATGACTGGAAGTTGAGGTGGAGGCAATGAAACACGTTGTGATGGCGGTGGAGGTAGTGGGGCGTCTTCTACTGGAGGAGGGGGTGGAAGAGGTTGTTCCGGTGCGGAGGAGTCTGCCAGAGTGCCTACAGAAACATTTCCTGAGACAGCCGTTCCTAGATTGGTACCAATCTTTGTTCCTCCAGCGGCGATGAAATCACCTTGAATCAATTGTTGGTTGACGGTGACATTCTTGGTGGATAATTGCCCGATAGGGACAGGCTCGCTACCTCCATGCGCTATGTATGAAACCGGTTTACCGCATCTTGGACAATACCAACCGGAGTACATATTCTTGCAACATTCTGGCATCATTGAACCTCCGCATCTTTCGCTTCGCTGGTCATTTCCCAGATTGCCATGGGTCTAGCATCATTTTCTAGGTCTAAGGAATCCTTGTCCATATTGGAAACAATTCGAAGTGGTATGGCTTGACTTCCAATCGCTTCGTTGTCTGTGTGAATCCAGTGTGAATCAAGGTCATTGATTGGAAATGACGACCAAGCCTTGCAATTGCCCGATTTTGTGGAAATCTTGTTGGTCTTGTCAATTTGCAGAGTCTTGAACAAGTGGCATGATAATCGCCGTCCGAAATCCACTCCAGAGTCATCTCCACCCAATTTATCCGCGTGTGGACAAGAGTTGCATCCAGGATAGGGTGACCGTATATCGTCGCGTATGTCCCAGTTTGAATTTGCTGCTGGTAATACGATTCTTGAAGCCGCCACTGTGTTCAGATTACCCATTTTGATACTCTTCACAGCAACTAATCCTCCAATCACGCATCCGTCTCCAATCTCGACATTTGGAGCAACAACAGAATCTCTGATAGTCACTCCATTACCGATTTTCAGAGAGTTCTGAGCGATGACTGGGCCAAGGATTACTACCCCATCACCGATACTTATGTCCGCTCCGCAAACTGAACCCTGAATGATGACTCTTGAAGGAGAATCTGGTGAATCTGAAACAGCGTCAGCAATCGTGATTTCTCTTCCAGCGAGTACTCCGCCTTTGATCACAGTTCCACTACCTATTCGAATATCCCAGAAAGCGTTGATTCCACCATCTATCTGAGTACCAGGCAGTAGTTCTCCAGAACGCGTTGAAAGGCTACGCTTATCACAATCTAGAGTCTTTATCTGGCGACCGAAGATGTGTCCACTGATTAAACAACATGACCCTATCGTGACAAGACGGTCTTCTTCTCCACCGCGTATCGGTAGTATGCCTTCTGCCAATTCCATTGCGGGACGAACAGTGATGAAATCCCGCCCGTGGTCAACCTTGTCGACAGCAACTGCCGCTGCTGAGGAAACAATTTCTTCATCTGACAACATCTCACCTCGCTCTAATCATATGTGGGTTCGGATTCTGCAATCCAGGTGGAATAGGTATGCCTTGCGAAGGTGCTTTGACTTCTGTTCTGGCTCTGAAGAATTTGACTGTTTTGTTTGTAGTGAATTTGAGTAATTGAGGGAGTATCCATCCATTTTGTTGCAAGTGTGCTATATTCATCATCAGCAGGTCATCCGACATTGCAGAAACCTGCGCTGGTGCAACCATTGGGGCTAGCAAGTGCGCTATGTTCGAACTGCTTACAGCAACGGAATTATTGACATAGATTTCAAGTGGATTTGCAACCACATTTTCAGTGACTTGCCCATCGGGCCCAAATATCCAATGGGCTTCAAGCTCATTGGAACTGTATTGCGAGACTGGTGAACGAACGAGCATACCTTCGATTGAAAGGGCATCATTCTCAATTCTTTGGAATTCCTGTACTAAAGAACTGATATTGATCGGTATTGGATTTATGTACTTCAACAAATGATTGGCTGGACGATTCCAAACGGCCTTCATGATTCGGTTGAAGTCATTATAATCCAACTTTTCAGGATTTTCGGTTAATTCATCGTGCAGATGCTCAACTGCCCTTGCATGTTTCAATGCTATCTCTTTTTCATTCTTCATACGTTGTTCAGCTTCTTTCTTGTTCAAATCCATACGCTTCCTTATGTCCTTTTCATATAGTTCCAATTTGCGTAGATTCTCATTCTTCAATTGATTCAATGAATCAAGTTTTGAAATCTCAATGCGGGTCATTGAATTTGCCAGTTCTTTTATCTGAGTTCCAGACTTGTAGGCGGGGTTATCGATTTGGACTAATTTTGTTGTTATCGTAGTGGATACTGAACTAATGTATCCACTTCCGTCACTTATTCGACCACCACCTCCTGAAACACTGGTAACTGGTATCTCAAATGATATGGTCTGCGGAATATGCATCTTCTCCAATTTGGTTTGTGCTTCTTTGGCTGCATTGACAACACGGTTTTGAGAGTCCAATTGGTGTTCAAGTTCACGCCCCTTGGCATCTATATCCATCTGGATATCCTTTTTCTTTGCATTGAGTGCAGCTATTGCTTCCTTTGCGTCAGCCTCAATTCGGCCCTCAATCTCATCGAGTCGGTGCTGGACAGTGTTTGTCAAGAAATTGGAGGCTTTTAATGAAGCATCGATCATTCGATTCCAACCCTCAGCAGCGCTCAATGAAACTATCTCCATATATTCAGAACTGATGTCAGACAAGAGATTCTTCCAAGCAAGATATGGTGCCAGATCGATATTCGATTGCGACTGGAAAAATGTTCTTACCATTCTGTTGTTGTCGGTGATGTATTCGATATCATTGAACGCTTGTTGGGTAGCTGCCTGTTCAGAGATTCCTTGATTCACCCTTGAGACTGTAGCGCACAAAGCATTCTGCTGTTGTGTCAAGTTCTGTCTGATACTGGTTGATAGATTGGCTGCTTGATTTCCAGTCATGATGCTTGCCACGAAATATATCTGCGATTGATTCAGTACATGTTGATGATAGGAACTAATTTCAGATTCCAATTGAGCAAGGGAATGTAATGATAGTTTGGTGAAATCACGGATTCCAGTACTGGATTTATCCGCCGCTGGGATAGACAATGGATCATGCGGTCTGTATTTTGCACATTGGTCTTTCAATGATATTTGCATTTGGCTAGCAGATGCACGAGATATCAAATGGGACGTGCCGCGGAAAAATGCCCATGGATGCCGAGTAATCACAGGTTTAGGGAATTCCACAGGTATAATTTTACGAGAGTGGGATACCACGAAGGCGATGATTAGAAGCACAACCGCAACCAGAAAAGAGGGCGGAAAAATCAATCCTACAACCATTGTCGTCATTCCAACCATAGACAGATACTTGGAAATATTCGTTTTCTTGAAGTATATTCTATTGGCATTTACCCATTCTTGCAAACCAACAAGGGTTGCAGCTTCTGCTGCAGAAAGGGTCTGATTCCCTCCTCCACATGGGATTGCGGCCACAGCCCGATATGGGATTCCTTATTGATTATTTTCTCTTTCTCAAAAGAAATAATGAGGCGATGACCCGCCGATTGAAGGGGACGGCCCCAATCTTTCCCGGCGGCGTCTCGGAGAATCAAGTTTGGTTGGTCTGTATGAGCAGGATCTGGGTGAATTGAGTCAATGACAACTCAAAGGCCGAGATGGTCCAGTGAATTGTCGATGAAATGTCGGTGTACTGCGGACTGACATTTGAAATGTCAATGGCCGACATTCAGATGTCAATCATTGGTCGAAAATAATCTATAGACAAAAGGATTGGTTGTTTATAGAAGAAAGTTTTATGGCCACGTTTGAAAGTTCTTGAACCATGCAGAGCAAAACCATCCATGCAAAGCCAGCCAGCAATCGTACACGCAGAAATGACCTTCCGCCCGATGATGACTTGGGCCAGAACTTGTGGACACTTGTCTTGGACAAGATTACTCGCATGACAGCCTCCATTGACCGAGGAGACCGAGGTCGACGCCAACGCTTCTCCTTCAAGCGTCTT
Organism: uncultured Candidatus Poseidoniales archaeon; assembly: GCA_964526445.1. Classification (GTDB taxonomy): domain Archaea; phylum Thermoplasmatota; class Poseidoniia; order Poseidoniales; family Poseidoniaceae; genus UBA226. Next base: position 6,442 of record CAZGIY010000077.1, read on the forward strand.
GAGTCCGTGTTGAAGTTCCATCCAGAGGACTTTGATGATGAGATGATGTTTGAGCAGTGGCTTGCAGATGAGTTCTATCCGCTCATGAAGAAGATGCGCGTTGAGAAGAGATTGGCAATCGAGACCCTTCGTGAGAACATCGGTCATCTCAGCAAGTGGATGACTGAATTTGGCGTCGATGTTTACATCATTGAGAGATTCCGTGAATACACCAGTCGTAAGAGTGGATTATTGTGGCGCCAGTTGGTCAAGGATGGGGGTAAGCGCGCTGATATCAAGCACCATCTTGGAACCGAGGATGTCAAGCATCTCATTCGCAAGGCCAATGCACTGGTCATCGAACCGAATCTACTTGTCAGCACTAACATGAAGTACAAAAAGAAGAATTCTGAGGACACAGCGAGATATCGTGTGGCGAACAGGAACATCACACTGAACCTTCGTGCAGCGCTCTATCTATCCATCATCGCCACCAAGCGTCCAAATGAGATTCTCAGTATCCGCCGCGACCAGATTGATGAGAACCAGGTCACATTGGAATGCTCAAAGGTATATCGAAACGGCGAGGAGACCACCTATGCCATGTGGCCCGAGTTCTGGCCTGCCATCAAGGAACTGCTCGATTCACATGACAGGAATACGTTGTTCTCGCTCAATCAGGTATCACTCTCGAACTGGTTCAAGTCTTTCATGGTGCATTGCGGTTTCAATCACCATTGGTGCAACCTCCACAGGATGCGTTCCTTTTCTGCAGACCTGCTGGTCATGGGTGAGGCTGACCTCAACGAGATCATGACGCATGGTGACTGGAAGAACGTCAGTTCAGCTCGCAACTACATGAGCAATCATTCGCGTCAGATTCAACTTCATCGCGCTTCCATGAAGAAGTACATGGTTGCCAAAGGAGTGGACCTGGTCCCCTCGCCACCACCCACAGAGACTGACCTCATGCTTGACTTCATCCTCGACATCAACTACAGTGCTCATCACGATGATGGGACCTGGATGACGTTGGTGGATGATGGAAATGAGACCATCAGCGAGTTCCTCAGCCGTACTGGAAGTGCCACGATGTTTGGCCTCAACCCAGATGGAACTCCAGAGGTTGCTGATGCTGGGCTCTCATCGTTCCTCTCGTTGAAAAAGGTGGACGTGACGAGATTTGAACTCGTGGCCTCTACCATGCCAAGGTAGCGATCTT
>CAZGIY010000078.1:0-7610 GCA_964526445.1 uncultured Candidatus Poseidoniales archaeon
TGCATCCATCCAGCTTCCACCCAGCCTCCAATCGTGTACATTAACCAACATGCTGCGATTAACATCGCTCTGGTGAACCAACGTTCTGCGATACAGAAGCCGATGAACAACAGAATGATTCCAGTGAGAGCGGACCACCAGTAGGTTATGTGGCCGTGCTCCACGCCTCCAATCGTTAACTCCAGTTTTGTTGCTACATCTCCGGTTGCAAAGTGAATCAGGCCAGCTAGGTGGGCAAGAGCCCATGTTCCGAACACTGCCATCAATGTCCACTCTGAAGAATTTGGCTTGTATCCCTCTCTTGTAGGAAGGAAACTCCACCACTTACCAGAACCGGGAGAGAATAATACCCCGCGTTGTGCTGCAGCGACAACAACTCCAATCAATACCGAAATAGTCCAGACGCTGAAGAATAGGAATCCTGTAGCCTGTCGATGTTCATTGAGATAGTACTCCTTCCATTCATCAGCTCCAGGCGTACCATCCTGAATTTGGTCATTGGGATTATTGTTGATTAAATCTTGTTCCTCAGCAGCCCAAACATCGACTGCACCAGCAACGAACAATGCAAACATGAATCCGATGATTGCGAAAGTCAGAATGGTCTGTTCTTCGTGCCTGCCACGAATATCGAACAGATGACCTCCTATCGCTAGTAGCAGGAAGAGCAATGCGGTCAATGCCCCTACCGAAGTGAAACTAGCCAATGCCCAGGCTATGACCAAACAGACTCCAAGAAATGCTAGAGAGAGAACAGAAGAACGCATTTCGAACAGTCCGGCAGTACCGATGTATCGCGGTACGGTTGCGAGAATCGCTGCGGCACAAAGTACGCCATAGGTCATTCCCGCTTCGGCGGTCAAAAAGTCCAGACCGAGGGCCTGGCTTGTGGCAAAAGACAGCAAGATTGCCAGAGGGGCAATTAGCCACCCCAGCGCAAATACTGGCCCACTATCGTCTTGTTTTTCTTCTGTGTTCTCCATACGGAACCATCTCTCTCAACGCTCAGCCTAAAGGCTGAAGCGTCCACGCCACCTGTGGTCCATTTTTAGTGCTTCTCATGCTGATGCATAGCCATCTAGGCGCAGTACCACGATTTAGGCATGACGGGTTATAATATCCGCAAGCCCGATTTTTCACAATGCTCGGTATCCGATATCCCTTCGGAATTGAGCGCCCTCGAGATGAATCTTATCGATTAATGAATACGCAGATTCGGCCGCTTCAGATAGACTGTTAGCAATGCCTGTAGCAGAGAGAACTCTGCCTCCGCTAGAGACTAATTCACCATCCTTCCAAGCAGTTCCTGCATGATTAATCCATGACGATGATTGTCCTTCTACAGAATTGGCAATAAGACCATCTCCGGTAATTCTCCTTCCCTTTTCGGCCGAACCGGGATAACCCTCAGCTGCCAATACAACTGTCAAGCAATGCGAATCGCTGAATTCAACATGCTCAGAGGAGAGTCTGCCTTCAGCACAAGCCAATAGATGTCCCGCTAGATCTGACTCGATTAAAGGAAGGGTGATTTGGCACTCAGGATCCCCAAAACGAACATTGAATTCCACGACGTAAGGGTCCCCATCTTCATCGATCATCAATCCAACATACAGAACTCCGCGATAGGGGGATTCCTTCTTACTCAATCCAGTATGCATTGGTTCAACTATCCGCTCAATAGTTTTGCGACGTACTTCATCAGTATAGACCGGCGCAGGAGCATAAGCGCCCATGCCTCCGGTATTGGGCCCCTTATCGCCTTCTTCCAACCTCTTGTGATCTTGACTGGCGGGTAAGCACACATATCCTGATTCATCCATCAGCACCAGAACACTCGCTTCCTCACCAGGAAGGAAGGATTCCAACAACACCTTGCCATCGCTCTCAATAGCTTGTTCTATCGCCGTTCGAGCCTCTTCAAAATCAGTAGTCACAACGACTCCCTTTCCTCCCGCAAGAACATCCCTCTTGACAACCCAAGGGTCTCCAGATTCGGAGTAGGAAGACAAAGCGGAATTAATATCCGAATCAGCATCAAGAATCAGATAATCTGCAGTAGGAACTCCAAACTCAGACATCGCAGATTTCGCAGTCAATTTGCTACCTTCTAACATTGCGTTCTCTGAATCCGGTCCGAAGCATGCAATACCTAAGGAGCGCAACGAATCTGCCAAACCATCAACTAACGGGGCTTCAGGGCCAACGACCACGAGACTGGCTCCTAATTCCTTGGCCAATTGGACTACAGCTGGGACATCAGAGGCTGAAATTGAGTGATTCTGAGCAAGCAACCTAGTACCTGCATTACCAGGGCACACATGAACCTCAGTAACGCTTGGTGAAGCTGCTAAAGCTATGCACAATGCATGCTCTCTGCCCCCTCCTCCAACAACCAACACGAGCAATCCAGAAGCATCTGACATGCCCCCTCGGGAGTGACCCTGCACGATAATCGTTGACATGGTGGCATCCGGTATGTTGAACAGCCTGTTCTTCCGCAAGATGCCATGGATGGAGACATCGGAGGTGTTGGGACCGGCTGGCTCATCCTTACCGTACTATGGTTGTACTTGCCCGGATTTCTAGTAAATACATGGGCGATGATGTGGGGCAAATGGCTACCGAAGACCGGATTGGGGCCATGGCCTATCGATGGCGGAAGGGTGCACAAAGATGGCAATCGCTTACTGGGAGATGGCAAGACATGGAATGGTCTGATTGGGGGTGCATTCACCAGTGGATTGCAAGCCATGCTGATGGCTAGTTTATTCGCTGGAGCAGGTCCAGATGATGCGCCTTTCATGGACATCATGTGGGGTATCGGACCTGAGGACTGGTTCTGGATGGGCGGGACTATGATTACTGCCTTCTTCATCGGTTCAATGCTAGGACTATCCTCCTTGATTGGAGATTCAACCGGCTCTTACATCAAGCGCAGAAAAGGAATGAAGCGAGAAGGAGATATATCCAGCAAAGCACCACTTCTAGACACCTTGCCGTTTGCAGTAGCCACATTCACCTTTGGAATTCTATTCCTTCGAGGTTCTGCGATAGGAGATCCTGATGCCATCCTTGGAATGCTGGTCCTTCTAGCGGCTACCCCCTTCATCCATCGCCTGTTCAACCTCTTCGGTTATTGGCTAGGATGGAAAGACGTGCCCTATTGAGAATTGTAATAAAAACGCCTTGATAACGCTGATTGAAGGCGAGTCGTTAATGACTGAAGTTCTCTCCCTCGATGTATGAGAAGACACAGTGCCTTCCGAAACAGTTACCTAGTAACTTTGCTGATTTTATTGAGTATACATTCCAGCACTATTGCCGCACCCCCTGGTGACGGTAGCAATTCCACAATCACAATTGATGAAGAATGGTCCAGTGATGGCGTGTTCAACGGAAGCGTGGTTATCGCATCAGGAGCCACCTTGACCGTATCCGCAAATATGACGATCGCCGAAGGCTCCAGCATTACTGTTTCACAAGGTGGAACTCTAGACATTGATTCAGTTTCAATGCACGAGGAATCCGAAAACTATTGGTTAACTGTGATTCCAAATGAAGCTAGCATAGAAGTCCCTCTTCAGGGCATCGGGGGGGACACAACTATCCGGATTTATTTCTCCAACAACATAACTTCTGGAACCTCATTAAAAGCAGGATTTAATGGTAGTGCATTGCAAGATGTAACTGGTAATTTTGTGGATTTCACTAGTAACCTTGCACCTTCTACAGCCTATGCAAAGATAGATCTGCAAACGCCATCTCTCAATACGGTCCATATAACCAGAATTACAGTATTAGAGGGTAGCGACAACAATGATGTGGAAGATATCAGAAATCTAGTTTATCGCAATTTGAAGGCTGATGGCGCAATTTCGTGGAACATAAATATTCAACAAGGTGGTACTCTGCATACGAACTCTGCATCGTTAAGTAGCATTAACCTCGATTGTTTTGGCAATTGCTCTCTGACTGCAACCACCATGCAAACATTCGAACCCATCGATCTCGGCGCCACAGGAACCTTGAATCTTGACGACTGCAACCTGAATGGAAGTATTACTGATGAAGATGTCAAGGGTTCACTTGGTGCACAAGTGAACTGGGATGAAGATAGTGATGGGACTGGTGGAGATGTTGATAGGTGGACAATCAAAAGCCATGAACAAACACTAACAGCACCTTTGTTTCAAGTTGAAATAGGAATTGAAGGATTCGAACAAAATGGATATTTTAACTTGCCAATGAATGTTTCAACAGGAACTGGTGGAACTGCCACACTACCTCCAAGAATTGTGCAATGGATGGATTCTTCAGGAACTGTCAACTCTGATAATGCAACTATTGTCAGCATTCGATTCAAAGGTGCAGAAGATAGTTGGGGAATATTCTATGGAGAACCCCAACCACTTGGAACTGATGATGTAGAATTATCATTGGACTTACCTGAAATCTCGATTACATCGTTAGAAGTGATGGATAGCGAGGCTACAAGTGGAGATCCTGTAGATGTCAAGGCTACTGTGAAAAATGGTGGAGCAACTGCCTCAATCAAATTGATTTGTGAGGATTCGAGTGGCGGGGATGTTAGTACATCTCCAACATTCATCCCTGTCAATGCAACATCAGGTCAATCGGTAGTGGTTGAATTCACTTGGACTCAATATTCAGATGGCAAGGAATCATTGAGTTGTGAGCCTGTTGTTCCAAATGCATTTTCAGAAAACCCAGACATGGTTCTCGGTGATTCGAGTTCAGCAACCAGCGGGGAGTTAGACTGGCAAGAACCAATAGAAGCCAATGATGGCGGGGTAGTCACTATCATCATCGTTGTAATTTCCATCGCCGTAGCTGCATTACTATTCATGTCCAAGCGCGTACAGCCCGATAAGGAGTACGATGTTGAAGCTCCAGATGACGAAGACTCTAACGCCGAAGAAAGCGAAGATGCAGAAGAAGAGGAAACTGAAAAATCTGAAGACTGATCAGCAGGCTACCGCTGGTTTGTATTCTTCTTCGTGACTCTTGTCCTCATTCTCTTCCCAATAGTAATGGAATCCGTTGGTCTTGGAGAATGTATCAAATGAATCGCCAGTGGAAATTGTGTGAGTTATGGTCAAAGTTGCCTTGTAGCAACCATCCCCTTGCCAAAAGTCATCGCGAGGAATATAATGTATATCTCTGCTGAGTTCATCCTTGGTAGTGTCCATGCTGTTGCTCATAACAAGGTCCATCCAGCCTGCAGCAAAAGTTCCAGTATCTCCCCCGCTTGAGATCATGCTATCTCCATTTACAGTGAATGTTGTCGGAGCATCCTCTTCCCAGACAGTAGAACCATCATGAGTGATGACCAAAGTGAAACTGTAATCACTGTTCAACTGCTTGATGTAAGCATCCCACTGTCCTTCTCCACTTTCCGCTCTGTTGAGATTTGTTTTCTCCATACCGATTCCAATACCTATCTGCAAGCCAAGATGTGTAGTGTCAGTATGTCCTGAGCCGTCTCCCGATTCATCTTCCTGCTCTGTTACTGGTTGCATGTCCACGCCAGCTGCAGTCACAGTTCGTTCCAAAACGTCGGAGGCGATTTCTCCATCCCATTCGATATCACCTGATGAAACCTTGATCGTATAGGTCAGCGCAGCATTCCCATTCTGGTCCAAAGTGCTACCCTGGTAAAATTCGGACAAAGGAGCAGAGACTTCTGAATATCCCTTTGTGGAATATTCAATTCCAGTAGCAGACCAAACCTCTTCTCCACCAACCTCTATACTGGCAGTTGCATCTTCACCCACCGTGTTATACAGAGTGAATAGCAAATTGTCGTTGGCTTCATCGATACTAAATTCTGAGGCCCTGACGTTTCCACCTTGCCAAGAGAAGGCTGCGAAATATGGGATTGCAGCGACAACAAGGAATGATAGACCAATGGCAATGGTTCGATTCTTATTCCAATCACCCTTGATTTCCTTGAAACCCCAAGCAGTACATCCCCATGCGAGTAGCAACAAGACGAATGGGATGATTCCTTCCCAATTGCTCAAGTCCCAGACCATGTAGACTACAACACACATTGTGACGAGCCCAAGGCCAATACCTGCTTGTCCTGTTGAATAAGAACCACCACCATTCGGCATAGAAGATTCGCTTGATTTCTTAGATGGTTTTGTTTTCTTCGAATCACCCGATGCTGACTCTTTCACCGTAGCCTTCTCAAGTAACCCACTACTATTTTCTTTGGCAAGTTTTGGATTTTCGGGAGTTCCAACGTAGTTGACAACACCTTCAACGACCTCGTCTTTTGAGACATCTTTTGCCTTATCCAGTAATCCAGACATTCAACTCACCTATACTACTCCGTCCCACTTGTGACTCATCAAGCCTCCGCCCTTAAGAACGATAATTTGCGGGGTTATACAACCCGTTCAAACGAACCGTCAACAAACAGAAAATTCTGTTTCAGGTTCTTCCTCTTCTTCATCATTGATGAAACGCCGGCCCAATACTGCGGCTGCAAGCGCAATCATAGAAAGTGCTGGAATTATTTCAAAGCCAGGAAGATATACTCCACGAACGTAGATAGTAATCATCTGTACTTCAGCAGTAGTCTCACATTCCTCTTCTCTACAAGAGAAATCGCTAACGGTCTGGAACTCCAACTGGAAGTATTCGTCGGTCCAACCTTGATTCTTCGGAGTTCGAACGTTGATCCTCACCTTGTACGGGGTATCGCCCGCCTGCATTTCCATACTAACTGCAGGTAGAGTAATCTGGAAACCATCCTCTCGTAATTCATCGATATTCTTGTCAGGTATTGAGAATCGCATCTTATCCTGCTGGTTACCGTGGTTATACACATCGAATACGAAGGTGTAATCGACCTTAGGACGTAGTTGAGTGAAGGAATTCTGGGCCACAATTTGAATCATGGAGAACTGCTGGATACTGACAATCATGTTCATGTTCTGAACAGTAGACTGAGTGTTGGTGATTCCATTCACGTGGGTGACTGTTGCAGTCACAGTGATGGGATGGTCCTTCATCTCCGCCTTCACCGGAGCCAAAACACCGATTGGGAAATCTGCGGTCTGTCCGGCACCAATCGAAAGCGTACCACTGGCTGCGACAGCAATTCCAGGAGAGGAGACAATCTGAATACTGACTGTCTCGTCATAGGCAGTCGGGTTCTGTACCGAACACATTGTAGAACCATCACGGGTCTTACCGGGTGCAACATCGATAGTGATGATCTGATCATTGCAAGTCAATGTGATCATCGGGGTTACGCTTCCTTGAGCCTGAGCCGTTGGCACAGGAGCAAGCGCTACCATGAGCGAGCCAAGATACACTGCAAAAAGCAGCATTGGTGTGCGCTTCATATTTTCATCTCCACATTTTTCCACTCTGCCCCCATTCATAACCATTATGGGTTGTAGCATTGACAAAACACGATGTTCCCTACGGGAAAAATAGTATTCTATCACACTTTAGTCGTTCTGATGACAATTAGTACTACTCTCAACAAACTTCGCATTTTGATAGTGGGCCTGGCCGGATTCGAACCGACGGCCACCCGGTTATGAGCCGGGGGCTCTGACCAGACTAAG
>CAZGIY010000079.1:0-7175 GCA_964526445.1 uncultured Candidatus Poseidoniales archaeon
GAACCCGGGTTCAAGCGTTGGCAACGCTCGGTGATAACCACTACACTACACTCGCAGGACGCCTCCGCCATCGGTCATGGGTATGAAACATTGTCGTTGCTTCAACAAGACCATCAAACGGGACCGTAAATTGAATACGCTCCCCTCTCCTCCCTTGTGCATGGACGAGCAACGCATCATCTACATCGGACACAAACCTGTACACCTCTACATTCGCGCAGTTGTGATGGCAATGGAAGGTGGAGAAAGGGATGTAGTGTTGGTTGCGAGGGGTCGTTGTATCAGCAGTGCGGTAGATGTCGCTGAAATTTGTAAGCGACGACACGGATTCATCGCATCAGGCCTTCCAGAGCAGGTAGAAATTGTTAGTATAGTTTCGGACACGGAGGTTGTTGACCGAGGAGAAGGTAAGACTGGAAATGCCAGCGTTTTGAAGATCAATCTAATCGGTGAAGGGGAAATTCCAGAGCGCGAAGAAGAATGAGTTTCATTCTGACAAAGACTCGACTAATCTCTTGATTTGGTCTCTTATTCGACGATATTCGTCAAGTTCTTTGCCGACTGGGTCGTCCAGCCCCCAGTCTACATCGGCCTTGAGAGCAGGGCAGGTGTTTTCCACCCCGCACCCCATAGAGATGACCATATCCCAGTACCCAAGGGAATTGAGGTCCAGCATATCGGAAGTCTGTCTTGAAATATCGATATTCAGTTCCGCCATAACTTCCACCGCTTTTGGGGCAACTCCATCAGCCGGTACTGTTCCAGCGCTGGCGACTTCAAACCCTGCATTTCTTGCGAATCCTTCTGCCATTTGGCTTCGACAGGAATTACCAACGCAAACAAACAGCACCTTCATCATCATCTCTCCACCTATTCCATTACTTCAATCATCTCTCAATATTCTATGACGACACCCTCTTCTGATACACCTTCCTGCGGCTAACATGCTGCCCTCCCGTTGGAATCCTTGGAGGGGAATAATTCTGACATTGCTTCTTTTCGGGTTGGAATTTTGGTTACATATCGTATTCGCCAGTATGGGTTGGGATATTCTGTTTTTGTTGGTCGTCATTGACTTGTTCATCATTTGCATATGTTTTGCACCTGTTGCATTGATTCTAGGGGGTCCAGCTGATCATGTGGTCGGTCAAGATGTCATCAAGTTCGGCACCATGATTGCGATTCCATTGACGATGGGGATTTTCTGGGCTGTCAACGACATGCAATGGTCGAATTGGTTGATTGGTTCAACTGGCATTCCATTGATTCTGCAAATTGTATGGTTCCGTTGGGAAAGGGGTTTGTCCGGACTGCTGTATGGCTCCATTTCTGTTGAGGAGGAGTGAGCGAGGGTTCAAGACGGCCTTTCTTGTGGACATGCTGATGTCCGATTCCCCAGTCTCCCATCACAACCCTAGCAAGTCTTCTGAACCTGCTCCCGAACCAGAGGCAACACCTCAACAGCAGAAGCAGATGGAAGCAGCCTATCAGCAGATGAAGCGTCAGATGGCGATGAAGAAGATCGCTGAGAATATCAAGCACAAGATCATGGTACTTTCCGGTAAAGGAGGGGTGGGTAAGTCGACGGTTGCAACCGGATTAGCACTCTCACTGGCTCAGCAAGGACTTGCTGTAGGTTTGCTCGATATCGACATTACAGGCCCCAATGTTCCCAAGATGATGGGCCTTGAAGGTCAGAGATTGCACGTTGAAGATGGTAGGATTCATCCCAACGTTGGACATTCAGGTGTCAAGGTCATTTCCATGGCTTTCCTACTAGAGGATGAGGACACTCCAGTAGTTTGGCGAGGGCCAATCAAGCTGGGTGCGATTCAACAGTTCATCGCCGACGTGGAATGGGGCGTACTGGATCATCTAATCATCGACTTCCCACCTGGGACCAGTGATGAACCATTGACTGTCGCTCAGAGTCTTCCCGACATAGATGGTATCGTTATCGTCACCACGCCTCAGGATGTTGCATTGTTGGATAGTCGCAAGTCGATATCATTCGCCAAGACACTGAATGTTCCAGTTTTAGGAGTGGTCGAGAATATGAGCGGTTACACCGTTCGTGGCAAGGCCGAGGCTGGAAGTACAATCGAAGTTCAAGGACCCGGGGGAAAGATGGTTGGGGCCTCTGTGGATGCTGATGGAAATTGGTCTGTAACCCTTGACATCTTCAAGAGCGGTGGTGGAAAAATGACTGCTGAGAGTCTGCAAGTTCCTTTCCTTGGTGCCCTGCCATTTGACCCAGGAGTCGTACGCGGAGGGGATGATGGTGTGCACCGCATAGTAGCAGACCCAGCGGGTGAAAGTGCCAAGGCCTTTGCAGCGGTAGTTGATTCGATAACAGGACAATTGTCTGAAGATGATGATGTTGGCGTCAATATCATCTGAGGTGATGTTTTGAGCGAGATACCGAAATTAGTGGAATTGGAACGCACCGAAGAGAATGCTATTCTGCGTTGGCAAGATGGAAGTGAGCACACCATTTCATGGCGTGATGTGCGATATTATTGTCCATGCGCTAAATGTGCCCCAAATCGCGATGATGAAGATAGTGCGATCGAGTTACGTCGCATGGTAGAATCTCATGTTCTTGAGAAGCCTACGGTCCGCGCAGTGGGAAGATATGCTTTGACTTTTGAGTGGAGTGAAGGCTGCAGCAGCGGAATACATCGATTTGAACGCCTGTGGGAAATCGCCAATGGCACGGACCCTGATCATGGCAAACCATACGTTCATGGAGCATGGTGACCGCTTTAGATTAACACCCTGAAAACTCACACCATAGGTTTGAGGCGGGCATAGGCTTGAAGCGTTGAATACTTGCGAGGCGCTCTGAGGACCAGACTTGACCGATGGCATCTACCTTACTTGGATCACTATGGCTTTGGCCGGTGGAGTCATTCTGATTCCATTGTTCAAGCCACCTTGGGCCAAGGCCAATCTGCGCGCTTTCAACGATATGTTCCGTCGGTATTGGTTGCACATCCTGTTAGTATTCCTGATTTTCTTTTGGAAGGATACCTTCGACACTTTGGATCGAATCTTCATGGCAAATACTCAGTTGGAAGTGACGTCATGGGTCTATGCAATTGAGGGTGACCTCGTGCTCTGGGTTCAACAAGCCTTTGAAGCCCAGTGGCTGACAGTTTCACTTACCCATTTGTATGTCTCAGGATATCTGATGGTAGTCTATGTTAGTATCATTTACTTCTGTTACTTCAATGATAGGTTCATGGCAGACAGAGTATCACTCTGCGTATTCTTCATCTATGCTCTTGCACTTCCGTTCTATCTCTTTTTCAATGTCAGGGTAACAGGTGATCATATCCCTGAGATGCAGAAACTAGCATATGATTTGACTCCGGAAATCAATGATTGGTTCGAGCGAATAGATCCGTTCACAAATGGGATGCCCAGTCTGCATATTGGAATACCATTTGGAGTGTGGTTATGCATTGTAAGGTGGGACGAAGATAATCGTTGGGCCAAGTATCGAAATTTCTTGTTGGGATACGTAATTCTGACCGCATTCAGCATCGTCTATCTCGGGATTCATTGGTTTGTCGATATCATCGGTGGAATGGTGATTGCAGCATTAGCGTTGAAACTTGCTGAACGATATCATAAACCGGTATGGACCGTACTTGATGAACGCACCCTGAACGCTAGATTGGCCACGATATTCACGCGGCCAAACAGGGTCAAGTGGTGGATTTCTTCGCGCTCTCGAAAGTTGGCAAGAGCGATTAGACACCCTTCGAGTAGCGAAACTGGGTGGGCCATATTCATCGTTGTAATAATGACCACCAGTATCATCGTCTGGGATATGACACATCGTGACTTGCCTGTTACTGGTGTTGAGGCTTCAGTGGGAGTTTCGGCTGCAGATGGTTGGTTAGTCAGTTTAGATAATCGCTCAGAAGAGGGATATGTCGTCGTCGCAGTAGATTTAGCAGTTCCAGATGAATCGCTTGTTATTCCACATCCATTGCTTGATGCCGAGACATTATATGATACGGCTGGGAACATGGTTGCAATTGCCAATGCTAGTGAGTTATGGGTCATGAATCTCGAGGATTTAGCGAATGAACCGGTTATTCTTGCGGTCTCTGAACCCAGTTTCTTGAAGATTGCGGAGTTGGGAACCGGCGAGACGGTAATCGTACTGGTTGAGGCCGGGGTGTTGAGAGCGGTTGCAGTTGACGGCACAGAGGTGGAGACTCCGCAATTGGCTGATGAACAAATTTCTGTGCTCAATATAGCAGTCGATGAAAATAGGCTTGCAGTTGTATTCAGCGACAATGCTACCAAGGTTAGAATAGGGCAGATTGGAACTCAAGGATTTGTAAATCATGCTGTCAATTTCACTGCACCGATTAGTGAGGATGAGACCTTGCTAAGTTGGGGATATATTCTCGATGAAGAGAATGCGTCTATTGTCGATATGGATATCGATGACAAGTGGTTGGCAGTGTCTGTCAATGTAACGGCGACAGATCGTTTGGTATTGGTCGACTTGGTGAGCGGACAGAGTAGATTGCTGTCAGACCCCAAGTATCCTGCTCATGACCCTGTATTGGGGCATGGTCTAGTAGTGTGGGCCTCATTGTGGCATCTAAATCCAATTCAACCCAGTGAGCAATTTGAGGACCATGAGATTTGGTATCACGATCTTTCCAAGAATTTGACAGAACGATTGACAGAAGACCTGCGAGACCAACGCAACCCTTTGGTCACTGAAGATCACATCATTTGGCAAGAGGTGGAAGGTGACAAGGTTACCGCCACCAAGGTCCACCCACGCGATGTTGAATTGCAACCCTATTCTTCGACAGCATTGCAATTGGCCGTTATAGTATTGATTCCGTTGGTCTGTTTTCACATCTGGAAGCGCAGTACTGAACTGAAGATTCAAGAGGCGGAATCGCTCAAGTCAAACGGGGATTGAAAGCATCCTGTCGAGAGCGGTTTTTGCATTCTCTACAACCTCTTTGGGAACAATGATTCTGTTGGCTTCTTCCCCAGCCTCGATTCTTTGTAGAACATCGAGAAGATATGTGGGGTGTATCATGTACATCGTTGAGCATGGGCAGACCATTGGGTCTAGACATTCGATTTCCTTGTCTGGATGTTGGTCGTTCAATCTCTTGACCATGTTGATTTCTGTTCCAACTCCGATTCTACTGCCGCTCGGAGCTTCTTCCACGTAGCGCTTGATGAACTCGGTTGAACCGACTGCATCGCTGGCATCGACAACCTCTCTGGTACATTCTGGATGAACCACTACCAAAGCTTCCGGATCTTGTTCTCTCAGCGCTTCTATTTGTCCAGTATTGAAGCGTCGGTGGACACTGCAGTAGCCGTGCCAAAGGATGATTCGAGATTTCTTCAAAGCATCCCAGTCGGGAAAATCATCAGGGCTCCAGATGGCCATTTCATCTTCTTGCAGACCCATTGCTAGGCCGGTGTTTCGACCGAGGTGCTGGTCTGGGAAGAACAGAACTTTGCCATTAGGTCCAGCCTTGTCAAAAGCCCAATCCAAGATTCCTGCGGCATTGGATGATGTGCAGACAATGCCACCATGGGCGCCGACAAAGGATTTGAGTTCGGCGCTGGAGTTCATGTAAGTGACAGGGACCAAATATGATTCACTTTCCTCAGCAGGGGCATTCTGGTCAGTTCTAGTTATTGGATCAGATAGACCCAGTCCGGGAATCAATTGTTGCCAACAATCCTCAACCTGCTCTAGATTAGCCATATCTGCCATACTGCATCCAGCCCTCAGATTGGGTAGCGAAACCTTCTGTTCGTCTCGACTCAGTATGTCGGCAGATTCAGCCATGAAGTGTACTCCGCAGAATACGATATTCTCGGCTTTGGATTCGCTTGCCATTCTTGATAGAAGAAAGGAATCTCCCAATAGATCAGCATGTTGGACAATACTGTCCCTTTGGTAATGGTGTCCTAGGATTATCAGGTCATCTCCCATTCTTTGTTTGATGGCATCTATGGCCTGATGCATTTCTTCCTCAGACATGTCACCGCCTGTGGCGTTCAAGTCGCACATAGGCAGATTGAGAGTCATCTCATCCCTCAAGTAAACCCCTGAGGGCGATGCCTTTGAAGCCATCCCCTCTACGGATTGATGGCGGGAGTGCGGTGTTGTGGAAGGATGAGGGCCTGTTGCATCTTGGTGCAGAAGCTGAGGTTCGTTCAGGAATCTGGCTTGGTATATCTGCGGTGAAGAAGAAACGCTTGCCAAGAACTTGGAGACATCCTGATCTAGATCGTACTTTGACTCGTAGGAGATTAGAGGCTGAATGTCGGGCAATGCGCCGTTTGAGCGCTTGTGACATTCGGATTCCAGCGTTACTACAACTGGATCGAGCGACACATACCATGGTCATGAGTCGTTTACCAGGAAGTCCATTGATCGAGTTGTTGAGAGAAGGTGTTGATGATGCATCAGCAATGCTATCCAAGGTTGGAGGGATGATTAGACAGATGCATCGCCAAGGTGTTGTGCATGGTGACCTTTCGACCAACAATATCCTATGGAGTGAGGATGAACCTGCATTGGTTGACCTCGGCCTGTCTAGATTGACTACAGAGATTGAGCATTTCGGAATAGATCTGCATGTCCTTCAGGAGATATTGAGTGGCAGCCACCCTGAGTACGAAGATGCTATGTTGGCGTTTGAATCAGGATATCTTGCATTTGATGAAGCGGCAGGGCCTACTCCAGATAGCAGTGGAGGTGCTTTGCCTAGTGCAGATCAGGTCATCAAGAGGCTGGAAGATATTCGCAGTAGAGTTAGGTATCACGGTTGAACACAGGGTGCAGAGTAAGCGGCGATTTTCTCAAGCACAAGCCGAATTTTCCCAATATCTTCAGCCAAATCCTCCCTGTGCCGAAGAATAAATATTATCGTAGTCACCGCCGCCACCACCCTCATCATCTTCCTCAGAATCAGATTCTTCTTCAACATCGGATGTGTCATCAGCTGCTTCATTCTCTGTTGATTTTTCTTTTGTGTCATTTGTAGTTTCCATTTTTTCTGATTCCATTTCCGATTGTTCAGGGGTGATTGAATACATCAATAAAACAAAAGTCGCAGAAACAGGAATCATGGTAGCGAATAAGAACTTCAATTCAAATTCCA
>CAZGIY010000080.1:0-7044 GCA_964526445.1 uncultured Candidatus Poseidoniales archaeon
ATGCTCAGCAGTAGGACTCCCAGCAAGAAGGTGAATACGTAACCCAACTCTGTAGCGGCAGCGGATTCGTCCTTCCTCAACCTACCCTCCATACATCTCACCTATACCCCATTCATTGTGCAAGAAACCAGAGAAACTTGCAGACTGAATTGAATCGATTCACCTTGAGCGTGGTATATCGTTTCAGAACTGTCCATACTAGGATGAGGTGCCCACCCTTTGTAATCGTTCAACATGTCAAGACGCATTGGTGCCGCAGTCCAGTCTTCAGATGCTCGTAGATCCTTTGAGACCGATGCTGCTAATGTAGCCCCATAGGGTCCATCCCATCCCCTTCGTACCTCTCCTGCGGAGGAACTGGTGAGGGAGATTCTTTGCATTAATTCCAATTCCACCTCAAATTCACCTGAACCGATTGAACTATCGCTTGAGGGAGTTAACAATGGTACAGTTATTGCGAATCTTGGTCCCGGTCCAGCTCTATCAACTGGATTCTTGATTACCGTCGGCTCAACTTCTGGATGATTAGTGACTACCGCGCCCGATCGCATTGCAACTTCAAGACCTTTAATCGAACTGGAGAATGTATAGACCAAACGTGGTGAATGCATCGCCCATGCTGTAGACAGAGTTGAGAGTTCATGTTCTCCATCACTCCCCAATATGGTTATTTTGATCGAAGCAGGATGGTCGCCCTCAAGCCAAGCATTCTGAACTTCTGTGTTGCTATCGGCAGACAATTCCTCCCATGGTAACTGTGTGCTTATCCAACCACTCGCTCTGATGCCTATGCTCCTACAGCGCTGCGCTCCATCATGCAACAATGAAATCATTCCACCTTCACCCATTTCTGTAACAATTCTCAGTCCATCATTGGATTCATTAGCGATAGTATTGACTTGAGTGGCTATATTGTACAAAGGACTGATGGCCGAGTCATGACTTGAGGTTCTAGTGATATTCTCTGAAACATCTGTCCACGTACTGCTGAGCCCCGCTACTTGTGCGTGAATGATTGTGGTATTGGCTGGCCTGATCATGAAGTGGGAATGTCCACTTGCCATTCCTGTATCACTAGCAGGGATGATGTCTAAGCCACTTCTATTCGCTTCAGCAGATTGTCCATCTGCTGTCCATATCAGGTTGATTGGGTCTCCAGCAGTCACCTGCAGACTACTTCCAGATTGCGGCGGCCAAGATACTCTAGTAGTAGATTCAGGAGCGACTGAGGTCGCTCCAGTTCCCCATCTAATTGTCGAAGTTTCTTTGCCGGGGTTGTGGAAGATAATACTCCCTTCAAGTCCGGGAGGTTGGAATGTTGTGGCTAGCATTGAACCTGTTGTTCCAGGCCAGAAAGTGGAACCAGTGGAAATTCCGCCATTTTGTTGAGAGTCATGTCTGAGCAACAATCTGGCGTCGGAACTGGATTGAATGGTCAATATGCTATTTTCTTCAACAACCCATTGCTGACTCCATGTGGTGCCTACTTGGTGAAAGGAATCCGCTTTAATTACCATCTCTGAACCTTCTTGATCGGACATTCTCCAGTCTACGTCCATGCTGTGGCTTGAAACCAAAGTCACTTCGTTAAAGCCCGCAATTAGCGGAATCCGCCAACTTCTACCCTCTCCAGTAGCGGGGTTCTGCGATTGTGGCGGCAGAATAGTACTGCCTCCGTCGCCTTTGATGAGTATCACTTGTGCAGGTGAATCCAAAGATAACCAACTCTCGGTACCACTTGTCTCCACACTCCAAATCTGATCATCTGAGATGCTTTCACTAATTGTGCTTCCATCCTCTACAAAGCGCAATTCCATTGGCCCTTGACTTTGAGCAAGTCCCGAATCAGGCGATACCACCAATGTGCCTTCTATTGCCGGTATTCTGTAATGAGTGAAGATTTCAGATCCCAATCTCATGTCTTCAAAGCATACAGCCGCGATCTCCTCTCCAGGGTGCCGCAGATCGATTCGTCTGTCGAGATCAAGAGCATCATTCAACCGTAGTGAAGAGCCGTCATTCCAAGCCGCTGATATCCACATTCCTCCGTGAAGATTCTGCCAATTGAATTTCCCTTCTATCCCCTTGAGGGCTCCATCACTGAGATCTCCCGGCATGCCGTTGCTGGACAATTGGTCTATTTCTGTAGAGAGGTCATACATTTGAGATGACATATCGCTTCTTTCAACCGCCCCCTGTAACTCATCGATGACTGGAACCATTGTTGCAAGCATGACGCCTACAATAGACAGAACTCCTGCGAACAGCAATACTGTTCCTATGGCTGCTGAAACGGCTTCTTCGTCGCGCCGTACAGATGCACAGGAAAGGCTTCCAAGGTTTTGCTTCATTGGCTGACCACCACCTGTTGTAGGCCGATTTCAAGAATCAGGTCTGTACTCGGTAGAACAGTAAGTCCGTCAACTCCCGATTGCCTTCCATATGGTGCAATTCCATTGTAGTCCTCTAGACTGTCAGTTGCAACATGGATTTCATGCCCTTTGGTCCAGTGGTGCACATATTGGGGGCCGATGATATCGTGCATGCTGTTGCTCATACTGAAACGGAAATTCCAAACCTCTCCGTCGAATAAGTTGGTTGCCCCTCTTGAGGTTAATTCCATAATCGGTTTTGCAGTATATGGCAAGGAGTCAGATGCAACGAGATCAGTCATCATCATCGATAGGCGGGGGGTTCCATCTGGGAGTTCATCGAACAGCATTGTGGGGAATTCATTGATTGTCCAAGGTATGCCAGGGCGTCTTTCAATGACGGCTCCATTGATCATCGCTATCTGCAGTCTTCCATTATTCATCTCAGAATCCAGTTCTAAGCCACTGAGTGAGAGTACTGCCAATCGGTGTAGTGCAGTGCCTTGCTGATCGAATACATCGAAAATTGCAATATCACTTAGCGAGTTGCTGAGATTGAAGGTCTGTTCAACGTCGCTCCTGATAACGGGCCATTCAGTTTGACTGCCATCATCTTGAGTCAGTCTAAGTGTTGCACATGCCGCATTTTGGCAACTCAAGTGAACTTGTGAGTTCGATACCTTCATCTCAACGCGTTCCAAATCCGTTAGGTCTGCTTGTAAGGTCCATTCTTCGACGTTTTCCACCATCAACATCCTGATGCCGCTCATCTCAAGGCTGGTCCGTGAACCGATTCCTTCAGGGGCAGAACCTGCAACTTCGATTCGGTCAGAAATTTGCTCTGAGAGGATGAATGTTGCCGCCCAATCTCTTTGGTCTTCAAAATCTGAGAGATATGGTTCGATAAGGAAAACCACTCCTGACATAACTGATATCAACATTGCTAACAGCATGACCACGCCGACAATCTCGCTGACAGCACCTTCGGACTGTCCGGGTTCGGATTTTCCTCCGCTCACGTATACGCGTGGGCTACGCACGCCGCGGCATAGCCGCGGCGCCGTACATATGGCTATCCCATGAACTCAGACCAGCATTCCCGTTTCCAATTGACTCTGCCCAACCCAATGGGTAAACTCCGGTCCGTCTTGAAGGCTGATGGCAATATCTCCTTGAAAAACCTCTTCGATATGATAGAGAACAGTACTCTCTGCAAGGTGAGGTAGATTGTTCTCTTGTGAGAGGTGTGTCAGCACTAGACTTTTTGTCTTCTCAGTGACGACGTCGGCCAGCAGTCTCCCTGTTTGGTCGTTTGAGAGGTGCCCTCCGTTGGCAGAGATTCGTTGCTTCAGAGATTCGGCATATGGGCCCTTCCACAGGCGCTTGATATCATAATTTGATTCAATCGATATATGAGTACAACCGCGCAGATGATTGGCCAATTCCTCAGTACTCGATCCAAGGTCTGTAATCACTGCTGCTCGTTGCCCACCGGAACTAGCGATGAAGGCTACATTTTCCGCGCCGGAATGCGGTACGGGGACAGGAAGAAGGGACATGTCCTCGCCCAGTTCTATTCTCTGTAATGATTCGAATAATTCCACGTTTCCCGTAGGGTCCAATCCTAGGTGAGAAGCAGTTGTGAAATTGCAATGTATTGGAATGTCCCATCTTCGAGAGGCTATTCCGGCACCGCCTCCGTGATCACCGTGGTGATGACTGACGACTATTGCATCCAGTTCCGAGGGCGACATCCCAATTCGCTTCATTCTCTTCTCTAATTGTCGGCCACTGAATCCTTGATCGATGAGGATTTTTGCATCCTCGCTACAGAGCAGGGTAGCGTTGCCACGGCTACCGCTACCAAGGTGGGTTATCGAGAGAGGCATACCAACGCCGCTTCGGGTGAAAGACGGACCTTGAATGAATCCCTGAAACATGCTTTGAAGTTGCGTTTTTTATAGATAATTCTGTACGCCACCTCGCGTGGCGCGTCTGGGCGCGTATGAACCATGCTCCACCAGTATCATAAGCGGCTTTGCAGGGTTTGTTATTGACGGCATGCCGTAACGGGGAGTATTCGATGCGACGCAAGCAAACAACTCTAGTGACCAGTGCTGTAATGCTAGCCGGATTGATGCTGTTGTCTCAGATGCCAAACGTGTCTCAGGTTGAGAATGCAAATCCACTGGATACTGCACAAGAACCTCCACCAGTGTCAGACAGCGACGGCGATGGAATTCCCGATGTACATGAGAATACATATTCCGCTTGGTTGAATTGGACAACGTCAGATGCTAGAGATGTAGTAATCAAGGGGATGAATCGAACGGATGCTAGCGATGCTACCATGGATTTTGACAGGGACGGTTTGAATAATTCCGAAGAATATTGTTGGCCATACCGTTGGAATTGTACTGTAGATACCAAGGGATTGACTGGAGTTCTCGATACTGAAACCGGTGAGCGTATACATCTAGACCCGAGAAAATCCGACAGCGATGGAGACGGTCTCCCTGATGGATATGAGGTTTACATGTGTGCTACTGCAAGAAATGCTTACAGTGTTGAAAATAATTTTTACACCTGTGATGGAGGATTTGATCCACTCAATGGCAGTGATGGGGCTATGGATGCAGATAGAGACGGTTTCGATGTCGATAGAGACGGCCTTTACGAGCCTCATGAATGGTTCAACAATACCGAGGAGTATGCAATGGGTTCTCCTGATAATTGGACGACAGAAGTGGACGGACTACGCTGTAGTTATACTCCGCCTGAAGGACCTTCATCCAACGATGATGGTGAATGGCCTTACTTGACAGCAGAATGGCCAAATATATACTCTGCTTGCACCGAATCTGTTGATGCGACTTATGGTGAAGACGTTTGGTTGGGTACGAATCCTTCGGAGGCAGATAGTGACAGATTCTGGTATGATGGATTTAGTGTGAACGAGTATTCTGGGAGTGGAGATGGTCTTCCTGATGGTTGGGAAGTTTTCTTTGGTATGGATCCATTGAACCGTAGCGACAGATTGGAAGATCCAGATGTCGATGGATGGGATCTTGACCGTGATGGTTTCATCAGCAAGGATGTATCTAGCAAGGAGGAGGACCTTGAGAGAGGTGAGGAGTTCTCGAATCTTGAGGAATACAATGTCTTCCTAGATGATGGAAATTGGGTAATGGCAGGTTTGAAACATGTTCTTCAGGGCTCTACTGAAGGCTCACTCACACAAGTTCCAATGTCGCGTTCATCTTCAGCAAGTGGAACTTACTCAGTGATTCATCATGATGTCGAGAATCTGTTGACTTTAGACAATGCTTCATTCATTGCAGCCACGCGCCTTGGATTTTCGACAATCATGATCGATGAAGAACGTTCAGTGGATGATTGGCTTCCAACTGGTTGGGAGTTGAATGAAGCAGTGCTGGTGGATACCGATACCACTAGTATTGTTGTTGCGACCAACAAGGGAATCTTGCGCATTCCTTTGGACCCAGTTTCTGATATGATTACTCCGATCATCGAGTGGGATATCATCGAAGGTGGGTCATACGCCACGGTCACCATGTTGCAACAAGATGGCAGCGACTCGCATTTGCTACTCCTGGGTGCCGAATCAGGCAAGTTGTTACGGCTCTCAGGGTTTGATGGAAGTATCATCGAAGAATCTGATGTGCCCAACGACCTGATGCAGGCATTGAGTGATGCTGCCGCCACACCTGCTGATGTTGAGCATCTAGAACAAGGAGGTCGTAGTCGATTGTTCGTCGGTACTGATGTCGGTTTGCTGGAAATGACAGTCTCCTCTGATGCAGGTGGTTGGAATTTCACCTCGCCACTATGGCATTTCAGTACCACAGATAATGACGAACTAAGAGAACCTCTATCGATTGCTCCACGTGGCACTAACGCGGAATCGGTCAACGCATTGAGAAGTGATGGTCCTGTTGGAACGGATCCAGTTGTATTGTGGATCGGTACGGATTCGGGTCTACACAAGTTTGACCTAGCAACTGATGCCATACAACATTCTGGATTGTTGGCGCATGCCACAGACGAAGATTTGAATCCTGAAGACTTAGCTAATGCGGTTACTTCGATTTATCCTTACGAGGGCAAATTGATGGTTGGTTCTAAATCTGGAATGTGGACCTTGCAGGGTGATTATTCTGGTATTTGGGGAATGACCCTTCAAGAGAGAATTACGGGACACATCAATGACATTCTAGTCATCGATTCAGAAGATGACACTTTGTTCTTCGCAGGATGTAATCCTGGACAATTTGCCAATATTGCGTTAATCAACCCCGGTAGCAATGATTCTGATTTCGACGGTATACCTGATGGTTGGGAATACATCTACGGCTTGGATCCAACCGATCCGTGGGATGCTGAACTTGATTTAGACGGGGATGGAGTCAACATGGACTTCAATCAAGATGCGATGAATGAAAGGAATTGGACAAATCTCTTGGAATATCGCTATACTCCAATCAGTGCGCAGGGTTCGAATTCTACAGACCCTAGAGATGTAGATACCGACGATGACGGCTTGCCAGATGGTACGGAAGCATTCGGATTCTATTATTCTCAGACCAATCTTTGGTGTCATTATCATCCCAACATGACTTATGATTGTAGTGATAGTGCTGTCGCAGAGGCC
>CAZGIY010000081.1:0-7032 GCA_964526445.1 uncultured Candidatus Poseidoniales archaeon
CAATCCAACCAGAACCTCCGATCAAATTTTCGACAATCTCTGAAGCAACAAGGAAAGCAATTGCACCCAAAGTTGCGAAAATTGCAGTACTGAATGTCTTGCGAAGTTTCTCGTCGATTCCAAGAACATCGTTCTTCAATATTGCATAAGTGAACATTGTTCCTTCAAATAGGCCCGCAAATAAGGCACTGAACAAGAAACCATACAAGCCATAGAAGTAGAACTTCATTGTATCATTCAACTCGACATTCAACAAATCTGATGAGTTGAACTTGCCATGAACTGCTGTAATGTAGACCATACAGAAAAGCATCGTTCCTTGGAAGAAGGTCTTTCCAGCAAATCCTACCACGATTGCTCTGGCTTCAGTGGATTTCTGAACTGCATCTTCATCATCCTCATCAACCCTGAGACTATTTTGCGCATTGCGCATAAAGGCCAAAGCGATGAATGCAGTCAACACTGGACTCATCAGTAATAACCTACCCAAATCAGATTGTTCAACTGTAACGAAATGGTACGGGGTATGTTCTTCGATACAATTGCCTGTTAATCCATCATCGCCATAAGAAGTCTTGACAATTGCTGCCCCTTCTCCCCCACCTTCCTGACATTCAACATGTAATGATCCTTTGAAGGCCCCATATATTCCGCCAGAGGATATCAAAATTATAGTCATCAATGCGATTGCGAGTGCTGGAAGTGCCCAATACAAATTTTTCTTGATTGAATCTTTAGTCATGAAATTCAAGAATTTTACCGGATAAAATGAGGATAGAGAAAGATACATCATTATTGAGAGCAAACACATGGTGTAGTAAATTACTCGCCAATATTGCATTGTTGGCAAAATATCGGGTCCGAATGGATAAATCGCATACCAAGTTACGATTGTCTTCAGACCTTCAACGAAAAGCATCAATGACATGAAGCGATTCTCAGGAGAATCGGGCCTTGCGCGATAAATCATTGTAGCCAAAGTGAATAAGAAGATAAGCGTCAGAATCGAAAGGAATGCGTGAATGATTCCCATTCCAACCCAAGCATAAGCAAAATCGATGTCCCTAATCGCATCGACATACCACGCCCAGGAGCCATACTCTGTCGCCATTGAGCACCTCTGAGATTACAAAGAGGAAAAACTTACTCTTGATTTTCCTGAAAATACTGTTGAATGGATGTGTTCAATAATTTCCAAAGCACACTACAAGAAGTGACAGTTCGTATTTAATGAATAAACAAAAAAAGGCCAAAATACCAGCAAATGTGATGTGAGTCGATTAAGGTCTATCTTGCCTTTCATCTTGAGCATGCTACTTCTGATTCAATCTCTAGTTTGCGAATCGGTATTCCATCGGTGTGGCAATATAGCGGCACAAAGGAACATCAACAAAGTCAGAATAGCCGAAGGTGCGAAGAGAAAGGAAGATTCCTCTTCCACAGCAGGGATTGGCGTTCCTTGCCTGAAAGTGAATGAATCTCCGATACTTCCGTCTTGGCGATGGTATTCCACCTTCATGCTCTCAAAATCAGCATTGATTCTCAAGAAACCATAGGAGTTCTCCCTATATGCAGACCAATCTGGCTGATCATCTTGGAACTCGTACTCGCCCCTTCCCCCAGTTCCAGCAACGATGTGAATAGGATGATTATCTCCGGAGAATACACTTTCATCCCCAGGGTCGCCGCGACTAGAGACCTCTTCATCGTATACTGGCCAAGTTCTCTCGTAGAAGTGGTCGTGACCCCAGACGACGAGAGTAACATTGTTTTCAACAAACATCGCCTCAAGTGCATCCCGTAACTGTACATCGATGTCGTGCGTATCACTACCATGCGAAGTGTACATCGGCTTATGTGCAGAAATGACAATCCAAGGGAATTCACCGCGTAATGCATTCGCATTCTGTAAAGTTCCTTCCAACCAATTGTACTGTTCGCTTCCACTAGTGAAGTCATGTTCAGTTGAGAATTGAATGACCTGCACAGCACCTACTGTGAAGTGATGATACAGATCATTTCCACCTTGTGAAGGAAACTCGAACCTCGTTTCATAGGCGCTGAAACCATACCCCGTTTCATTCTCATGATTTCCAGGTGCCATCATCCAAGGTGTTCTAGACATGGATTTCTCATTGTAGCTCATGTAATCATCCCACACGGATTGTTCACCGTTGGCATAAGAGATGTCTCCAGAAAGTAGAACGAAATCCACATCGCTATCAGTTATCAGGTCTGTTGTAGTCATTCCTTCGTCACTCAAACCATGGTCGCCAAAAGCGATGAAATCAACCACTCCTGAACTGTTTCTGGTTCGGAAGGTGAAGACCTCAGACATAGAGTCTCCATCCCCAACTCGGTAACTGTAAATGGAATCCTCAGACAATCCATCCATGGTCGCAGTATGGAAGACCATATCGTGGTCATAACAGAATGAATCTCCCGTAGCGCTACTGCTCAAATCTCCGTCTTGGCCCCATTCAACCACCGAATCAGTCTGAGCCCCGGTTGCCCAAGAAACTTGCATTTGATTTGCAATATCAGTCAATGAGATATGCACCTGTTCAGGTTCATTGGAACCAAAGATAGTACTGGTCGGACAATTCAACAGATTACCTATCTGTGCATGTACCGTTGAGCAAGGCACAAGAAGAATTAGTAGGGCAAAGAATAGAGGAGGAAACCTCTTCATTTCATCACCAAAAATACTCGCTAGATTCAATCTTCACCAGCATCGAACATCGAGATTATCTTCTCAAGTTCTCGAGCGGCCTCTTCTAATGTTGCACGCTCAGATTTCTCTAATTCAATATCTTTCAGACGCTCTTGTATTTCCTCAAGTTCTGATCTTGCGGATTCTCGCTCCTCGTGCAATTTCTTGTCTTCCTTGATCATCTGCATTCTTGCAAGGCGTACGCTGGCGTTCTTCTTTCGAGTATTCACGGTCGACTTGTGCTCCCTGTTGATGTGTAGAGCTGTAGGGTATGGTATGCCGATACCCTCCTCAGAGAACCTCTCATCGATGGACTTCAACAACCAATCTTTTGCGACCCATTCATCGCTGTAATCCTTTACCCAACCATATAATCGGAAAATCTTGGCAAAATCACTCAACTCATTCAATAACACTCTTGGATTCGGTTTGTCAATGACATACGGGCACTCTCTCATCAACTTCAGAAGTGTATACTTCACATGGTCGATATCCTCGCCATAATCTACTCCAATGTCAAGAACCAATGAGATTCTTCGAGCAACACCATCGCCACCTCCTCTAGCATGATTGATTATTGTAGAATTGATCAGAGTATTGTTTGGGATAACGACAAGAGTCTCGTGGTACGTCAATATCTTTGTCGACAAAATACCTACGGAAGCGACAGAACCGAGTATGCCATCCACTTCTATTCTATCTCCAACCTCAAAGGGTTGATCCAAAGCTAGCATGAATGAATTGACTATGTTTCCAAGCGTTTGCTGCATTGCGAGACCGATAATTATCGAGAATACTGCCAATGATGCCAACAGACCAAGCAGTTCAATCCCCATCTCAGAAAGTGCAAGATAAATTCCACCGAACCAGACTGCACCTCTGAAAACGAAAATTATCAGTGGATTACTTCCGGAAACGGTAACACTGCTCTTGTTGCTGAATCGATCAGTAATTACAGGAACTATGTGCTTGAGAGAAACACTGGCCAACGAGGTTGAGAGGATGATGTAAAACACCGAGAAGAATGGCGCAACGACCTGATAAAATTCTCCTTCAGAAGAATAGACCCAAGTCAAAGATAGGTTAAGACCACCAACCAAAATGAATGCATATAGTCGGTTTGAAATTGGAGCATGTAGCTGATCATCCCATTCTGCACTGGTCAATTTTACCAATCTCAACCAGGGTTTAACAATCAAGAACCTAGAAATGATTAGAGAGAAAACTATCCCAATTATGCATATCAGTAACTTAACAGAATCATCCAAAGATTCCAACTGCTCGATTATTCCACTCACTCAAAACCCATCCTTTGCTTTCAGAGCCTACTTGGCAAACTCCTTTGCCTGATTGACCCACTTATCTCTCTTCACTCTACCGGGGAAGAATTCAATCGCGATGTTTACTTGATCTTCGAGTTCTGCATCCATCTTTGACAATTGCAAGAAAGTGTACAATTTCAATGCGTTCAATTTCTCTTCTATGAATGGCCCGATACCCTTGATTTTCTGAAGTTCATCCTTTCTGTAGAACTTAGCGCCTGAAACGATTATTCTAGAAACTCCTGAAACTCCGGTCAACAAATCTCCGTCTTTCGACTTCCACTTAATGCTGAGATTCTCACCCTTGCCATCGTTAACATAACCTCTACCTGATTCTGGGAATTCTGAGGCATCAGCCAATTTGATGCTGTTACTGCCTTTTGCAATTTCCTCTTTGATTGTGGTCTCTTCAGTTTCACCAAGTTCTGACAAGTCCAACAATTCCGCCTTAGCAGAAATTCTAGCGAGTTCTGCTTCTTTCTTAGATAGACCTTCTAACTTGTCTTCAAGCGCAGCCATCTTCTCAGCCATCTTTGCTTCCATCTCCGCAAGTTTGGCTGCAGCCTGGTCTTCAGCCTTGGCTTTGACTTCAGCCTCTGCCTTTGCCCTTGCTTCTTCCTCAGCCTTCTTGATTCGGTCTTCTTCGTCAGCCTTGGCTTTGACTTCAGCCTCTGCCTTTGCCCTTGCTTCTTCCTCAGCCTTCTTGATTCGGTCTTCTTCTTCGATTCTCTTTCGGGCATCTTCTTCTGCTTTCTTTTTGACTTCAAGTTCCTTCTTCTTAGCCGCAGCAGCTTCGGATTTGGCCTTCTTTGAAGCCTCTTCATCCTTGGTTGGTTTCTTTGTACGTCCAGATGGATCTTTGATAGAAACTGTCCACTGGAAGTAAACTGAGGAGTCACCGACTCGCATCAAACATGTGTATTCCTCACCATCATTAGAGTCATAGATATCCTCGAATTTCAACTTGAATGAGATAGAACCAGATTCATGTTCCTCCTCGTCGCTACTATCATCTTCTTCAACCAGAATATCTGCCATATTGAAGCGGCCTTCATTGATTTCTTGATTCAAGTCCATGAACCGTACTGTAGTTTCAGGCTGAAGGTTGATTATGGTGATTGATTCCTTACTCGATGTTTTCTTACCAGAACGTACACCTTCAACAGTTTGCAGGATGAATGGATCAACCTTGGTTCCAGATCCAGAGATGAAATCTGGAACGGATGTTGTATATTGTGGCATTGGGCCTTTACCTCTAATTCCTAAGATTACGAAAATTGACTCACCCCGTTCCTTGGCAATTACGAACAGCGGCACTAGGAACAACAACAGTAGAAGGAATAGTACACATATCCACCAGTATTTTGCGGCAAATGTTGTTTCTTCCACAGTTTCGTCGCTCTTCTTGGTAGCATCACAATCAGCCATTCCTTCAGGTGTGGAAGTGTTGTCGAATGGATCTGTGCCACATGCAACCTCATCTTCATCCAACCACATATCGCCATCGTCATCATCATCTGAATTATCGCCAATTCCATCACCATCGAAATCGGCGGTTTCGTTTGCATCTTCATCGAAGGCATCTAATTCATTCGAGACCCCATCATTATCGATATCATCGTCAAACAAGTCACAAATCATATCGGAATCAATATCACTTGGCACGCTATTGTTTGACTTGGAATCAGTATTGCACAGTCCTTCCCACATGTCTGTCCAAGAATCATCATCATCATCCATGTCAGCATTATCGCCGATTCCGTCTGAATCCGTATCAAGCCATTCCTCGGCATCTTCTGGGAAATCATCCTCGAAATTCTCATAGCCGTCGTTGTCTTTGTCATCATCAAGAGAATCACAGATGAAGTCATTGTCAAGATCTGTAGGAACATCGTTTACATCATTAGCATCCGTTCCACATGAGGATTCTATACCATCAAGCCAGCCATCTTGGTCAGTATCGGTCTCCAATCCATCACAGACTCCACTATCGTCTGCATCTACTGGTACAGAGGAAGAGTCTTTCCAATCAGAACCGCACTCCTGCTCTTCGGTATCGATGAATTCATCACCGTCATCGTCATCATCAACATAATCACAAATCTGGTCGTTATCTGTATCAGCTGGAGTATCAGTACCATTCAGCGGGTCTTTTCCACAGAGGAGCTCAATCTCATCTGACCAACCATCCTCGTCATCATCGTCATCATCACGATCTGGAGTTCCATCAAGATCAGTATCCAGAAGAACTGCCAAGTTGATAACGAATATCGAACTATACTTGGCGTTGCTTGCAGTAATCGTGTAGGCAGTATCAGCACTCAACTCAGTTGGAGTACCAAATATCGAACCATTATCTCCTCCATCTCTTGCAGGGCTACTGCCGCTGAAAGTCAAACCAAGAGGCAAGTATGGGTCGATAGACCAAGAAGTCACATCCCCGCCAACTGTAGTTGGCTCGAAGATAGACATCTCAAGATTGAGAGATATCTCAACTGTCGAACTATCATAGAATAGTAGAATCGGGGCATCATTGACATCATCATTACTGTCACAGATTCCATCACCATCACCATCGAATGGGGCATCATCTGGGTCTGAAGCATCAGTTCCACCACACGCGGCTTCGTCTGTATCACTCCAACCGTCGCCATCATCGTCATCATCTGATTCATCAGGGATTCCATCTGAATCGATATCCAGTAGAACTGCAAAAGTAATCGTAGTTATTGCACTGATATCAGGTTCAATTCCAGTTGCAGAGACAGTATATGTCGTGTCTGAAATCAATTCTATCGGTGTTCCCCAAATGCTACCATTACCTTCACCGAATTCCATTCCTTGTGGAAGGGTAGGTGAGATCTCCCACGTTATCGCAGCAGCACCTCTTTGCGAGGGATAGATAGTAGCCAAGGGATGATTCACCGCAATTCTATGGGTATCATATGGATAGAAGATATACATCCCTGTTCCATTGATCTGAATGACCAGAGTTGT
>CAZGIY010000082.1:0-6955 GCA_964526445.1 uncultured Candidatus Poseidoniales archaeon
GAATAGGAAGATACAGTACTCCTCCTCCCAGCCCCAAGGGGCTGAACGTCAATGCCACAATCAAGATTAGAGTGGCCGCAATGATTGAGGTTGGGTCCATGTCATTCCTCCTCATCGATGTACCAATGCTTCTTCTGTGGTGGTAGTGGCCTCTTCATCCAAAGAGGTCTGCGTTCTCCACGTGGATGAGTCTCCTTTTCCTTGGCCCAATCATTCCATTTCTTGTAGTTTTCAAAGGATCGATTGGTGTCAACTTCGATATCTCCGTATTCTTCTCCATCCGAAGGGCGGGATAGTTTGACCTTTTGTAACCAGCAGTGTGCCCCACTGATTGGGTCCGGTTGAACGGCATGGGTAATGTTCTGATGTACTCCTCCGTCTCTCCAGAATAGGCGGTTTGTATCTGCATCTTCTGACTCGAATGGCACTACGCCTTCGATGGTTCTCATACGCCACTTGCCATCTCCTCTATCCTCTATCGAAACGGTATTGGTCATCATACGATTTCCTGCATCTTGTTTTCTTCTCCACCTACCTATGTGATGTGAGCAACCTACAATTCCAGGTTTGATCGCTTCGGTGACCCATACCTTGTCGACAAACCAACCAATTTCAGTTTCTATTTTGAGTAGCCCACCTTCTTCAATCTGTAACTTGGCAGCATCTTTTGGATGAAGCCAAATTGGGTTGCGATGCGCGATTTCGACCAACCACTTCGCATTGGCTGAACGCGAGTGAATGTGCATAGGTAGTCTGAAGTTTGGCAACAAGCAGTATTCATCATCCGCTTCAAGATTGGACGGGTGCACGTGGGATCTGATTCGATAATGAGGAATCGCGTGTTCAGGATGGCCAAATTCAATCATCGTAGGTGAATAGAATTCTTGCTTGCCTGAAGGGGTGGCCCATCCTTCTTCCTCGTATTTCTTGTAGGTTGCTTCCTCAATCAAGAAAGCACCGTGTCGACGCATGTAATCCAATTCGTTCAAACCTTCTTTCTCTGCTGCTTCACCAAGACCAGGGATTCTCTCGAAGATGTACTGGTAATATTCGTCGATGTTGATGGTCTCACCTTCGCGGTATGGGGACATGAAGTGCTTCTTGATGCCCATCTCTCCATCCGGGTCGATTCGCAGGCTCAATTCATTCCAGAATTCATCTTCTTCCCAAACTTCACCTGGGTTGATTTCGTGAGTGAACTCCACCTCCTTGCCCTGTTGGCGTGCATACTCTCTGAGTACTGGTTGTCTGAAAGCAACCCATTTTCCAGAAGATGTTGCGTAGGAGTTGATGTCATGTCTTTCGCTTGCATGCCCCATCGGTAGGACATAATCGGCAAAGAATGCCGTCTCGTTCCAAGTGGGGGTCATGGCGATATGACACCCCACCGATTTCTCGTCCTTCAGCATCTCAATCCAAGAGAAACCATCTGGATAGGTCCAAACTGGATTGAAAACTCTAGTGAAATAGACATCCATGCTACCTCTTCCATCCTTGATGAGGTGTGGCAAGATATGGCTCATCTCGTAATGAGACAAAGTATACTCGGGAGGGAAGTGCAATTCATTCCAACCATCTGGTGCTTCCGGCTCATCGAATAATTCAGGCTTGAATTTCGACCATGAGTTTGGAGATGTTCCACCTTCTGTTCCAACTGAACCAGTCAACACGTTGAGGAAGTGAAGCGATCTACTGACTTGCCAGCCACCTAGGTTCCCAATCGAAGCAGCGCGCCAGACATGAGTACACAAACGACTACCTGCTGATGCAACAACTTCTCCAGTTTCGATAACTTGTTCCACAGGTATGCGGCATTCCTGGGCTGCAAACTCAGGGGTGTATTCGGCATATTCTTCCTTTAGCAATTCGATGAATTGGTCGACGTTTCTCTCCTTTTCTGGATGTTCTGCCTCCATCCACTGCTCCCAGTTCACTTGCTTCTCGATGAAGTCGCGGTCATACAGGCCTTTGTCTAAAATCATCTTGGCCCAAGTAAGGAAGAGGGCAGTTTCACTACCCGGCCATGTCGGGAGCCAATGGTCGGCCATCGAGGCTGTATTGGATAGACGTGGGTCGATGACAACCAACTTTGCGCCATCCATCATGCCTTCGAGGATTCTTTGTGCATGTGGATTGAAGTAGTGTCCAGTCTCAAGGTGAGATGAACACAGAAGGATGACTTTCGCATTGCTGTGATCTGGGCTGGGGCGGTCGTGATGATGCCATATCGAGTAACCAGTTCTTGCCCCTGCGCTACAGATGTTAGTGTGAGAATTGTGCCCATCAACCCCCCATGCCTTGAGAACTCGATTGGTATAGCCCTCGTGTCCCGGTCTTCCAACGTGGTAGACTACTCGGTCTCGGGCTCCGGTCTCTAATGAGGCGCGGATTTTTGCGGCAATCTCTTCCAAGGCTTGCGACCAAGGGATCTGCTCCCATCCACCTTCTCCTCTTTCCCCAACTCTCTTCATTGGCTGGAGGATTCTTTCAGTATCCTTGATTTGGTTGATGGTTGCCGGTCCCTTTGCACAATTTCTTCCTCTGCTCCCTGGGTGGTGAGGATTGCCTTCGAATTTACTCACTTCACCGCTTTCCTTGTCAACATAGGCCAATAGACCACAAGCGGATTCACAGTTGAAACAGGTTGTTGGAATAAGGGAATAGTTCCTTTCTACCTGTCGTGGCCATGCTTGAGCATCCAGTTCACGATGATTCTGCCAGTCTTCAATCGAAGGGTAACTTCGCAGCTCAGTTTTCGCTCCTTTGGCTTTCTCTCGGTCGAGGTCGGGAATGATTCGCAACTTTTGTGCGATTTTCTCGATGAATGTCCTAGCCATATCATCACCTCAAGCAAGTGCCTCCAATTGGGGCTTTTCGATGACTTTGTGCCCGTGTAGCCAGAAAGCAAGAAGTGCGATAATCGCCGCTACCACAATTGTCTTGCTACCTACCAGTAGCAAAAGGACAGCAGAACCAATGGCTGCAGTTTCAAGCAGGAATTTCAGTGGTAAGAGTCCATCATCAGCCCATGATCTAGCCTTTGCTTGTTGTAGCAACCAAGCGGTATATACTCCGGTCAAGGCAGCTGCAGGAATCCCGACATATGCTAGGTATCGCAATAGATTCTCGTCGAGATTCAGCCATAGAACTGCGGCGGTTGCAGAGAGGATTGCTCCATATGCTGCTAAGATATAGGCGCCCTTCACTAACCAAGAATTCCAATTAGGTCTTAGCATGACGTAGAGAAAACGCTCAGGGCGGTCCAAATCCTTGACTAACAGCGCTCCGGTAATCGCTAGGAATAAAATACAGATTCCGAGAATTGGCCACCATAGTTCACTCATCTCAAGATAGCCAGCTAACCAAGCAATCATCGCGACCATGTAGGTTCCAGAAGCGACAGCCTTGGTCCAAATGTATGCACTAACTTCCCAACCCCAAAGGATTCCCTTTGAGGGAGCATCGTAGGAACGTTTTGCTTCAGCATCATTACGGAGTTTTTGAGCGACATCACGAATGATGGCTTGGTCCCTAGGTGCTGCATCCTTTGCCTTCATCTCTAAAGCCAATTGTACAAGCATCGAATGCTCATCAGCAGCTCCCATTCTCTCCTGAGCATATTTGGCAAAATGCCCTACTCCTGCAGATTGTTCACTCCACATGTAACTGTTGGAGACGGGGCTGGCAGAAGGATTGAGCATTTCCTCCGAAGTTTCTAGATAGAATACGTTGGGTATTGTGCCTGCTTCTGGTTTCCTAACAGTGGTGTCGTTCTCTGCAATGAGTTTTGCAAGAGATGATTCTGGATCGTCAAGGTCCCCACTCACTATGGCCTCGACAGGACAGACAATTACACAAGCAGGTTCGTATGAATTCTCCAATCGATGAGCACAGTAATTGCATTTGGCGGCAGTTCCTTTGTTCGGGTCGATATACAGGGCATCATAGGGGCAAGCCTGCATACATGACTTGCAACCGATGCATCTCTCATCATCAAAGTCCACAACGCCATCTTTGCGAGTGAACAGAGCGGTGGTTGGACAAATTGTCGTGCAGGGAGCATCTTCGCAGTGGTTACAACGGTGCACGCTGAATTCACGTGACG
This sequence comes from uncultured Candidatus Poseidoniales archaeon, assembly GCA_964526445.1. GTDB lineage: Archaea > Thermoplasmatota > Poseidoniia > Poseidoniales > Poseidoniaceae > UBA226. The sequence continues at coordinate 4,106 of CAZGIY010000082.1, forward strand.
AGTCAGGATATTCCCCTTTCTCGATGTATTTCACATGGGTTCTGTTGACTCCAACTGGAACATCATGCTCGGATTTGCATGCTACGGTACAGGCGTGACAACCGATACACTTGCGGTTGTCAATGGCAAAACCGAGATTGACCACGTCCCCTCCTCCCGAAACAATCGCTTAGTCATGTCTAAAGCGACAAGGTCTGATTGCCACCCTTTTCTAGTAATGGAAGTTGTACGATATCGCCGTATAGAGCAGGTCCGGAGGTCCATGTTCCTACGATTCCTTCTTCGTTTCGGACGTTGTGAGCCAGCGCTATCCATGGCCTTCCTTCATCATCGAACTCTATGTCGATGAAGTCTCCGAATCCTCCACAACGAACGTCTCCACAATCTTCCGTGATATCTAGTGGATCCTCAAATAGATTCACTGAAACTGAAGTTATCAGCGGATGTTCATTGAATGCATCGGTCATGACTGCCATGTATCCATTCCAACCATTTTGGCCCGTCTGTAGGCCAATGTAACCCATCGCCACTCTACCATCGTCTCCAGCAAAGATGGTAGGGAATCCTGTTTGATTAACTTCCGGAGCGGCTATCATCATCGGGTCTGACCATGTATCTCCCTGGTCTCGTGAGTATGCATACCATGGCATCTGATCATCAGATATCCATGTCGCATGAACATTCCCACCCTCATCGACAGCAACCGCCACTTCATGGGAGTGCCAACCTTGCTGCATTCCAACTTCGGTAGTAATCGTGTGTTCGCTCCAAGTGTATCCACCATCGAGGCTTCGATAGACTGCGGGGCCGTCGCAAGAGGGGTTTCCTCGGTAAATTGAACCATCAGTTCCACCAGCAAGGTGGCCGTGCAGTCCGGAGCACTGAGGTGTCCCAATAGGATATCCTGGTCTTTGTATGTCCCATGACATTCCCCCATTCAGACTTCGACTGCATTGGGGTCCCAGTGCACTGGAACCAGTATTGATGCAGAAGACGTAGATGGATTCGTGGAAGCCGATGTCATTGACATCAGGCATTGATGCTATCGATTGATGATCCTGAGGTGAGTAATATCCTTCTGCACTATATGGAATACTCCAAGAATTGCCATCATCATCTGAGTACTCGACAAACATCGCTGTCAGAGCATGCATATCGAACTTGACAATTCTGTCGGTCCACTTGTCGACATAGACGTAGGGGTCGTTAGAGTTTGGAACCTGTCCAGTATCTGGGAATGCAGGGTTGAAAGGCCCTACATCTGTCCATAATTGACCTTGTTCAGTACCTTTGATTATGTGAGTTCCATCTCCTGCTCCACGGTAATTTGTGAAGAATATGGCGCCGCTGGAAGTGATTCCTAATGTTGGTTCGAAAGTATCGAATCCAACTCCATAATATGTCCCTTCAGTCCAGAATGGTGAGTTATTTCCAGTCAAATTAGCGCTGATGTTAGCCGCCGCCAAGGCACTTTCATTCATCGCATCTATGGCTCCAGGGAAGTGATAGAATGTCTCCATAGGAATCTCTTCAGAAAAACTGAATGGGCCTTCTTCTACAATTTCTTCAGGTTCAGGTTCGGAACCGAAACAACCCGATAGGGTTGGAGTAACTACAGAAAGAGTCAGCAATACTGCAAACAGAGCGCGCTGATTCATCATCCAGCCCGAACAATCAGCATGGTTTGAACCCTACTCAAAGGCAATTCGCCGTAGTAACATGAATCATTTACTAGTTTCTTCTCGGCTACCACATGTCTACTACATTGATTGCTGGAATTATTGGCGGAGTAGTGCTGCTGATTCTTATCATCTGGTTCTTCTCCACATACAACCGATTGATTCGATTGAAAGAAAATGTCAACAAGTCATGGGCTGATATCGACGTACTGCTAAAGCAACGATACGATATGATGCCCAATCTGATCAACACTGTGAAGGGATATGCTTCGCATGAGAAAGAATTGTTTGAGAAGTTCGCTGAAGCAAGACAGACCGCATCGAATGCGCTATCTCAGGGTGACGTTAGTGGTGTTGCTGCTGCAGAAGGTATGTTGGGCAACATGATGCCAAAGATCTATGCTTTGTCCGAGGCTTATCCTGAACTCAAGGCTGATACCCAATTCCTGAACTTACAGAAGGAAATCACTTCTATCGAGAACCAGATTGCTGACCGCAGAGAATTCTACAATGCATCGGCAACTAACTGGAACTCTGCTATTCAGATGATTCCAACCAACATCGTTGCCGGATTCATGAGTGCTAAGCGCAGGACTCTCTTTGAGGTCGTCGATCCAGTCGAGCGAGAAGTAGTCAAGGTTGAATTCTGAAATTTCAGACAAACAGAAGTACTATCTTCCTATAGGAGGATACATGCAGAAGATTAGCCTGTCTGACAAGTTTTCGAAGTTTACAGACCATTGGGCCCCAAGAGTCATCGCAGAAGTGAATGACCATCAACTCAAGTTGGTCAAAATAAAAGGAGATTTTGTCTGGCATGACCACGATGATGCAGATGAGGTATTCATCGTCATCGAAGGCAGTATGTCAATAGAATTTGAAGACGGGATAGTAGAGTTGAATCGAGGTGAGATGTGTGTGGTTCCAAAGGGTGTGAGACACAGGCCATTCGCTGAGAATGAATGTCAAATCATGTTGGTTGAACCTCGTGGAGTGGTCAATACCGGAGAAGCAGGTGGAGATTTGACTGCTGAAGGCGATGTTTGGATCTGATTTGAGCGCCTCTTTCCGACACACATCCGCGAATATTCCATGCAACGGTAGCGTCTGTATCGGCCCACTGAATCCCCTTTGTATCGGAAAATAAAATACGAAGGGGTTTCGGATAACC
>CAZGIY010000083.1:0-6932 GCA_964526445.1 uncultured Candidatus Poseidoniales archaeon
GGGAGAAGGGGAACTCACGCCATACGACATTGAACTCGACGAAGGAATGGTTCTGCTCGATTGTGTCCACAAGGTCCAGTATGAGCAGGAGGCAGACCTCTCAAGTCGCTGGAATTGCAAGGCAGGAAAATGTGGTTCTTGTAGTGCTGAAATCAATGGTAAACCGCGTCTGATGTGCATGACTAGAATGAGTGACTTGCTTGAAGAAACCCCTGATGGCACTAACATTACAGTTAGGCCAATGATGACATTCCCTCACATCAAGGACCTGGTTTCTGATGTTTCATGGAATTATGAGATGGCTGAAAAAGTTGCACCGATTAAGGGTCCAGAGGAGCCAGATTGGAATTTCAGTCAGTTCGAAGCCAAGCGTGCTCAGGAATTCCGCATGTGCATTGAGTGCTTTATTTGTCAAGACACTTGCCACGTACTTAGGGAGTACAACAAATTCGATGACTTTGGAGGACCCCGAACCATGGTTAGGTTAGCCAATTTTGAGATGCACCCTATGGACCAAGAAGATAGAATTCCAGAAGTAAAGAACGAGTTTGGTATCGGCTACTGTAACATCACCAAGTGTTGTACTGATGTCTGTCCAGCGGGAATTAACATTACTGATAATGCAATTATTCCTCTCAAGGAGAGAGTGGTTGATCGGTATTATGATCCAATCAAGATGATATGGAGAAAATTGACTGGCAAGAAATTGCGTACTTGAACAAAGGACCTCATCTGTTGGTCCTTTTGAGACACTTTTCGATGAGTTTCTTGTGCTCTTCAGCATAGGCCAAATCCGGGTGATGAATTTCGACTAGATTATACTTTGATTTCAAGTAAACCATTGGGTAACGATTTTCGGTTCTGTATCCATCATGACTACCATGGACCACTTTGATGAATTCTCTAAACTCAAGGTAGTGGCCGTCGAATTTCCGAATGGTTTGTACTCTTGGATAGAATGTCCAATTTGTTGTTTGTATGTACCTCTTGTTGAAGATTATAGTGCATTTGTAGAGATAAGGATAAATCAAGAATGAGACACAGAACGTAAGAAATAAGATCATTAGTACAGTACCCAGATATTCCCTATCCTGTCCTTCATACGTTGTTTCCACCACGAACAGGTGACCGAGATACAAGGCGACGAAGAAAGAGATGACGAATAGCCGCCTTGCGAATTTATTTCGCACATAGGTCATCTTGATTCCTTCTGATACCTCTTTGAGAGTGATTTTATTTCTGAGAATCTCAGTGATTCTAGGGAGTTTGTCCTTTGTCATCACAGCACACCCCCGAGAATCAATCCAACATGAATCAGCAAGAATAGGAATAAGATATCAGCGAGAATATATTCCAACATTGACCTATATTTCCCCACTACTGTCCATTCAGTTCCCTTGAATACAGCTGATGGCAAGTTGCTGTTCTTATCGACTCCGATGTATACTTCATTATCCTCACCGATAACCACAGCACCTATGACGAAAACAGGATCTCCTTCGTCGATACTCCATTGCGTGTGTTTGTAGAAGATACCATTCTTTACTTGGGCTGTGGGTTTGCCAAATTCGAAACACTTTCTTGGCATCCTTACATTTATTCCACCAGAGCCATCGTGGAGGATGAACTCAAACTCATGTTCTGGGTCCCAAGTACTCCTCTGAGTCTTTGCAAGGGCCCGTAGAACAGGCCAATTGTCGGGGTTCTTGATTCCAATTACTTTCTCATCCAATTTTCCTGCGACATGATGCCTGTAAGGCCCTGTAGCTTTGCTAATGGCAACCCCCGCCATTTCTACTCTACCAACTGCAGCTCCGATGGCAGTCGAAGTTGGAACATCGTTAATCAGAGATTGAAGCCGGCGTTTTTTGATGAACGCTCCGAAGGTTGACATCATGATTTCCTTGAGGTGAATCAAGTTTCCAATCAGAACCCATGGCCCTGCAGTGACAATGAACAAGGCAAGACAACATCCAATCCATTCGTAATGCAAGTCATTATTCATGAATTCCATGAATGCCAAACCACCAAATGAGAAAATATCGATTAAGATAATGTCCAAGATGAAAATCATGATTGCAAAGACGAGAATCCATGGAGTGATGCTTGCTTCCATGACCGGCTGCAATCTTGTGGGGTGTTCAGAAATAATCTCACCTTGCTTGTATTTTCTCATTTCAACTCCCGAAGAGACCATGTCCCATGAATCGAAAAAGACCCAATCATCATCAGAATAATTTCCCGCTCCTAGGTTGGATCTACGCAATTTTGAATTCCGAACCATTGTTGCTGAAGGGATTGTTTTCAACAACAAGTAACTACTGAACAGCCCTAGTAATGCCCAATTCACCCAGCCCCATGGAAGGGTCATTTCTGCCTCACGGCCAGCAATTCCCATAGAGTAAACTGTGTATTGATCACCATTTTTCAGCAAAACGATAGAGGCATTTTGAATGTTCTTTTCGCACAATTCTATCTCTAAAGGATATGAAAGAGAGATATCTTTCCGGTTTGTATAATGAATCGTAATATTTGTTCCATCAGAAGTTGTAGCTTGGAAATCAAAATTTTCTGCATATTCAATACCACTCCTGCGCCCAAATTCGCTGTAAAGGCAGGTTTCTAGCATGAAACCCGAAGAAATGTTCACATCTTCATATCTGAAATCTTGAACTTCAGTCCATGGAACGTCGATCAAACTCTGCCATTCACTTTCTTCCGTGGCACCTTTCAAGTCTTCAACTTCCATACTATGATTAGCCCATGGATTCCATTCCGCTAGGGAGAGTAAACTCATAGTCAACAGAATATACAAGATGCCTAATGTGATTCGTCTCTTTGGTTGAAATGGCCAAGACAGTGAAATTACTGGTGGAGAATCTGAAGAGACGACTTTCTGCTGTTTCTCTTCTGATGAATCAGCAGGGACATCTTCACTATCTACCTCCTCTATCTCAGGAATTCAAGACACCTCTTGATTTGACTTAGGAAACATGAAGGAATTGAACCTGTTGCTAGATGTGAATGGATTATTTTAGACCTTAATGTAACTTATTTGTAGCGTTGGGTTCATGTTCAAGGTCTACTCAGGAGGGGACATGGCGGCTGATGAAGACGATGACTTCCTCTTTCTTGACGACCTTTCGGCTTCCGAAGCACCTGAGAAGGAAATAGTTGCAGCAGAGGTAGAGAAACCCCCTGAACTTGAGCCGGAGCAAGTGCTTGAGGCCGCACCACTAGATGAGGTATTGACTGATCTCACTGTGGATGGAACACACACAGTTTCCTGGCCCCTGACCGGGATGGATTGTCCAGATTGTGCATTCAAGGCAACCAAGGCATTGAACAGATTGGACGTGGTCAACGAGTGCAGTGTTTCAGCTACCGAGGGCACAGTACGTTTAGTGGTCGATTTATCTCGCGGAACATTATCAGAAGCAAATGGCGTACTTTCCAGCCTTGGTCATGCTCCAGACTTGCAATGGTTCAGATTGGGGGGTGTCAAGGTTTCAGGCCTATGCAAGCGCTTGGATGTCGATTCACGATCGTTGACCAAGGTTCTGAAGAGGCAATCCGGAATACTTGACGCGCAGGTTGAACATGACGGCGGCATTCTGATTCAGATTTCAGAGGATTCCAGTGAATCGATGAAGCAGGCAAGGAATCTTGCATTGGCCAATCTGGTGGGTCATGAAATCGATCTCAGACCAGCAGATTCCAATCGACTCAGGCCAGATCAGGTACGTTTGATTGGGGGAGCGATTGCAGTTCCAGCATTTGCCGGCGTATTAGCTCTGGAAGTTTTTGGTGGCCCTATGTGGTTAGCCACTATCATCGGAATAACTGGAATATTGGTCGGTGGATTCCGTATGTTCAGTGAGGCTTTCGCTAGCCTGAAATCAAGGCAATTGGGTTTTCAGATTTTAACATCCTTGGCAGTAATAGGAGCGGCAATTCTACAGGCTTGGAGCGAAGCTTTGTTGGTGGTTATTCTAGTAGCATTTACCTCGCACATGGAAGGTTCAGCATTGGTCAAGGCTCGTCAAGCAATGCAAGGTGGTTTGGACAGATTACCGCGAACCGCGCGACTAGTCAAGGAGCAGAAAATTCAGGGGGTTCAATTGACCATGGCCAGTGAAGTAGGCTCATTGGCACCGGCGAACAAAGTTGCACATTGTGAATTGGAAGAAACTCCGATTTCCTTGCTCGCTACAGGAGATAAGATCGAGGTACGTAGTGGCGAGGTCATCCCTGTCGATGGCGAGGTAGTGGAAGGTACCGGTTCTGTGGATAGAGCCCCGCTGACTGGAGAGAGCGTACCGATTAGAGTCGAGGAAGGAGACGAAGTCCTCGCTGGGCTGGTTCTCAAGCAAGGTCCTTTGATCATCAGCACTTCCGCAACAGGTGAAAATACCAAACTCAGCGGGTTAATCGATGATGTACACAGTTACCGTGACAAGCCTCCAAGACTGCAGGGAAGTGTTGAGATGTTTACCGCAATCTGGATTCCTATCGTACTAATTGGTGCACCATTGGCTTGGTTCTTGTCAGGAGATGCATCCAATTGGAAAATTATGCTGCTCTTGTGGATAGTCGCTTGTCCTTGCGCACTATTGCTCGCTGCCCCTGTGCCTCACGCGGCATCTCTTGCTAATGCAGCGCATAGCGGAGCCATAGCGCGCGGGGGAGATGTTTTGGAGAGATTAGGTCGAGTTGATTTGGCTCTGTTGGACAAGACTGGAACTTTGACATCTGGTAGGCCGCGATTGACAGAGGTAGTAATGGCCAAGGGTAAGAAGAAAGACAGTGCCATGAAATTAGCACTTGGTCTGGAAGCAAGATCATCTCACCCCTATGCTGAAGTTATCAAGAGCGCAGCCGCTGAAGACGGATTGAGCGCATCCAATGTAGTAGGACATCGCGACGGAGAAGCAGGCGTCTCTGGGAAAATGGGTTCTGCGAAGGTTATGTTCGGAAAGCCTGATTGGTTGATCAAAGAAGGAGTGAAGGTTGAGGCTAATCTGAAGAAAGCCATAGACAAGGCTATCCAAGAAGGACATGGAACATCATTATTGAGTAAATCTGGAAATGCACTCGCTCTTTTCGTCTTCGTCCATGATGATATTCGCGAAGGTGCTGATGCTCTGATTAAAGATCTACATTCCCAAAAAGTGAATGTGGAGTTACTTTCTGGAGATCTAACTTCGGCTGTAGAGGCTTTTGGACCAAGAGTGGGTCTTCCTGCGGCGGCATGTCGAGGTGACCTGAAACCGCAGGATAAAGCGGAATGGGTTGAGGCAAGAGCCAAGACGCATGTAACTATGATGGCGGGAGATGGATTCAACGATGCTGCTGCTTTAGCTAATTCAGATGTGGGCATCGCCATTGGTAGTGGGGAGCAAGTGAATCTAGATGCAGCGGACGTTTTGGTCCCTGGAGACGATCCGCGTTTGATTAGTCGTTTGATTCATCTTGCAAAGAAGACTCGAAGAATAGTCGCTCAAAACATCCTAATCTCGGTAGGAATCACTATCTTGCTTGTATGGTCTGTAGTCAGCCAATTCAATGATAAATTATGGATAGGGGTTCTAGTTCACGAAGCATCGGCGATATTGGTCATATTGAATGGAGCAAGGTTGTCTGGAGAGAAGGGCATTTTTGCGATGATTATCGAATTACTTTCTGACCTTTGGACGGATACTCGAGAAGCTTTCAGTTTATTGATTGCACAACGCGCAGTAAGAATGGAACGTGCTTGAGTCAGCGACGCTTTGAAATATGCCTGAGCAGGCTAGCAGTGGGGGGGGGCTGTCAGGTGAGCAAGATCAGAGGCGACCCCATCAGGATGGCATTGGCTCATCCTACCCGTCACGCGCTCTATGAACAGTTATCTTCGGCGGAAGAGATGTCGACTGTACAATTGTGCAAAGTGGTAGGAGTAGAGCGTTACCACCTTTACCACCATTTGAAGCATTTAACCAAGATTGGCTTGATTGAGAATCATCGCGATGTTGGTCGCGCCCGATGGTGGCGTTGCATCCAGAAAGTGAGCACTGTGTCCGAATCAGACAGCGGTTCTGCTACCTTGCCTTCATGGGTTGAAAACCTCGACCCGGAGGTCCGTTCTTTATTGGAAAGAGGGGCACAGATTAAGATGGTCAATCTTTCAGGAAATGCCAGCGATACTATTTCAGTAAAGAAATCAATCGAGAAGTTGGCTGACGAAAACGGTTTGGAATTCAATCTACCTTTCACCTTCGTGCCTTCGGCGGTGGCGGTTATTTCCAAACCAAGGTGAGGAGGACTTCACATGTCTGAAGAAAACGAAACTCGCCCCCCCGTCATTGACTTGTCCTAAGTGTGATGGTTTATTGCCGAGCGCTCTAGGTGAATTGTCCTGTGTTCTTTGTGGTGCGAGGATGAAGATCGAGCACGAGATTACCCGAAGAGATTGGGAAAACGAGAAACTCGGTTGTCCCAAATGCAAGAAATTGCTAGTGGTTGGGGTTGGAGAAAGACCTACAAATATCAGATGTGCTTCATGCCAATGTGATTTTGAAGTCAAAGCCAAAGTGCCCAAGACTGAAGTCAAGTGTCCAGGGTGTGAGAGAAGGTTGCGTTTGAGAACTAGGCCAGGAACACGGAATGTTACCTGCCCTGCTTGCGATACCCGTTTTGAGATGACTGGTTGAAACACCGTTCGGACAAGCGAGTTCAGGGGATTTGTTAAGTTGATAGAATGAATCGAGGTCGATGTAAGCCATGAAGACAACCTACCGAATGATGGGCATCGCTGACTACATCACCCTTGCCAATGGGCTATTGGGAGCGGTTGCTATACTCATGTTGACGCTTGCAGTTGAGGGTTTGTCTGACCCATTTGGTGGGGGCATGAATGATACTTACATCTGGGCGGCGGTATTGTGTATCAT
>CAZGIY010000084.1:0-6904 GCA_964526445.1 uncultured Candidatus Poseidoniales archaeon
GGGTGTGCTGGCGTGGTGGTTCTACCATGATACTCACCAACGTTCCAAGAACGCTGTCCCGCCGACCAGCGACCCTCTATTGAACCCATCGCCCAAGCAATGGCTCAGACTCATTGGCATATATTGATGAATAACCATCCCAAGCACTCATCGATGAGAGGTTCAGGCACTGTAGACCCGATGTCTCGTCTTCCTCTAGCACTAATGGTTACGGGCTTACTGATTCTAATCGTCGGCGGTTCAATCCGAATCAACGATGCTGGCGAAAGTTGTCCGGAGTGGCCGACTTGTTTCGGTAAGATACATCCTTTTGTTTCAGCAGAAGAACAACTTGAATGGTGGGGTGATAATCCTGAGGAATCGGATTCCCGTCATGATTTTAATCCAGATCATACCTACACAGTTTTCCAGATATTCATTGAATGGTTTCACCGTCTACTAGCCGGACTGGTGGCAATTCCAGTGCTATTGAACTGGTTGCATGTACGCAAACGAAGAAACGAACTAGGCGAAGACATGGTTGGCCTCGCATTTGCCGGTGGCATATTGCTAATTCTTCAAGCAATAGCAGGATACATTACGGTCAAATTCGATAATGCAGACTGGTCAGTTGCACTACATTTGACTCTAGCAGTAAGTTGGATCTCCGTATTCATCTGGCAATGGTTGTTGTGGCAAGCGAGAACCAGAGGATTGAATCGAGTCAATGACATAACCCCTGAACACGCACTATCAGTTATTCCAAGATTGAGGTTGTTGACTGGAGCGGTTCTCTTCCTGCTGATCCTCGGAGCTTGGGTTGCTTCTACTGCTGGTGGAGAATACAACAAGGGTTGTAGCACAGGATTCACCAGTGGCTGGCCATTATGTCAAGGGCAGTGGCTTCCTTCCATGGAACAGATGGGAGAATTGGTACAGATGGTGCACCGCCTTGGAGCATTGGTGGTTGGTGGAGCATTGATGTGGGGCTCAGTAAGAATGCGCGAGTTGGCAAGAGAGACTGGTCGCGGTGAAGTATTGACCAGATTCGTGGAAGCGGGCACTGGAATGTGGCTGCTGAATGTCCTTATTGGTGGAGTCTACATCATTACCGCAGGAGCAGAGGGCTTCATCGAATTACTATCACTATTACATCTGATATTTGGTGTCGCTTCATTCTTGGCTATAATGACGGCATTGTTAATCTGCAGAGTCGCAATCATGGAACCTTTTCATGTTGAGGAGGAATGAAACTTGAACGAAGACAACCCGAGACCTTCGTTACTGGTCATCTGGATGCGCTTGATGAAACTAAGAGTCATCGTATTGCTACAGATTACCGCAATATGTGCAGTACTGGTGCATGATCTCCTAGACCGCAAAGGAGTGATTGAAGGCGGGGGTAGAACCTGGTTGGATACCTTGGTCACCTGTGGGTGGGTTGTGCTTGGAGGAACCTTGTCAGCAGGTGGTTCAAACTCCATCAATATGTGGTTTGATCAAGATATAGACAAGGGTATGAGGAGGACGGACAAGAGGCCGGTGCCAAGTGGCTGGGTATCTGGACGCCACGCCTTGGTGTTTGGAATCATTATCTCGATTCTTGGAACTGCAGCATTATGGCAAGTACACTGGAAAGCCGGATTCTGGACTGGCTTCTCAGTACTGTTCTACGTCTTCATCTATACCATATGGCTCAAGCGAAGGACTCCTCAAAACATCGTAATTGGAGGAATAGCGGGTGCTACTCCACCACTGATAGGTTGGGCAGCGGCAGCGGCAAGTACGCTTGGAGGATACAATCCTCTCGACCTTGGTTCTCCGATTCCGTGGATGCTGTTCTTACTCATCTTCCTATGGACTCCGCCGCATTTCTGGGCCTTGGCACTTTACCGTCATGGGGAATATGGCAAGGTAGGAGTTCCAATGATGCCTGATGCCAAGGGCGCTGAGAGAACCTTATTCGAATCGAAAATCTACTGTATCCTATTGATTGGCCTAGCAGCAATTCCTCTCATTTGGTCCGAATACGGTATCGGGTGGCCGTATACAATTATCGTCGCAGCATTGGGAATATGGTATTCATCTACTGTTTTCGCAATAGATCCAAATGAGCAACTCGATGAAAATCAAAGGATGCCCAAAGCATTCCATTCCTTCATGGCCAGTCTCAAGTATCTGGCATACATGTTCATTGGAATTGTCTTGGTTGCGGCACAACCTTGGCTATAGGCAAGGATTGAATTGCCACTCGACTTGCGAGTTGCATGGCCTATTGCGTATCGATAACCAAAGCGGGTGCACCGTCAGTATTGGAGATACAAGATATCGAGATTCCATCTCCCAAAGAAGGTGAAATCTGCATAGAAGTACACTATGCCGGAATCAACTTTGCAGATACCCTGATGCGTTTGGGATTATACCAACCAAGACCGCCATATCCCTTCACTCCAGGATACGAAGTCAGTGGCGTGGTCCATTCAGTCAGCAAAAATGCGAGAGAAGAATTCGAAATCGGGCAAAGAGTAGTTGCTGCGATGCCTACCGGTGGACAGTGCAGTCACGTCGCAGTCAAAGCATCGCGAGTCATTGCAATACCAGATGAAATGGGCCTTGATGAGGCAGCAGCGATGCCCGTAACTTACCTGACATCCCATCACATGCTACACCATCTCGGAAATCTAAGGAAAGAAGATTCTGTTCTAATCCATGGTGGAGCGGGCGGTGTTGGAACCGCTGCACTACAACTCTGTAGGTGGAAAGGAATAGAACACGTCTGGGCCACAGCCTCGGGTTCCAAGAGGAAAATCATCGAATCGCTCGGTGGCACAGCGATCGATAGGCACAACGAGGATTTTGTTGCAATCATCAAGGAGGCCACAGATGACAGAGGAGTAGATCACATTCTCGACCCCATAGGTGGATACAATCTGACTAGAAGTCTGTCCGTACTTGCAGAAGGAGGTAAACTGTACACCTACGGATTATCCGCTGCTGCCCCAAAAGCAAAGCGTTCGCTGTTCAAAGCATTACTAGCAGTGATAACAACTCCCAAGTTCGACGCCCTGAAACTGATGACCAGAAATCGAGGCGTATTCGGCGTACACATGGGCACCTGGAAGAATGAAGAAGTAATGGCCCAACAATTACGCAGAATCATGGAAGGATATGCCCAAGGCCATCTCAAACCCGTTATTGATTCAGTATTCGATGCTAAAGATGTAGCAAAGGCCCACCAGCATATTCACGATGCAAAGAACGTCGGCAAGGTATTACTCCGCTTCAACAAATGACTCTTAAGAATAAAACTGAACGATCGCTGAAGAACTTGTGAGTTACTTGACCTTCGTTGACTGTGGAATTTCAGCCAAATCCACCCTGTGCCGAAGAATGTATGTTTTCTTCATAACCGACACTACCACTGCCATCATCGTCGTCCTCAGAATCAGATTCTTCTTCATCGGGTGAGCCATCAGCTGTTTCAGTATCTTCATTCACTACTCCAGTTTCTTCTTCGGAAGTTTTTCCTGATTCCATTTCTGGCTCGTTTTCAGATTCCCATTCCTCTTTTTGAGCATGCTTGGCTTTCATATCCCTACCCACAAAGAACAATACCACCGCAACCAACAGACCCATTCCACCCCAGATCAGAGCATTTTCTCCAGGTGTTGCTGGTTGCATGTAGCGATTATCGGAAGGATCGCTGGGGTCATAATATATCTTGACCGAAGTACTGTTGAGGAAATCATCTCTCCATTGAGCACCCTTTTCCATACATTGTTCCTCACTATTGATATCTTCTTCTTGGGCAATATCTGCATCGCTTTCTCCTATGTGTTCAGCATCATCAACATTGAATGAATATTTGATTTCAATATTGCACATATGTATGGTCTTCCTAGCAGTGCAGGAACCTTTGTTATTCTTTTTTGAACATTCCTCTCTAGTGGAATATGAGGGTTCATCCTCTACCTCCAATGGTGTTGCATCCACACTCTCATATTCGGTAGAAAACATCAGGAACACTCCTGCAATTATCAACGACACAACCACCATGACTGCCGATGAAATCTGCAAAATTTTGCCTAACTGTCCCTTATCTGATGTCATGAAATCAAGACATGGTTCGATACTATAACCTTTTCAAAACCTGAATTTATTGTTGCGAAGCCTGAGAGAACGAAAGAGTTCGTCTTGTTTCATCGGGATCGATGAATAGCGCCGCTAAGATGACTACCGTTTCGAGTAGCGCAGCGATCAAGAATAACGTTGGATAATCGAAACGACTTGCTATGGGGCCGGTCAATTGGTAGCCTATAATTGCTGAAAGATTCATCATCGCCATGTAGGCAGTGAATTGAGTTCCGCCAACCTCGCTCCACGTTATTCTCATCATCAAGGAGAATATGTTAATCGCCACTATCGACCAACCAAATGTTCGCAAGGACCATATTGAAACCATATAGAAACCACTACTCCACATTGACTCTGTCAGTCCCCACAAGGTAGTTACTAGGGCTGTTGCAAGTGCAGAATAGATAATCATCGACTTACCGCCAAAACGCTTTCCAAGTTGGCCCCCGACAAGATATCCCAACATGGTAACCACAAGAATCAGGCCACCCTTGGTCTGATTGAATCTCGCCTCATCCCAGTCTAGTTCCCTGATGAACAACAAAGGTAGTACTGGAATAAGGAAGAAAGAAATCGACATCACCAGACTGAGCACTATTCCCAATTGAGTTGAACGAAGAGAGAATGCAGTCTTTACACTGGAAACAATTTCCATGAAACTGCGGCTATCTTTCTCTTCCTCGAACTTGCCACCTTGACCCTCGCTCCAAGGAAACATCTTCTCACCGGGCCTTTCGTTCATGAATAATGGAACCATCATTATCAGAATGAGAATAGGGATCTGCAAGAGAAGTGCTCCCTTGATTCCAACGAATCCAATTATTGTACCTAGACCGGCGCCTCCGATGATACCTCCAATAGTCTTGGAAGTGAACATGTAACTATTGACTTTCTCCATCTCATGTGGCTTGAGAACATCTACCGCAAGAGCATCAGTACTAACATCCTGCAATGAAGTGAAGATATTGTAGACAAGGAACATCCAAGCTATCAAAGTGACATCGCTTGATGGATTTGGAATAAACAACATCGAAGCCAATACCAATATCATCCCAGATTGAGCGATTAGAATCCATGGACGACGTCTACCCATCTCCGGATATTGGAAACGATCGATTACTGGACCCCAAAAGAACTTCAGAGACCATGGTAAAGTCCCTAGAGTCAACAAGTAGGCCAACTGTGAGGCAGAAACTCCCTCTGCTGCAAGGAAGGTGACGAAAGTCACTGTGATGAAGCCCCACGGGATTCCTTGTGCTACATACAAGGCACACAGGGTCAGCACCCTTGCTCGGTAACTATCTACAAGTGTTTCACTATCCGATAATGAATCTACAGTAGATGAAGGCGGGACTACAATCAACTCATCAACTTCTGCCTCGAGAATCATATCCAATTGGAACTCTTCTCTACGCAACGAGATATACGCGACTACGGCGAATATTCCCAAGAACCATGGCATGAACAATAATACAGACAGCGCGTCCTCGCCAACTGACATACTCGAAGATTCGTCTTCTTCTTCCTCTTCTTCTGGTGGGGTCTCAGGTTCTTCAGTAGGTATTGGTTCAACCACTATTGTTCCAATCATTCCTAGCGATTCATGAGGCTCGCAAACATACTGGTAAGTGCCATTTTCTCCAACATTGAAGGTGTATGAATAGTCTACATTTCTCGAAGTATCTCCTGAATCAAACAGGCCATTCTCTTCAACTGCGTTATGTGCTAGAAGTTCACCGCTCCAGAAAAAACGGACTGTATCGCCTTCCCTAAGGGTGATCGAATCCGGAGAAAAACGCAAGTTTGTACTGTCTACGGTAACTATGACAACTTCTCCGCTATCATTGGATTGAAGTTCTTGACTATCTACGAAATAATCAACCTTCGACTCGAATTTGATTGAGGATTCTGCAACTTCTGCCCATTCCTTACCTTCGTCCTCTCCAATGCTACCCACAAGCGGGATGACTAGAAGGACCAGAACGGCAAACAGAGCGCGACGGGTCATCGAATCGACCACTCGTGATGTTCATTCAAACCTGTCGAAGATTTGTGGTTGCTTCTAGATTAGCAACTCTATTGGTGAATTACCTGTTCTTTGCCTTGGTACTTTCTGGCAATGGCTTGCCGTTCTCATGAGTATTAGCATTGCAAGTTCTAACGGTATGACTTTCCCTACCACATCTAGAACACTTCTGTGGATCCATCTTATCCCAGCCCTTTTTCGGAGACAATTTATTTCCATTTTCATGCGTCAATGCATAACAAGTTGAGATATCATGTGATGCCCTACCACATCTTGTACAGGCTGCCATGTTTCATGAATATTAGGAGCCTATCTATCGCTTTTTCCACACAATCAGAAGCCACTGTAATACGAATAAATCCTCTTCAAGAGAATGAAATGTTGGACCAAGAAGATTCATTCTAGACCAAAAACACGGTAATTTCGTCTTTCAGGACGGTGTCACGGAGGGTTCCGGTAGGGTTGGGGAGCGTAGTAGCGAAATACTGACAATTCAGTATTACTTCAGGTCAACAGCGGCTTGCATGATAACATCGCCGTCATACTTGATTCTGACAGTCAAGGTACAGTCCTCTTCGCAGAAATCTCCACTGTTGGAGGAGATGATTAGTGTCTCTCCCTTCTCCCAGTGGGTGTCTTCTGCTCCACCGTGCTGGCTAGTGGTGCACTTGTTGGTGCTAGCGGCGGTTGCATCTGCGTTGTCGCAGATATATGGTACGCTGTCCTTGACAACCTCAATCTGGACTAATGCCCAGTCTAGGTCGG
>CAZGIY010000085.1:0-6904 GCA_964526445.1 uncultured Candidatus Poseidoniales archaeon
ACCGCTATTCGCATCTCACTCGGACATTGACCATCGCTCAAGGTTTAGAATGATTTGCTCTACAATTCCACTTTCACCTTGTCATAAACTGGTAGATATTTCTTGATCAATTCAGGCCAAAGACGATTTTCAGACACCCATTTACGAGCATTCTTTCCAAGACGTTCTCGTTGCAACTCATCATTGCTTAATTCTTTGATGACACTGGCCAGGTCTTGAGCATCCCCCGTTGTGAATACTCTTCCAGTATTCCCATCGTCCACAAGTTCTTGTAACGCTGCGAGGTCTGAAATGATCGTTGCACAACCAGCCATCATGGATTCCATGGGTTTCAAAGGAGTGACCAGTTCACTCACTCTGAGTCTTGGTCGTGGGACGCAGAAGATATCTATCATCCCATAGTATTCAGAAATCATGTGCCTTGGAACCGGCCCAATCACCAAGGAACATTCCTTCAAATCTCGTCCTTCAATATATTCGATCAATGACTCTTTTTCAGAAGCGCTAACCACTAACAACTTGGTTTTTACACCTTTTTCCTTCAGGTGTGCGAGTGCATCCACCATGAGTTCTAAGCCTTCTAGAGCCTGAATACTGCCGATATATCCAACTGTGCTGATTCCTTCAATTGTTTGTAGTGTTTCACAATGCTGTTTCAATAATATAGCATCTTCTTCGGATGGATTGGAATCTGACATGGTTTCATTACTGGCTCCGTTTGGGACCACAGTGATTCGTTCTTCCTTCACTCCTCTGGATATCACGTCTTGTTTCAGCGCCTCACTGATACATATCACAGCATCGGCAGAGGCCAAAGTTTTGGTTTCTTTGTTCTTGAATCTACGATGTGCTAGCCCGCCGCTTTTCCATCTCCCATTGGCAACTGCTGTTTCTTCCCATACTCCGCGCATCTCGTAGATGAATGGAATTCCAAGTCTATGTGCTGCTCTTTGTGCTGGAATCCCAACACGATAAGGAGTATGTGCGTGGATGACATCTGCCTTACATTCTATTGCAACTTCGATGATCTTCTGAGTGAAGTGTTTCATCACCACCCTTTCTTCGTGCCATAGGAGCATTGGTTCAGTCATTGGCCTTGTTGTTTTCTTGAGTAGCCTTCGGCCCTTCCTTTGCATCCTTATCACTGGACGAATCATGTATCTCCGGACCCCAAGAGAAATCTTTTGTGGAACTGTGGTCTTGTCAGTCGAAGAAGATTGATCTTCAATTTTCAACTCATGCTTGGAACTGTTGTAACGTTCTCTCTTTTTCAGTCCACGTCTTGCTACCCAACGTTTTCCCAAACTGCCACTTTTTTCCTGTAGGGCTGGATGAAGGCAACGCCGGTAGGTTATTCCATCGATTGTCGTATCTTCGTCAAGAGTCATCCTCTCAGGATACCAAGGTGATGTCAAGGCAAACACCTCTGCTCCACCATTGCTCTGCTGAGCTGTCAGTATCTCATGGGTACGATGGGCGTATCCATTCATGTCAGGACGACTGTTTGCCAATACGTGCAGGACTTTCATAAATCCACCTTCATCATGAATCAATGATCTTGTAGTTCGAAATAGATGTTGCTGAGTTTTCTAGAAAGCACATTCCAATCACGTTCACGGATAACCCACTGACGGGATTGTTTTCCTAGTTTCCTGCGTAAGCCTTCATCATTGATAGCCTTCTGAAGTACATCAGCCAGTGATTCGACATCGTCTTTCTGAAACAACAGTCCAGTCACACCGTCTTCAACGATTTCTTCAAGAGCGGCTACATTTGATGAGATGACACATTTCTCCATAGACATGGCCTCAAATGGTTTGAGTGGAGATACCATCTCTGTCACGGGTAGGGAATATCTTGGAAACGGTGCGATATCCACTAGACTGTAGTATGCTTCGACTTCTTCATGTGGAACTCTACCAGTGAATGTGAACAGTTGTGAAGCAGAGGAATTCTCGGCCAGTGTTTTGACGTTATCCAGTACTGCACCATCTCCGACAATCATTACTTTGAATCCAGTCATCCCTCTGTCATGAAGAATGGAACATGCTTCGACCAGTAACTCTAATCCTTCATAACTGACTATTGAGCCAATATAGCCGATAATCACCTCATCGGTGAAACCCAATCTATTCTTCAGTTCAGCATCTGCTTCTCGGGGGGTGAATCTTTCGGGATGAACTCCATTTGTGACGACAGTGATCTTCTCCTTTTCCACCCCTCTTCTGACCAGTTCTTCCTTGAGCGCATTGGTGATGGTGATGACAACATCTGCATCTTTGCATGCCTTTGCTTCCATCTTCAATTGCATGTTATAGTACTCAGTATCTTTCCAATCTGGTTGGCGAGAAATCCGGGTCACTTCCCAGAGTCCTCTTACTTCGTATACGGTTGGAATCCCAAGAATCCTCCCTGCTTCATTCGCTGCAAATCCATTCATGTAATTGGATGCAGCATGTATTACGGAGGGCTTGAGAATGATGGTTTCATCGATGAGAGCTTCAGAATACTTCTTCAAGTAATCTCGCAATGGAATCTGCCCATGACCATCACCATTGGGAATCAAGCGGTGATATGGAATGTTATCGATGTCATCATTCTTGATCAATGGCTTATCTCGATGTTTACTACGATCCCATGGATATCCGAGTCTTGAAACTCCATGGATATCTATTCCATTTTCTTTCATTCCACACAGCAATCCATGTGTTCTTGTGGCATATCCTCCCGATTCGTATGGAAGGCTGTTATGCAACATGTACAGTACACGATTCTCTATCGAATCAATTGTTGCATTCTTCTTATCTGCAGTAGGATAATCCTCGTCCAGCAATTTTGATAATTGTTCTACTGCATATCTCTTGTTGGAAAGTTTTGTAGAATCAGCATCTTCAATCTCTAAGTTCAATGATTCAAGAGCATCTGAGAAGGAGCCGAAATGCAAGTGAAGGTCAGCGATTTTGATTGCTATGGCAGAATCAATTTTTCCAGAATTGGCCAATTGCTTCCCGACCTTAAGACAAGCAGTTGAATTTCGTCGATGTTTCCTATGGCGCCAGAACAATTTACCAAATACATATTTCATCACCGGTCCATCCGGTTCTAAAGATAAGAATTCGTCGATCAAGGGTTCAATCGTCGAATCCTCCACCAATGAATCGGTGTCGCTGATGAGGGGTGAAAGATAGTCTGGAACCTTGGCTATGGACTGAAGAGCCTGTAGTTTCTGTTGATGCCAGTGATCATCAGTTGCTTCGACAACTGCAGCACATAGTTCCAGTGCGTCTTCGTCCTTTCCTGAATCGGTCAGTACCCTGACCAAGACTCGGTTGAACCTTACATCAGAATATTCACGCACCTTCTGGCCATATTCAATCGCCACAAGTGGCCTGACATCTTTGAGTAATGAGAACAAGTGCCGATTGATCGATTCTTCCTCAAAGTCTTCCCCTTCTATCTGGCGAAGTATTTCGATATAATCGTTGATTCTTTGCTGCTCCAGCACGAGGTCAGGATTTCTGGAATACACAACCCGAAAGGAGATTTCTGCAAGTTTTTTCTTGGACCAGGGATCATCACGTTGTTTTAGCATCCCAGCGGCGACATCGTTCAGTGATGATTTGATGAGAATCAGGATGTATTCTCTGAATATCCTATCATCATCATCGAGTATCAATTTCTCTTGGTACTGTTGAAACAGTTCAAGTGCAGTATCGAGGTGATTGACGCTGCATGCCCTCATTCCTCCGAGAATCAGATTTCTGGAGTCCAGCAGCAATTCTTCTTCTACAGACATAAGTGCTATTGAAGTCTTTAACTTCTCCACACCACGAGGTGTGATTGATTTCTGGATGGCATCCCGTACCTTTCTGATATCAACAGGGCGTGATGAAGCGAGGGCAATTGCTTTCCTCATAGAGTGATGTGTTCTTTTCTTGATGCTATTGATGAGAATCGCCCGTTTGCTATGTTTGAACGGCTTGAATTTCATGCAAGCACCTATTCTTCTTTGTATCTTTGAAATGCTTCTGCATGGTTTCCATCAAACACTATCTCTCCATTTTCTAGAACAATGACTCTGTCGCACAGTTCTTTCACCAGTGTCATGCTATGTGAAGCGAGAATCACAGTACATTCACTCTTTATCATCTTACGAATTCGTTCTTGAGATCTCATTCTGAATGAATGGTCACCTACCGTGAATACTTCATCGAGAAGAAGAATGTCTGGTTCAATGTGACAGGCTATACTGAATCCAAGTCTTGATCTCATTCCGGAGGAATAGGTTCGCAGTGGCTGATCAATGGAATCAGCAAGTCCAGCGAATTCAATGATGCTCTCCATTGATGACTCAATCTCCTTGTCACCCATCCCCAGAAAACTCCCGCTCAGATGGATGTTGTCTCTACCAGTAAGGTCTTTTGAGAATCCCAATCCAAAGGTTGCGAGGAGAACCAATCTTCCTCTAGTCCTGAGTATTCCTTCATCAGGATGATAGATACCTCCAATGACTTTCAATAGAGTGCTCTTTCCTGCTCCATTTGCACCAATTATTCCAATAACTTCTCCCTTTTTCACCCTCAGAGAGATATCCTTCAATGCTCGAAATTCTTTTCCTCTAAGCGCGCTCAAACCTGATTTCATGATATTACGAATTGCCTGTTGGGTACTCGATTGCACCGGGAAGTCAAGACTGACTTCATCAAGTTCAACAGCAAAATCACTCATAGATACTTCACCGCCTTTCTTTCTTTGCGAACGAACCAGATCATTCCAAGTATACAGATAACCATTACCTGGATGAAACTGCCTGCTAGGTGCAGGGTATCAATTCCGAGAGGCTCTCCTGTGAAAGAGCATTTCGCCATGGTCAATATCACGGCCATTGGATTTACCCACAGATAGATATCGATGTATTCCTCCGGTATTCTACCTCCTTTCATCATTTCAAGAGTATAGAACACTGGGGAAAGGTAGAATCCAATACGGATGATTAGATTGACCAAATGGGTGAAATCTCTCCATCTTGCTTGAAGGATGGAAGTGAACATTGAAAGTCCCATTGAGAGCATCAAGATCATCAATATTGAAAGTGGAAGATACAATAGATGGAGGCCTGGTGTTAATTCATACCAGATCAACAATGGAATCACAGCGATCAGATTCAGGAGTAGAGTCACTGTTGCCACCCCTAAAATTGAGTGAATGAATATCTCTCTAGGTACGGCCACTCTTTGAATCATCGAGGAATTCGATTCCAATGCTCGTGTTCCTTGAGACCAGGATCTAGCGAAAAGACCCCAGATCATGATTCCTATCAATATCTTCAATGGCCTGTACTCTTCATTTCCAACGGATAGAATTTCAAACAGTAACCAGAAGGTAGCAGTCAGAGCCAATGGTTCAATCAACGACCAAGCCCAACCAAGCAAGCTCTTGTGGTATTTCAATCGTAAATCTCGAGAAACCATTTGTCGAATCAATCGTTGGCGAGAGCGCGCGTTTCGCAGCACCATGATCGGGGCGCCGAGCAATGGTTTCCTGCCTCGATGAACCGATGTTGGTACACTGAGACCAGTTGCCATGTAGTACGGGGCGATGCAGGGGGATAATCAATCAAACGCACCGATATGCTGTCTCTTGCGGAAAACCAATGTTCATGGTCCACTTGCACCGCCCTTGCTTTGGAGTGGGTGTTGTGAGTGGTCCGATTGTCCTTGTTGCAGGTGCACGACCAAATTTTATGAAGATAGCACCATTGTACAAAGCATTGATGAAAAGGGGTGCAGAAATTCTGTTGTTGCACTCCGGGCAACACTATGATGAGAACATGAGTCAGGTTTTCTTCGACGATCTTGGAATACCCAATCCTGATATACATCTCGGAGTTGGTTCGGGAACTCATGCAAAACAGACCGCCGCAGTTATGGTGGCATTTGAAGAGGTCTGTGTAGAGCATGAGCCGTCGATGGTGGTTGTGGTAGGTGATGTGAATTCGACAATTGCCTGTGCGTTGGTGGCTGCCAAATTACATATTCAATGTGCACATGTAGAGGCAGGACTCAGAAGTAGAGATATGGGTATGCCGGAAGAAGTGAATAGAGTCTTGACTGATAGAATATGCGGCATTCTACTGACTCCATCTTCAGATGGAGATGAAAATCTGATTGCTGAAGGGGTGGATGACTCGGCAATACATATGGTTGGAAATGTCATGATAGACAGTCTAGTGTCCAATCTGGAGAAGGCCAAGGCTTCTGGAATTGTAGATGAACTTGGTCTTGAGGATTCGGGATATGGAGTGTTGACCCTTCATCGTCCATCCAATGTTGATGATGAGAATATGCTCTCAGAAATCATTGACACCTTGGAGAAGATATGTGTGAAATTGAATCTGGTCTTCCCTATGCATCCAAGGACGCGAGCAAGAGCGGAAGCGTTTGGATTGATGGATAGATTCAACACTACTCAAGGATTGTTGATAACTGAGCCTTTGGGGTACCACCAGTTTCTTGGTCTAGTGGCATCTTCCCGACTGGTGTTGACAGATTCTGGAGGATTACAGGAGGAGACAACAGCATTGGGAATCCCATGTTTGACAATGCGAGAAAATACTGAAAGACCGATTACGGTAACTGAAGGAACCAACACTATTGTTGGTACTGATCAGTCTTTGATATTGGGATGTGTTGACGAGATTCTACAAGATGGTGGAAAGGCTGGACGTATTCCAGAACTGTGGGATGGAAAAGCGGCAGAACGAATGGCAGAAGTCATTCTCTCACGAATTTCTTGAGATTGGCTGCAAACGAATGTTCATGTTCATCCTATGCTACGAGGTCTCGTCCGTAGGACGAGGCGAGGGGCATGGTCGACCAACTTCCGAATCTTGGCAGAGAGTCAG
>CAZGIY010000086.1:0-6881 GCA_964526445.1 uncultured Candidatus Poseidoniales archaeon
GGTGCTGGCGTGTGCTAGCACGTGTCCTCCAATCGGCTTGGTCGGGTCGCCCCACATTGCATCTGGCTTGCTGTGTACTTGATTGGTCACAAGCACTAGAGCATTGTTGACATCAGCTTGTTGTTTCAATTCCTTTAGGTGCTTGTTGAGCTTCTGCTGGCGATTAGCTAACATGCCGCGTCCAATGTATTCAGCACGGAAATGACTGGTCAATGAATCTACGATAATCATCTTGACATTCAGCCCAGAGGACATGCGCTTGATTTCATCGACCAACAACATCTGGTGAGCAGAGTTGTAGGCGCGAGCTACGTGTATTCTCTTCAGAACTTGCTCAGGATCCAAACCGTGTCCCCTAGACATCTGAGTTATTCTCTCAGGTCTGAAGGTATCTTCCGTATCGATGTAGAATACGTCTCCATCTAATCCACCCTCAGATACTGGTAAGGTACAATTTACTGCCAATTGGTGTCCGATCTGAGTTTTGCCTGAACCGAATTCTCCGTAGACCTCAACTAGTGCTTGAGTCTCAAATCCGCCACCGAGTAGGTCGTCTATTGACTGTACTTTACTGGATAGTTTCATCACTTCTCTGCGTCTCTCCAGCAGTGCATCTCCGCTTACGAATCCGCCTATGTTTGCCATTTTCTTGGCTGACATTATGATCTTGCCAGCTACCGCTTCACCCAGTTCTGCTGCTTCAGCCAATGCTGAAGGGGTCATTACCGCAATTGCCAATAATTCTTCGAAGCCCGCATCGCGTAACTTTTCTGCAGTCGCGGGGCCAACTCCTGGTAGGTCCTCGATGGTTGCTTCTACCTCTTCTTCCGTCACCGGTATCGCCTCTTCCGCCACTTCATCGGTGGCTTCTTCAGCGACCTTGTCTGTACTCTTTGATTTACTCTTGCTTGCCATGTTTCCATCTCCTCTTGTGCAATGTCCTGTTAATCCAACCTATATGAGTAGAAGCAGCAGGGTGCTGCCAAAACTGAATGTGTACAGTACGTGGCTGGACCTTTCAGTCCTTCATTCTTCACTTTCAGTTTACTATCAGTTTATGGTGAAATTGGAGGCTCTGGGTTTGGATCTGACTCATCTTCTTCATACAATGTCCATAGATCTGATTGCACATCAACCGCTTCATCGTTACCACTTGGAACTTCAATAGTAATTTCCAGTGTCCACATTCCTGGATCTGGAACAACTTGTTGATGCTCCCATGTAACACTTTGCCCATCTTGTACACCTGGTTCGGTTTTGCCCGCTATTTCGGTCCCACTTGAATCCTTTAAACTCCAAGTTACAGTCACAGCGTCCCCAAAAAATGCAGTATTTGTATTATCTACAGTGGAAATTAAGCGCATTTGCGCAGGTAGTTCAATGCTGTCATCATCGGGGGCGAGGTCGAAAGAGGCAGTATCTGGATCTTGTGTGTTTGGCTGGGTATCAGATAGATGGTATTCTGCTCTGAAAGTGACTTTCATACTGGCTGTGTTGTTGTCTTCATCTTCTGCTGATAATACACCTGTGAAGATTCCATGGCTCAGATATTCATAGGTTAGTATCGATTCTTCAGCAGCGTCTATGGAAACTGGATCGGTTCCATCCCCTGGATCAAAACTGAAGGTTACAATATCTCCATCATCAGAACGAGTCTCACGAAAATCAAAACTAAATTCCGCCCCGTCTCTCGAAATCATTTGTCCATTGTTGTGAATCTCCTCAATTGTTGCAAAGGTGTTTTCATAGTAAACCACGAGATCTATTGGCCCTTCATTTTCTTCTCCATTCCCGTCATCCCCAAGGCATCCTGAGAGGGGTACGAACAACAGAACGGCGACGACGCCGAGAAGGAATGGCTTCTTGGTCAACTTGTTCACCATGGGGTGACGCAGAGGGACATGTAGTATGAACCCAACCATAAAAATTGAATTTATTCAATTGATTCAGCACTTCTTCATGCGCCCCCAACTGATTCAAGTATGGGAACCGAGCCGCTGGCTCCAGCGAGGTGGGGTAGTCTGGATATCCCGTCGGGCTCATAACCCGGAGATCGATGGTTCAAATCCATCCCTCGCTACTCTGATTCACGAACCGGAGAAGGAATGGTAGTCCATTGTAGGATTCAATTTGTCAACTGCGGCTGAGAGTGCAGCATTGGCGGCTTGTTCTCCTGATTCAATACGCTGAATTTGAGATTGTAGGTTGTTTACAATATTCTCCAGCGCTGTTCTCTGGACTTCTGCTAGTTCCGATGTAGATTGACACCATGGTTGCATTTTCTCGATCAGGACTGAAACATCTGAAGGTCGTTGTTTATCTGCAAGCAATAGGAAACTGTTCCCAGAACGATTCACGGACCCAGCCGCAGTTATTGCAGATACAAGTCTTTGAACCGCTTTGGCACCTTTTTTCAGATTGCCACTGATGCTGAATTCAGTATGTACTGCTTCAGTGCAGGCCTCGATGTGATTCCGCAGCAACTTGTTCGCTTTTGCGAATCTCTTCATTGCCGCCCCCTTCTTGCGCATAAGAGTCAGAACTCTCCCCGCTTGGACTTCATCATCTGGACGAGTTGCCGAAACTGTTTGTGCACTTGACCTATCAGACGCTTCAAGGTGCATCTTCGCGAGTTTAGAACGTTGTTTTGCTAATTCCTTACTGGCCTTCAGTGACAATTTCAACTTCTCAGCCTTTTCTTTACCTCTGATTTCAAGGATATTTGCTAAATCCCTCAATCCTTGAACTAACAAATCTTGTTTGACCAAATCTCGGTCCTTGTCAGCAAGCATCCTTTGAGTCAATTCACTGGCCATCACTTCAGCCATCTCAAATCTTGCCTCAGATGCATACCTGCGCATTTGAGTCAACACGGTTGCGGGGTCGCTCATCCCGAACATGGCCAGCCTCGTTCTTTCCGCGACGTGATTGCACATGAAGGCGTTGGCATTGCGTCCGACTTCGGTCCACATGCTATTCAAGCAGAATCATCTGCGCAGCATGATGCAGCCCTCGGACTCGGCACAAGTAGCGATGCGTATCGCCTTGTCCGGAACGCGGTAAGTCTAGACTTGCTCTAGAGTTGGCTGAAGACTTTGAGATAATGAGCCTCGAGGGGTTAGCTGAGGAAATGAATTTACTGTCAGAAGTCGGTGAAGATGGATGCCGAGAGATCGACATCGATGAGATGACAGCAAGACTACTGAAGTCATGGGATTCCCCCCCATCGAAGAGTTTGGTGATCGATGGCCACCTTTCGCACTTGTTACCTGTTGATGCAGTAGTGGTGTTACGAGCCCATCCATTGGTCATAGATGCAAGGTTGCATTTACGGGAATATTCTGAGGAGAAAATCAGAGATAATGTCGAGTATGAAATGTTGTCTGGACCTTGGTTGGAGATGCAGGAACTCAAGGTGCCAGTACTCGAACTGGATAGTGGGTCATCAAGCCCAGAAGAATGCGCGCAATCCGTCGTTCAGTGGTTCGATGGAGGATGCAAGTCAATATTCTTCGACGAAGTCATAGATTGGCTCGATGAAATGGCATCTGAGGAGTGAATACAGCCGTAAGGGTCAACAGTAGATGGCGATAGCATGTCACAGTGAGAGCATGGCGTTGCAGAATCTAAGGGCCCAGTCTGAAAAGGTAACCATCCCTATGGCCAAACGTCTCTCTTGGATGTCTCCTTTGGCAATAACTTGGATAACGTTACCTGTGGGATTGGCTGCTGCATTGTTTATGTTATTGGCAGGTAAGGATACAAGTGGTGGCATCATGTTGTTAGGTGCAGCCGCGTTGTTGGGTTTTGCATCAATACTCGATGGATTCGATGGTACGCTGGCTAGGCAGACAGGAAGGGTCAGTCGTTGGGGGGATTATCTGGATCACACTCTCGATAGAGTATTGGATATCACGTGGATGGTGGCCATCGGATACAACATGGCTTGGGTTGGATCCGCTACCCTCGCTTGGGCCGCAGCGATGTTGACAATGTTTGGTTCCTATCTTGGAACGCAGGCTCAAGCGGTCACAGGCTCGAGGGATTATGGTGGCTTCAGTAGAGCAGATAGGCTTGCAGTCACCGGAATTGGGTTAATTTTGGCCGCAATTCATGTGTTCTTTAGTTGGGGAGATTGGGGGCATCTACCAGAACCTCTTGGTCACGTTGCATTGAATCCCATGTCTGCAATTCTACTAATTTCCGGAATTGGTGGGGCTTGGACTTTCTTCAAGCGTTTCGCCCAAGCCCGAAAACGCATTACTGAGATGGATTTGAGTGATCCTTTAGAGCAAAAAGCACTAGATTCTGAAGAATGAAAAAAATTACCGAGATTGCTAAGTCTTAATTGTGAGGATGTGCAAACAAGAATGATGGAGACGACATTCTCACAAAATAGCCGATTTGCAGGAATCGAGGGCTTTGAACAATCCCTTGCTCAAGGACGCCTATGGCGTCATGCTCATAACCGCGACAATTACACCCTTCGCGGGGGATGAGATGCGCGACCTGTCACGCTGCCGCTTAATCAGCACGATGTTAGTGCTGTTATTGCTGCTTCCAATACTCCATTTTGGTAGTGTAAGTGCGGCTCTTCCGGACGTTGGTGAAGATTGGGCTTTGCAGGCGCAGGACATCGAAGCAGTCTATGATTCGAATTCTGAATCAACCACAATAACTTGGCGCAATATTGATGATGGAAACTATGGCGACGACCTAAAAGCTGCTACTTACCATGTATATCGTCACAGTCAGCCGATGAACGAAAGTATGGTTCTCGGTATGAATCCAATCATTTCGACTCCCGCCTGCCAGCAGACTCCAATGGGCAATTCTCTGGAATGTAAGGGAAGTAGGAGTTTTGGAACCCATTCAGTAAATTATCAGGTGGAACCAGGTGTGAATGGTAGTTTCTATTATGCTATAACTACAGAATTAGCGAATGGTACCGAAGTGATGGAATTGAATTTGAACGAATCGATGCTGTATGAACCTGTAGATGAGGTTACCACTCCTGTCAGGTCCCCATACTATCTACAGGCTGAATTCGACCCAACTACCAGCAAAACAACCTTGAGTTGGGTCAATTACAATATTATCAACAATACGTTGCCCGAAACAGGCCCCGACGCGTACGAAATCAACATCTATCGGCATGCATACAAGGTCAATCGCACGCTTGGAATGATGTTGTTAGATGAGGACCCAATATTGACTCTACAAGCAGGAGTTGAGGAAGTAGATATTGAAATCCCCCCATCCACCAATCGCGAAATTTACTACACGGTGACCTATATCATCAAGAATTGGACTGGGGTTAACGAGACTTACGAAGATGTTAGAATTCTGTCAAAGAATTCTCTTGAAGAACCGGTGAAAGAGGATAATGTACCTGCAGATCCGGTCTTAGGAGTCACCGCTACTTTCGTCGGTGAGGATAGCCTACAAGGTTTAGGATATACTCTAATCAATTGGGTTGACGTTGCAGATGAAGAGGATGAATATTACCGAGTATGGATGGCAGGTAGTGCTTTCAATAATACCTCGAGAAGTGATGTCCAGTTGGTTGCAACAGTATTAGAAGGAGTTGGAGAATTCAATTATTCATTGCCTGCAGGTAGGCTTGGCACTTCGCATTATTGCGTTTCAATAGTGGATGAATACGGTATTACTTCGCAGGAATTGGCGCCCTCGGCTTGCTCTCAACCGATTCATGAAGATACCTTCGGAATCTGGATTGCAGAACCTACCAATGTCTATGCAGAATATATTGGGGCAGGAAAAACGCGAGTATCTTGGACGGATCAAGTTGGAGCAGAGGGTGAGTTCTACAATATCTACTGGTCCAGTTATCCTGTACAGGTCAATAATCCTGACAACCCCACTGAATTCAAAGTAGGTGATAATATGATTTACTTGACCACAGTTTCTGATGGTTTTGGTGAGGCCATTGTCGATGTACCAGATGATATTTACAGGGAAAATTCTTACTATTTCGTCACCTCTGAGGCCAGATATGGTCATCTTGACAGTACATACGAATACCGCGGTCTAGTGCAGAATTTCTACGGACCAATAACCGAGGATACAACTTCACCAATGTGGCCCAATCTCAATAAGGTGGAGATGATTGGAGTTACAAATCAAGTAGTCTTGACTTGGATTAATGATGAACTAGAAGAGAATGAGTCCTACCACGTATGGAGGCATATCGGTGAGCCATTCGTAGATGAAGAGGGCAATGCCACTCTCAAGACAGAGGTTTCTGGAGCAGCCGGTTGGGAACTGGTCATTACAGATATCCAAACTAATGAATTTACTACAGAAACAATTATTGATGCGGTGATTGTTCCAGAAGGGGTACAAAGAGATGTTTGGTATGCAATCACAGTAACTGACGAATTTGGCAATACCTATTCGGATGCTTGGAGAGCTTCGGGTAGGAATGCTGCTCAAGTGCGTGAAGACGCGACCCCTCCTGTTGCCAGTATCATGTTATTAGACAAAGATGATGTCGAAGTATCGGAGACTCTAGTAAAGGGATCATATCGCTTGCTGATTAACCTCTCCGAGAATTTACAAGGCACAGATGGACCAATGGTCAATATTTCTACACCTCAGAGAGTATTTACAGTAGGTTCGGGAGAAGAGGCCAATCTTTTACTTTCAACACCTCAAGATGATACAGTTGGAGATGTCTTCTACTTTGACTTTGAAGTGACTGACATCGATAAGAATGATGTTCTAACAGTAATTGTTACCATGACTGATGCGGTTGGGAACAGTGGTAATGTATCCTCCAGTATATGGAAGATAGATTCTAAGTTACCCAGTATTGTGTTCTACACTCCAGGTGCACCGAAGGATACGACATACATGCA
>CAZGIY010000087.1:0-6859 GCA_964526445.1 uncultured Candidatus Poseidoniales archaeon
AGAACGAACCATTCGCAAAGACCCGAAAGGACTGATGGAAAATGACTTCGATTTAGATGACATCCTCGGAGAAGAAGAACCCGAAGATGATTTGGATCTCTGAGGCGAAAGTATGTGGAGAATTGGTGTTGATGAAGCGGGCAGGGGGCCCGTCATTGGCCCTTTGGTGGTAGCAGCATTTGCCTGTCCGGAAAGTGATGTCGAACTACTCAAACAAGCGGGGGTGCGAGATTCAAAGGACTTGACTGCTGAACGTCGTTTCGAGTTGACCGAATGGATGCTCAAGGAGAGTGAAGTTAGAGGCTGGCGGTTTCACATTCATACTTCTGCTGCGGCAGCAATAGATAATGCAATGCAAAGGAGTGATTTGAATCAGCATGAATGCGATTTATTCGCACTATGTAGCGACGTTGTCATTCAGGAATTAGAATCAGGAATTTTGAGATTGGATGCTTGCGATGTTAATGAAAAACGATTTGGCGACAATGTATGTGCTCGAATGAAAGAATGGCCTAAAGAGAAGTGGCAGGTCGTCAGTGAACACAAGGCAGACAGTAACTATCCTGTAGTCGCTGCAGCCAGTATTCTAGCGAAACAAACTAGGGATGAGGCGATTGAGAAACTAAGCAAGGTCAAAGGTTTTGGATTGGGTTCAGGATATCCTTCTGATCCAACAACACGCGCAGCGGTAAGGAGATTGATTGTAGACGGAATTCCTGACGATTGTATCAGGTGGCGCTGGAAGACATGTGAAGACATCTGTATCGAAGAATTCGGACAAAGTGCACCTACTCGACCCCCACTCCAAGGTGGCGGTCCCCAACCTGCACAGAGAACCCTGTTTTGAGAAATTATCAGCCACCGCATTGAAGGGGAGGATTCGCTGCGCACACCTCATGTCCTTGCAACTCGATGCCGAGAGTATCGATCTAATCAGGGCTTACTGCTTACAAAATGCGCTACAGTATGAGGGGAAAGGACAGGCTGGTAGTGTCATCGGCAGGCTGATGGCCGAGCGTGAAGATCTAAGGAAACATGGCAAAGAAGTCGCCCCCTTAGTCGCTGAATTCGTTGAGATGGCTAATGTAAAGGCTGCTGAAGAAGGATTGGAAGCGGTTCGCAAGGAGATTGAAGAATTAGCACCACACCTTCTAGTGAAGCAGACCAAGGAGAGGAAGTCTGGTCTCGGTGAACTACCTGATGCTGTTCAAGGCAAAGTGGTTCTACGCTTCGCCCCAAACCCCAACGGCCCTCTTTCTTTTGGACATAGTAGAGGCGTGGTCATCAATTCTGAATATGCCAAGAGATACGAAGGAAGAATGATTCTGCGTTTCGATGATACCGATACTGTTCGTAAACCTCCGTTGCCACAAGCATATTCGATGATTGAGGAGGAGTTCATCTGGTTGAGTGGAATCACACCAGAAGTCATCATTGCCAGCGATCGTATAGAGATCTATCACCAGTATGCCGTAGAATTGTTTCACAAAGATGGATCTTATGTCTGCGAATGTAGTGCAGAAGAATTCAAGCAACACCGAGTCAACAAGACCGAATGCCCACATCGGGAAAATCCCCTTGAACGAAATTTAGAACTTTGGGGACAGATGAATGATGGAACTTTAGCACCTGGAGACGCAGTAGTTCGCGTCAAGACCGATATGCAACTTGCCAACCCCGCCCTTAGAGATTGGCCGGCCTTGAGAATACAGGATACAAGCAAGAATCCTCATCCAAGAGATAAGATTGGTAGTCGTTGGCGCGTTTGGCCGCTATTGGATTTCCAAAGTGCAGTTGAAGACCACTTACAGGGGGTTACTCACATCATCAGGGGTAAAGATTTGATGGATTCAACCCGTAAGCAGATTCTGCTATACGAACACTTTGACTGGAAATATCCTGAAACTATCTACTGGGGTAGAGTAAAAGTACACGAATTCGGTTCTTTCTCCACATCAGGAATGAGGCAAGATATAGAGTCAGGCGAATACGAGGGATGGGATGATATCCGCTTGCCAACCATCGCCGCACTAAGGAGAAAAGGAATCAGTGCTGAAGCACTACGCTCATTCTGGTTGGAATTGAGCCTGACCCAAAAGGACATCAACGCCGCACTGTCAACATTACACTCGCATAATACCAAGGTGATTGATCTAAAATGCCCAAGGACATCGGCGATTAGAAACCCTGTGAAATTCACTCTCGATAGCAAATCGGTAGCAATTCCTACCGAGTTGAACATCGTGGCACATCCTGAACATGATGACTTTGAAAAGCGAGTATTCGATATCTCTGAACAAACAGTGTTCATCGAAGAGGCAGACCTACAAATGGCAATGCAAAAAGATGGACTTGTTAGACTGAAGGACTTAGCAGACGTGAGATTACATGGTGAAGGGCGCGCTGAAATTCTATCCTTAGAGCCTGAAACCGGCAGCAGCATCATCCACTGGCTTCCTACAGGTCATGAAACCATATTGCACTCGGTCGAAAATGGCGAACTGAAGAAAGAAGTGGTCTTGTTTGAAAACAATAAACATCCAAATGGGACACTGCTACAACTCGAGCGTATCGGTTATGCTCGTAAGGAAGAGAACGGATTGTTCATCTGCCACGGGTAATCATTCTTCCAATGCTTGGATAGCAGGTTTGTTCTGGGCCAAAGCCATCGCTTGTCGATAGTCATTAGGAGAGAAGTATCCAGAGAAGTTACCATCAGCATCAATAGCGACAACTGCATGAGGGCGCCTCTCATTCATTGTCTGAACAATCTCAGACACGATATCATCTTGTCCAACCTCCATTACGTCGGTATCGATGTGGGAACCACAGGTCTCAGAAGACATGTCTATTCCCTCAGCAACTGCAGCAAGAATCTGAATGCTTGTCAGAACTCCTTTTACCTTACCATCATCAAGTGCAACTAGAATACCACGAGGTAATGACAACAACTTCTTTGCTGCATCAACTAGGCTCTCTTCAAGGTCAACTGTATCATGCTCATCTGTTAGGACTAAATCTCGAATTCGTACTTCGGACATGGGCTCACTCATACCACGCAGTAGGTTGATGGTTTTCAACCATTCCACTAAGCAAAGAGAGGGAAATCAACAAAGCAATGTTTGAAAAACACCCGCTGTGTCAGGATTTCATGGCGATTGAGAAAATCCTTACCGGATCGGTTCGTGAGCAATTGCGAGACCTAATGCAGACTGAAGACCTAGTGCTTGAAGCGGTAAGAGACCTTGTAAAGGACGAATTGAAGAGTCACATCAAGAATAGAATAGATGAAGACCCCGAACTCAAAGAAGAACTGCGAGAATCATTGACCTACTACTTCAACGCAAAGGCAAGGTCAGTTTATGCCGAATTAAAGGCCACTAGAGCCGCGGCACGTCTAGGTCTGTCGATATTGCCTGATGACCTACACGAGGAAGTTTCTGAAGCATTAGTAACTCTATTTGAGCGGGAATTAGGCAGTGTTTTGGAAAGAGCACTTTAATTCAGCAATCCACTGTTTCCTATCCGCAATGGCGTTGGTTTGAAAGGCATGGTTTCAACACAGCGGGCATGGAGACAAGGAGGATGCGTCTGCGGCCTGTCTTCATCGCCTTGCTGATGATACTCCCCATAGTCTCATCAATGCCATTCATCAAACCTGTTCTCGCTGAAGGTGAATGTTGCGATAGCCAATCAGTAGATCTCTTTCTTGTATCATCTGATGAACTAAGTCCATTTGATAATGAGCGGGGAGATCAACAAAGCAAATCCCTGTCAACTTCTATTCCTAGCGAGGAAAGCATTGGCATATGGTCGATTCAACTAGGTTATCACGGAAATTATGATTCCACAACATGGCGTTTCTCGATACACTATGAGGTATCCAATGCAGGTGGGGTGCAAATCAATGCAACTGCAAAGGTCGAAATAGGTCCCAATTCATATTCTGGACAAACCCCTGCACAAGATGCCTATATCCCAAGTGGGAGCGGGACATTGGACATAGATATCGAAGTTGATTCCGGTTCCTTGGTCAGTAGTGACGAAGTCTCGGTAGAATTGATTCTATCCAGCATGGTATTCGTGGTCCCTACTACTGGAGCAAGTATCGAGTTCCTATGGGGAGATACAGAATACGATAGTAGGTTGAACGGCAATCTCCCTCTATTGGACATAGACTTGCAAGCCCCATTAGTAGATGGTAGAACCCTACATCTGCCAGCCATTCTCCGCTCTGGATTTGGTCAAAAGTTAGTTGAAAATGGCGAGTTATCATGTCGTATTGAAGGA
Source organism: uncultured Candidatus Poseidoniales archaeon (assembly GCA_964526445.1). GTDB lineage: Archaea > Thermoplasmatota > Poseidoniia > Poseidoniales > Poseidoniaceae > UBA226. Next base: position 4,291 of record CAZGIY010000087.1, read on the forward strand.
GAACTGATCAATGCTGAGCCCGTCAAAACCCCTTCAGGACAAGATGTCAAGGCGACATGGTCTTGGACTGCGCCTGAGAATTTCAACAAGGGAATGGTTACCGTTGAAGTAGAATATTCCTTGCAACCAACTACTGGCACTTGGTCTGCAATTAGTGAGTTCGATGTTGAACTTGAAGATGAAGGGGGATCCACTACGTTCTACAGCAAAGATGAGCCCTTGCGGACTGCCCATGGCAGTGGCATCACATTCAGTATTGATGCTGACCTGCAGAAAGATGGAGAGGGTATGATTCTGACTAGAAATACCGAACTTGTTGTCTCCGATGACATGGCATATTGGTTGCGCTGGGGACTGACAAATCAAGGAGCAAATGGATTGAGTTCGGACTCAATATGGGCTGACTTCGATGGTGGTTTCAGCGAAGAACAGTACAATGACAAGGTCATCGATAATAATGAAATTGAGAAAATGACCAATGAGTTACTTGCTGGTGCACTGATGAATTGGTTCATGGAGGAAGCATTGCAAGTGGACCCTGAAGCACTCCTAGGGAGCGTTGAATTTGATGAGTTTCACACTTTCCAAGTCAGGCTAGGTATGAATGATGATATGACCGTCTCACGAAATCCAGTATCTTTGTCTATTAGCACCACCCAAAGCATATCCGAAGGTGAGTACTTTCTATTCATCGAACAATTCATTCTACCACAAATCGACACTTATTGGAGAACTGCCAGCCTGTCTGTCAGCCTACATACAGATAGCCAATCAGCATTGATAGGAATCGATGAAAAAGCATCTGAAGAATTAGGCTACAATCACGAAAGGCACCTGACACAGGAGGTTTTCAATTTCCAAATAGATGATATTCTGGAGTGGAGCAAAATCGACGTGCAAATCAAACCTTCAACAAATCCCCTGCATGGACCTTTACCACTATTCCTGATTTGCACAGGCTTACTCCTAGTCATGTTCTCAGCCTGTTTCATTTTGGCTCGGGGAAAAACTCGTAAACCCCTCTATCTTGAATCCGTACTGATACCTCTGGTCTTCGTGGCATACTGGTACGCATATCCATTGGAGAACCTCGGGGCTCTGATGGGTTTAGTTGGTGGAATGTGGATGGTAACAACCATCATCACACCTCGCAGGTTAGGTGGTGATGTGCCGGATACATCTGATATGCCTGAAGTCCCAACTATCGCTTGTCCTAAATGCACAACTGTGAATCCAGTGGTTTCCGAAGTCAGACCATTAAGACTTCCTTGTGGAGGCTGCGGTAGAATCCTCAAGATAGTTGGTTGATTACAATTTACCGGTGCTCAACAATTGATCGACAAGTTGTGCACAATGTACTTCCAGGCCATCCTTTGGCCAATCGCGTTGAATCCTTCCAAGCATGGTTGCCATGTCACTATTCCAATCAGCGGACAAAACTCGCAACCAACCCAATTCCTCAATTCTAGCAGTAGATGGTGAATCAGCCTCCAAGGCAGGTAACATTAGGTCGCTCATAGCACTGGACCTCTGAGCCAAATCCATCTTTGACCAATGTCTCTTCATCCTCTGCAATAGGCTCTCAGAAATTCCAGAGAGATAAAAAAGTTCACAATCTTCAACCTCAACCATTGGAACCAAACGAATTGTTCCTTCTTGTGACAATAGCTCTTTGAGTCTGGAATATTGAGCGTCAAAGGCGTTATCCATGGTATTTCTTAGCCATGAACCTGCCAATGCCCAAGGTCTTATTCTCTTGACCAATGCTCCATTAGAAGCCACCATGCTAGCAAGAATGGCACTCTGACACACCTCCTCAATCACACCATTTCTACGCAACCCACTACTACCGAGGTCAAATTCCATCTCCATCGGATATAAGCGCAAACAGCTATCTTCGAATATGCTAGATGATTTGCCTTCTGAATCCTGTACCAAAATCGCTGGTTTGAATTGCAAGTTCTGGTCTCCAGCAAGGAACCTTCTCCTGTATTGAATACCAGCATCGATACATGCAGCCTCAAGATGTGCAATCGCAAGAACTCCTCTAAGATTACATGGTGCGACAAGAGTCAACGAATCATTGCCTTCAAAGATTGGCAGAGCACTTAGCAAGGTCTCTCTGATTACAGAGAACTCTTCAGAATCATGCCACGCCTGCATTCCAACATCATGTGCAGATATCCGAGGCATTTCAACATGAGGTGAATACCTGAACAAAAACTGAAGCGAAAGGCGAGTAGAAAAACTCACTCAACCATCAGACGTGCTTGGTCTCGCTTATACTTCCAGTCTACAGCCAAACGGCCATGTGATTGGTAGTATTTTGCCAAACGACGAATCTTGGACTCGGTCAACTCCAAAGCCCTTCGGTTATGCAGATCTTTACGGTTGCTCGACAGGTGGTCAATCAATGAAACTGCTTTGCGCATTAAATTCATCATATCCTCAGGATAAGTTGGAACTTGCCCCTTAGCAGCCAAGAAAGCTGAGATTCTCATTCCGATGACTCTTCGCAAATCAGGGACTCCATGCTGATCACGTAGTATTGTCCCAATCTCCGCATTTG
>CAZGIY010000088.1:0-6783 GCA_964526445.1 uncultured Candidatus Poseidoniales archaeon
AAGTTCCGCACCGCTGACAGAACTCTTGGAACTTCAATGAAATCAACAGGTGAAGTTATGGCGATAGGACGATGTTTTGAGGAGGCCTTCCTCAAGGCTTGGTCTTCGTTAGAAACCGGTGAGCCACACCCTAGGCCATTGACTCGCGCTGATGAGAGCGATGGAGAAGGCATGGCTGATAGAGCCAACGAACCTCTTCCCGATACCACTCTTGTGCAGTGGCTAAAGGTTGCAACAGACAAGCGGATGGGTGCGCTGTTTGAGGCATTCAGAAGAGGCTGGGGGATCGAGAGAGTACACGAGATTACTAGGATGACTCGTTGGTTCTTGCATAGGTTCCAGTGTATGGCAGAACTGGAATCAAGTATAGTCAATCATTCAGGTAGTATATTTAGCATCGAAGCAGATGACCTTCACGCCTGGAAGAGATTTGGCTTCACAGATGCCCATATTGCAGATGCCAAGGCTGGGTTCCTTGCATCTGGCTGGAAACATCTTCCTGATGCAGTTTCAGAATCAGCAGTTATGCGCCGTAGGCACAGTTTAGGAATACACCCTCGTTATCGAATGGTGGACTCCTGTGCTGCTGAATTTGCCGCTAAGACACCGTATTACTATTCTACATACGAAGGAGATGGGGAATCCGGAATCGATCTATTGCCTGACCTTGAACAGCGCGATAAGGAAAGGATGGTAGTCATAGGATCCGGGCCTATTCGTATTGGACAAGGAATCGAGTTTGACTATGGTTGTGTGCATGCGGTGGGCGCAATTCGTAACTCGGGTAGAGATGCAATCATAATCAACAATAATCCTGAGACAGTTTCAACCGACTTCGATACCAGTGACCGTCTCTATTTCGACCCACTATCATTAGAGTGTGTGACCGAGATTTTGTTGCGCGAAAATGCACATGGTATCCTATTGCAATTCGGAGGTCAGACAGCCATCAATCTCGCTTTGCCATTGGAAGCAAGATTGCCGGAGTTACAAGGCCTTGGTCTTGCTACAACTATCATGGGAACTTCCACGGATGCAGTTGATGAGGCCAGTGATAGAGAGAGATTCGAGGCCTTTGCTGAGAGTTCTGGATTGCGGATGCCTAGAGGTGCAACCGGAACCAGCGCAGATGATGTAAGGGCTGCAGCCCACAGCATCGGCTTCCCTGTACTAATTCGTCCATCCTATGTTTTGGGTGGAAGGGGAATGGAAGTGCTAACAGATGAAGGCCAATTACAGGCTTACCTCGATGAGGCATATTTGGCCCCTGACAAGCCTTTGTTGGTCGATGAATACCTTGGACATGCAATCGAACTTGATGTCGATGCGGCTTGTGATGGAGAGGAGGTATTGATCGGAGCTGTCATGGAACACCTAGAGGAAGCAGGAATCCATTCTGGTGATTCAACCTGTTTCATTCCTACCCAGACCATTTCTCCAAGTATGTTGGCCAAGGTTGAGGAACAGACTAGAATCATCGGTTTAGGACTCGGAATAGTAGGCTGTTTCAATATCCAATTTGCCATTCAGAACGACCTTCTATATGTTCTAGAAGTGAACCCTAGATCTAGTAGAACCGTCCCATTTGTCGCCAAGGCCACTGGTGTTCCAATGGCTAGAATCGCAGCAAGAGCTACAATTGGGGAGACTTTTGCTCAACAGGTGATTCCACAAAGGCGTAGCGAATTGGTATGCGTAAAAGCGCCAGTGTTTCCATTCATCAAATTAACAGGTCTCGATCCAGCCCCAGGTCCTGAGATGAAGTCTACCGGTGAAGTAATGGGTTCCGATCCTGATGCCGATGTTGCTTATCTCAAGGCGAGAATGGCTACTGAGATTCCGGTGAATACAGAGGGCGGAGCCTATGTCACGGTGCGTTCTGCTGACAAAGAGAATGTGGTTCCTGTGGTCAGAGACTTGTTGGAACTAGGATTCACAGTACATGCGACTCCTGGAACTGCAGATGTAATGAGGAGGCATGGGCTGACCGTCAAGACCGCCTATAGAATTGCAGACTCACAGCAGCCCGATGCATTGAACTTAATGCGTAGTGGTAAGATACAGTTCGTGGTTAACATTCCTACGATTAGTGGAGGAGCAGTTCGTGATGGCAATATGATGCGCCGTCTTGCTGTTGAGATGAACATCCCCTTTGTCACTACTCTTTCTGGTGCAAAGATGGAGGTTGCTGCAATACGTGCGGCAAAACGTGGACCAACTATTCCTCAGCGTCTGAAGGTTTCATACATCAAAGAATGAAACCTAGGGCAAGTGCGCTGGCCCAACCTATGTTCAGGATTGCATGACCGGCCATCAAGCCAACCACTGACCTCTCCCTAAGTGCGATAATATCTCCTAGGAATCCAAGAAATAGGGCTAGAAGAATAGCCCCTGCCCACCCCATCGATGGAGCTAGCAGTTCTAATTCATAGAGGTGTAGAAGTATCCAAAGAGCATTCTGCAGCGCTATTGCCGGTGCTTCCCCCCACCTGTCTGCTGCTTGTAGTAACACAAAGCCGCGAGTCCATAGATCAGTCACCATCGCCATTACACAAATGGTTGGCAATACAATGAGCCAATCTGATAGACTTGCGGTGCACGAATCTCTATTGCTGGCCCAGAATGTAAAGCTACACATTTGGGGAGGCCATAGAAGAAATGCGGCTAGGGCAATGCAGTACAATCCAATGCCTGTTCCTAGCACGAAGGTTGCTCTATCCTTCGACAAATGCATCCCTAATTCTTTTGTAACTGATTCATTACTTCGATATCTCCTCAGCCACCAGACAGCTGGAACCACGTAGACAAGAATCATTCTTAACATTCTGAAGATTGCAGATCCCCATCTTGAAGAGAGCCATGGATCTATCCAATTTACCTGTACAAGATACAAAGCGCCAGCAGCAAAAGCACTGCCAATGATAACTAGAACAAATGCTCGTCCACTATCGGTACGAGACATTCCTACCGCCTCAGCAGGCGTCGTATGCCTCGATGATGTATTTCGTCAATGGAGATGTCCAAGCCAATTCTGACAAGCCTTCCTCTCCCTCAGAGGAGTATACCTTCACTACATCTTCAACTCGAACGTTTCCTTCTGAAGAGCGTGCTAAGATGGTCTTCCTTTTGACGGTCTTACCAGTTCCATGCGGGTCGTAAACAGTATCCAATGCTTCCTTCAGGAACCACTCGGGCTTGTCGCTTGGGTCGTCTCCCTCAAATTTCTTCTTGGGACGCTTGGCGCCGAATAAACCTCCGGCTTTTGCGGGAGATTTCTTCTTACCAGTAGTGGCAGTACTACTACGTTTGCCACTACGTGAAGCTCCTCTAGAGACCATGCTGCTTTTGACATCATTTTCTATATCTGCTCTGATGTCATCTTCGAGTTCTTCTCGAATCTCTTCCTTGAGTTCTTTTCTGAGTTCCTTTTCTAATGATTCTCTCAATTCGTCCTTGACTTTTTCTTCGTCGACCTCATCGAGTCTGGCTTTGAGTTCATCTCTTTCATCGGTCACCTTCTTCAGGTCTCCAACGAAATGCGCGGCGACTTGTATTAGTGCTGTTTCCATTGAGGCTTCCAATTGCATCGAAACTACTTCCGAGGAATGGTCTCTCCATTTTCGCCATTGCAACATAGTGTTGTTATGGATGTCCGAACCACATTTTGGACAGAAACTACGCTTTGGAGGTTTTAGAACTGGAATTGCCCGCATTGCATCAGGATCGATACCTTCGTGTTCTCCACTCGCAACATCGTGAATGTGGGTACTTGCATCCATCCCCATGTCCATTGCATCGCGGAATAGTGTGTCTCCAAGGTTCAAATCACCAGATTGAATCAGTGACCAGGCCTCAGTGGCTTTCATGACCGCTCTGACAGCAGCATTGGTGGCCTTTGATTCTCCGAATGACCACTCGCTCTTCTTGCTTGTGGAACCATCTTGTGAACTAACAAATGCTTCTCCAATATCGACATCATCTCCACCGCCGGGTGCTGCTATCCCCAATGAGATTGGATTGGCGCCCTCTTCTACTTTGGCGATCATATCGAATTTTTCAGCCATTGAAAGGTCATCTCTCTGCCGAATAACATCCTTCAATTGTTGCAAATCATGTCCGGTTGAAGTTATTGGTCCTTGAGTAGAGAAATCGTGTCCGCAAGCCAAGCAGAACTTGGCTACAGCGTCGACCAAAGCCTCGCAGGTAGGACAGTGCACCCCAGCCATGTACGGGCTCAGTACTTCTCGGGTTATTCAAGTCTGATGGTCGCAGAGCCTGAAAGATGGCCAATCTTGGACCTCCTTGAATTAGCCGAATCAAATTGCCGCAGAAAGTAGTGCAGTAATGTGTTCAGAGTCCATGGTTGCCAATAGTGAGGCGATTCTTGGACCTCTGTCTTTGCTTATGATTAAACGATATAGAACGCTGTACGCATCCCTAGCAGGCAATTGGCTGTCCGAGCATGCTTGCGAGACCCAGTTTCTGGTTGAATCCTCATTGAATTCACTTGGAAGATTTGTATGAAGTGATTTAATGAATTCTAGTTCTTTGCTCCCAAGGCTATCCAACCATTCTTGATTGGGTGCGTTATTCACGACAATACGGGATGATTCAGGGAAATGGCTACCACTAATCCAGTTTCGCATGCGCATCAGCCGGTCCACCAGTACGGAGTTTGGATTCTGAGCATCGATACCGTGGCTGCGCTTCAAGGATGTCCAGACATCAGCATCATCCGGTTTCATCTGCGCTACGAGAGACAAGTGACTAAAGGAAATCGATGAGGTTGTGGAAATCATATCTCCATGCACAGATTGAGATAATCTCCAAGCCCCCAATGAATCTTCGATTTGATTCTTCTTTCGCCTTGAGATTTCTTCTTCCTCAATATCTTTCAACATGGTTGGAATTTGTCCACCTAATCTTTCGTATTCATCCGCTAGTCCAATCAGTCCTTCCCCAGTATCGAATTGAATCGCCTTGCGAGGTTTATTGTTGGCCACAAGGAAACGCATTATTTCTGGTGGCGTAATGTCGAGCAATTCTCTAGCCGTCAATACTACTCCCTTGGAACTTGACATGGCCCCTTGTCCCTTGAGAGAGATCCACTCGTAGGGTAAGCTCATCGGCGCTTCATTACCGAATAGGGCACAGATTTCTTTGCCGGTATCGTACGAACCACCCGCTGCTGCGTGGTCTTTACCAAACGGCTCACAGGTGATGCCATTCCAATCCCAACGCGCCGGCCAATCAATTCTCCATGGTAGTTTTCCATCACCCTTTCTAAGGTCAGCCTTCCCTGATACTCCATTGCTATCGGTCCAGTACAGATATGGCCATTCGTAAGACTGCACCACAACTCCGTCTAGACTTCCTTTCGAATCCAGTGGCGAGTAGGGATGCCAGTCACGGGATAGTTCTCTTCCTGATACGCGCTCGATTATCTCTCTGATTGTATCGACATTTTCACACACCGTTCGAGAATGTTCAGCATATTTTCCTTCGAGATAGGCTTGGTGATTATCGACCACTCTGACTTCTGTTCCAGTATCTTGGAGAGCTTCTAGAAACGGCCTCAAGAAGTACTCAGAGTAGGACCCTTCGCCTTCAGGTCTTCCTTTGTCATCAGGAGCGGGTATAGATGCTAGTTGGTGTCCAACATATTGTTGATAGGAATCATCGAGAAAATTGTATACCTTACGCAATGGATCTGCTGTATCAGCGATGTAGATCAATTCTGCATCCAGGCCCGCATCTTCACAGGCCCTGCGAAGCATATCTCCAGTCAATACCTCTCTCATATTCCCGACATGAATATGCCCAGAGGGAGTGATGCCGGTGGCAATAACATGCTTGTCACCCCGTTCGGCGAGTCTTTGCGCAGCGTGATCAGCCCAATGCATTCCATTCAACCCGATTCAGACGGCTACTGCTCGAATTATGCCACGCAGTGGAACTTCCTCGATTTCATTGAGTTGAGTCTTGTTCACAAGAACCATGCACAATGCAACTTCAGCACCCATCTCTCTCATCATCGAGATAGTGTTCCGCATAGTAGTCCCACTGGACAGGACATCGTCGACTATGGCAATTCTCTTTCCATTCACTTGTCCATACTTGTTGGATAGAGAACCTTGCCCCGATCCTCCATCTACATTCCTATGGATCGAAACTTCAGTATCGAGGAATTTGGCAATCTCATTGGCGAATAGAATACCGTTCAAACTGATGCCGACAATGCTGTCGACGCCTTCTTCACCAACTTCTTCCAGCAAGACATCTGCGAAAATCGTAGCCATTGCTTCGGTCCTGATTGGCCTAACGCCAATGGTTCTCCAACCTATACGAACATCTTGTGGCTGCTCCTGGGCTTCATTGCTGCTTGAAAGCCATGCAATGGTATCTTGAGACAAGGATAACTCATCGGCAATCTGCTGTGAATTCAAGCCCTCATTCTTCAGGTTGGCAACCGTTTTCCTCAGTTCATCAACACTTAGCGACATGTTCGTTCATCGTTTAGGCGGCGGGCGATGCCCATGAACACATCGGTTGTAGGGGCTGGTGGAAACGCATTCTTTGGGCAAAGACCTAAACGACAGGCGAGTTGGGCCGTATCCATGAGTGAATTCGAGTATGAGGAACTGCTCGATAGGGCACGGGACAGGATACCCACCGATATCAGCGAGAGGGCGAGATGGACTTTGCCGGAGCCTCAAATCATGATCGAAGGTGCAAACACCATCTTCCGAAATTTCACCGAGGTGGTTGGTCACATGGACAGAG
>CAZGIY010000089.1:0-6767 GCA_964526445.1 uncultured Candidatus Poseidoniales archaeon
TTCTGGGTATGTGGATCCCGATATGGCCGCTCGTCTCATGTAGTGGACTCGGCCATGACCGTATATGAACTCAGTTGCTGATGATGTAGTCCATCTCTGCACCTTGCACCATCGCATCACTGAGACTAGAATGATCCAGGATGGTCCATCGCAGATCTGCACCTCTCAGGTCAGCACGTTTGAGCTGCGTTCGGTTCAGATTGGTTTGCTTGGAACTTCCATTCAAATCGGCCCCTCTAAGGTCCGCACCCTCTAGATTCGCACCCTCTAGATCAGCACTACAGAGTTCCGCTCCTCTCAGATCAACGCCTTCAAGTTCCGCATTCGCGAGATTGGCATTCACCAAACTTGCACCTCTCATGTTTGCCGCGGTCAATCTGGCCCCTCTCAGGTCGGCTTCGCTCAAATCAGCACCTTGCAGAAATGCGATGAAACAATCAGAGTCAACCAGTATTGCTCCTCTCAGGTCGGCACCCATCATGTCCGCTTCGTACAGGTTTGCTCCACTCAGATCCACATCGCGCAGGTCCATGCCTGATAATTTGCAGCCCTTGAGAATTGCACCATGCAGATCCTTGTTGCCATCGTTGAGATATTGAATCCATTTCTCGGGGCTAGAATCCTGACTAGGTCTATCGCTCATGCATGTGAACATGTCTTCGACCATTTATCAACTCACAGTAAAATGCAGTGAAAAATCGATGAAATACCCAAGCGTTAATAACTTGCAACTTGAACCAATATTTGTTAGCATGCGGGTCGTTCTGTTTGGTTCAAGGGCACCTGGTGGCTCTCCACGTGATAACAGCGATCTTGATTTGGCTTTAGTGGTTGAGGATGACGTTTCTAATCTTGTATTATCGGAAGTGTTGAAAGAGAGATTTCCAAATGCAACTATCGATGTGTTCCCACATTATGGTGCCAATCCAAGTCTTTTGCATTTGCTTGTGATGAATGAAAGCGAATATCTCGATGAGGGGAACCCTCTTTCTCAAAGTGTCAGAAATGGTTTGAATCTGACAGAGCATTCTTTGTTTCATTGAAGCATAGTATCGAAATCGATATGTATTTTCGATGTGTTCAGAACATATTCGCCCTCTGCTTCATAGACCATCTTCAAAGCTATCAGATTTTTAAGTATCACATGGATGCCTGCTGGAGTCACTTTATCTCTTTTTTCAGTCTGCGAATCGTCGTCTTTAGGCATCAGTAAAGTGCACAGTTCTTTGTGAGTCAAACCTTTCTTTCCAGTCTTTCCAATTTTCCTCTTGTGATTATTCAGTTCATTGATTACCGTCGCAGATTTGGGTGTAAGTTTACTCAACTTGCCTAGATCTGTCAGATTTGTGATTGTCATTTCTTCATTGCTAATATGAATTGGAGCTCGATTGTCCGTTCCTATTAGAATAATAATTTCGTTGATGTATTCTTCCATTTTATTATCATCGAGCAGGATGCCGTCTCTTCGACTTCCATTTTCTAGTAATTTCCTGATGGTTTCCCTATCATAACTGGCATTATCTTTACTATCAAACACCTCCGTTGAGGACAATCGAATCGATTCAGCTTTTGGTGTTGTTAGGATGACCAGATCCTCCAATCTTTGACATGGAGATGCTTCGTCTCCAAAACAGGTGAGTAACATATTTCTTATGACACTCAATTCATCAAACATATCTCCTCCACATAGTATGATACAGTAGTCAATGCCGTTACGTTGAAACATCTTGTTTGCAGCATGAAGTACGACGCTGGAGAGCACGTCTAATGTCAGATCAGTTCCGTAATATCCGTTGTAGTCTTTTCGCTTTTCAAAATCTATTGCCTCACCTAAGTCGGCGAATTGTTCAATGATTTTGGATGATTGACGTAGAATCTCCATCAGTTCATCATCTGCAATCATTTCTCTGAATAGTTCAGACTCTACTTTGTGAGCAACACCTATCTTCTGTTCTTTGCCCCTATTATTAGCGAAGTACTTTTGGAAAATAGCAATGTGCCCATCGATGTTTTTGGGCCTGAATCTTCTGTTCAATCGTATACGTTTGATTACTTCAGGATAATCGATCAGATGTTTTGAACTATTGGTTTTCATTGGATATTTTTTCATGAATGAGGATGATCGTTGGTCAAGTAATATCGCTGAAATTTCAATTATTCCAGCCTCGTCATACTCGGATATCAGGCATTCACTGAAGTGCTTGAGTGCTTGATACGTAGCATGATGGCCAATATAGGCCCCGGAAGTCGTTGGAGTAATTGGTGTAATGATGGCAATTCTGGAATCCTTGTCTTTGGCTTCCTTCAATATACGCTCCAACACTTCCCTTTCTTTGTTTAGCAATTTCATATTTCTTTCAATCCAATTGGCGGCTGCACTGTTCTCATCATTTTCTTTCAATCGTTTATGTAGAGTGATGCTATGTGCCGTGTGTGAGAGCATTTCTTCAATATCAGGTGATTCCATAGGCAGTTTGGACCAAGGGTACACTTATTATTATTATGGATAATCATCCTACTACAAATGGATTATCACTTCTTTTCAATTTACCAAAGTGATAATACTGATTTCTATACTATCAGTATTATATATCACTAACTTGGGCCATTACCATGGACGGAACACTGCATACCGCGACATTTAGTCACTCCAGCCCCACCGCGGATCGCCATACTAGTGCAGTCCTTATGCTGATCAGTGTACTGTTACTTTCGCTACTGACTCCGCTCGTATACCCTGCTCAAGCCACCAGTACTGGCAGCCTGAGGGTGAAGGTCTACGCAGATAATGGGTACCAGTTGACTGCTGACACCATCATCATCTACAACTCGAACTGGGTGGAACTCGATCGCAGATACAACGATCAGGACCACACCTTCACAAGTGTTCCCAGCGGGACGATCCATGTTGAAGCATACGAGGACGACATGTTCGTGGACCATCTCCAGACGACCGTCTACTCGGGCTCCACGACCACGAAGAGTCTCTATGCTAACGCGAAAGTGAATCTTGAGTTGACGGTCTACTACTCAGATGGGTCCACTCCATTCGACGGAGCGACTGCGAAGCTGTATTCCCATTCAGGCGCTCATCTGAATACGGACACCACCAATTCCCAGGGTGAGGCTGACTGGGACGTCTACCCAACGACGGCAGCCAGTAACGGGGAGTATTACGAAATCAAGATCTATTCGGGGTCCAGCAAGGTTGGTTCGAAGAGCAGCATCACTTTGACCTCCGACGATTCAGTCTCCATAACCACCTCTAGATCGGCTCCTCCAACAACGGGAAGTCTGAGGGTGAAGGTTTACACAGATAGTGGAAATCAGTTGACGGCAGACACCATCATCATCTACAACTCGAACTGGGTAGAAATCGATCGCAAGAGCAACGATCAGGATCACACATTCACCAGCGTCCCTACAGGAACCATTCATGCTGAGGCCTATGAGGACGATATGAAGTTGGACCATGTCCAGGCGACGGTCTACTCTGGCTCCACGACCACGAAGAGTCTCTATGCTAACGCGAAAGTGAATCTTGAGTTGACGGTCTACTACTCAGATGGGTCCACTCCATTCGACGGAGCGACTGCGAAGCTGTATTCCCATTCAGGCGCTCATCTGAATACGGACACCACCAATTCCCAGGGTGAGGCTGACTGGGACGTCTACCCAACGACGGCAGCCAGTAACGGGGAGTATTACGAAATCAAGATCTATTCGGGGTCCAGCAAGGTTGGTTCGAAGAGCAGCATCACTTTGACCTCGGACGATTCCGTCTCTATTACAACATCCTCGTCCGCTCCTCCAACAAGCGTTTCAGAGGAGGAACTGACCTTCATTAGTGGGGAGATTTCCCCCAATATCGTAGGAGGGACGGGTGATCAACTAACCTTCACTTGGGAAGGTAGCTTGGGTGACATTGAGACACTCAGAATCTATCATGTTTCAGCCACTAAAGGAATGGTCGAGGACAATACGATTGGATGGAGTGACGGGCCCTCACTGGCAATCGGGGATTATCCTGTTCCAACTGGTCGTGATTATATCGTTTGGAATCTTCCAGATATGACTGGACACTTGGTGCTCATTCGAATCGTTGCATTGACTGATTTGGGAGATGAGTTGATTCTGCATATGGAATCGATCTATGTAGGGGGTTCAGACAACGTGACTGAATCATTCTTCATTGATGATGAAGGGGAGCAGAAACTCCATGTCTGGCGTTTCAACAGTCTTGATCCCAAGAATAATTATCATGATACGATATCAGAGTGGGATTCCTCTTCAGAAGTATTGGCTTGGTGTTCAACTTCAATTCCTATCAGAGATGGAAATTCAATGGCCAAATGGTGGGAGTTGAATGCAATCTCTCTTCCAGTCATTCTTGAGCGACCTGATGTCCCTACTTTGGAGGTACTGGAAGTTGTGTCTCCTGAGGCTCCAATCAGGCCGGATGGAGGTTTCTTTGCATTCTTCGATTTCCTGTCTGCAGTCAATGATTCAGAGGCGACCTATGCCAATCTGCATGCTGCAGAAACCGGCACGGAGGTATGGGATGCTCTACGCGCAGCATCATTCAATTGCCTTGGCTGGACTACTGCACAATCTGATGATCCCAATGATTGGGAAATTGATGGAATGACTCCATTTAGTCAAGCAGGAGTGGAAGCATTGCTAGATCGAACGGATGCTGAAGAGTTGATGGCGCTTCCGTGGCATGGACACGACCAAGTCTTTACAGGTTCATTTGGTACTGGTGTCTGTACAGATTCAGCATTTTCTGCAGCTTACATTCTCATAGCGACTCCTGACCATGCAGCCGACCTTCGCTCAAGATGTGGAAACCAGATATACGGAGAGGAATCCTGTGTTCAGGTAACCATTTTCCCCTATCATATAGGTGGGGCTGAAGTCTGTGAACGTTTTGCTTTTGATGATGGTTTCAGTGACCGCACTTGGTTTCTGGAGATGGTCAACGCTCATCGTCGGGCTTTGGTGACTGGGGATGCCGTGTCAATCATAGTCTGGGGAGTAATGACCTTCATTGATGGTTTGACCCCTGTCCCATTGGTTGCTCTCTTCAAAATGTCTGTGAAAAAGGTAGTGGGGCTCACTGCCGCTCAGGTGTTACGAAGTTCTACCAAGGCCATGGACAACATGGTTTTGACATTTGGTGATGATGCCTTGGAAACAACTCGCTACAGACTTCTTGAATCCGCAAAGGAAGGAGGCGCCTTCCGTACTGCAATCTCCAGTACTTCATCGAGAGCAGATTCGAATTTGGATAAGATAGTGGTCTCTATTGCCCGCATCGATGACAGGTTCCGTCTCATTGCAAAGTCTGAAAAGGCCGCAGGCAAGATTACCAATGAGGCTGATCGTATTGCTGAACTCTATGAACAAGCATGTCTTGAGACAAGAAAAGGATATCTGAAGCCCAATCATTGCACCACGATGTTGTACTCACATGGTATCCTCAGCAAGGGCCTCAGTGGGACCGCATTCGATTCGGGTGCCATCGGTACTCTTCATGGAGTCAAGGGTGAAATCCAGGCGGCTTCGCATTTCGTAATTCCTGATGCATGTTTTTCCGAGTGCCTAAAGAATGTCATTGGAACATACTCACTTGGACAACCCGACCTAGTCCTCAAGGGCCAAAAGGGTCGACTGCTAGCGGGATTAGGGGGAGATGCCTTGCCAGAAGGGGCAGTATTTACAGGCCATGTGAAGGATGCGAAGGCTATTGGACTTCTTGATTCAAAAGTTCGTCAAGGAATGTTGCAGTCCGCTGAAAATGGACATGCAGCGTCGTTGATCTGCACCAATCCTGATGGGTTCTCGGATTGTTCTGCATTGGTCAGGCAACTGGCTCTCGATAATCCTAGTAAAGCAAGCAAGTTCTCAGTAACCAAGATCGATGCCAATGGTGTGAGCATGAAGTTCTTCAATCCTGAAAGTGCCTGGAGGCATGTTGATATTGATCCCCGAGGTACCATTTCGTTAAGGATCTCTGGCTATGCCAGAGATGCCATCCACCCCTCATCGGTTTCAGTCAGTTGCAGTTGCAGTGATTCTCCTACCCTCCATCTTGATATCAATTCTGGAACCAATTCCTGGGTGTTGCCATGGGGAATGGTTTTCCTTGAGGATGGCCGTTTGACTTTCGTCACTCCAACCATGTATTCCACTCTGGAAGTTTCAGTGACTGAGTCGGATGGCCATTCGGTAAATTCGACACTCGATGTATTGGCAGAAGGCCTGAGTATTGCAGATTATGTGGCGAATACAGAGATGACTTTCACTGACGATATGGTTGAGATTGGAGATGGAACTGAGATTTCATTGACACTGAGTCAAGATAATTGCATCATTGGTGTGAATCACTCCATCTGTATGCAGACAACATCTCTTGATGATGATGAAAGCGAAGATTCAGGCATGTTTGAAAACACATCAGATAGTGTTGAAGATACTCCAACAGAGCCCACTCCTACGGAAGGAACCAGCCCCCAGACTCCATCCAATGGGGGTGGTGGTGGAACAATATCACACGATTCAGGTTCTTCAGACGAAGATACTGATCAGCAGACTGTTCCAGGGTTTGAATCGTGGCTGTTGATGCTAGCGATGTTGTTTTCAGCTATGTTGATATCAAGGAATCGACAAGATTCTTGCAAGAATCAATGATGAGTGTACTTTGATATGTCCGCTCGTCTCATGTAGTGGACTCGGCCAGATTTGAATCCTTCTTGATTCAGCAG
>CAZGIY010000090.1:0-5976 GCA_964526445.1 uncultured Candidatus Poseidoniales archaeon
ATAGATTCGATGATGTTCTAGAACCTGATTTCCAACAGGGAATGAGAGACCGCAATGTTGTATACGTACCAAACCGCTCTTTCACTTCCTATTGTGGAATAGATTCCATTGAGAATGATTTTCGCGTTCCAATGTTCGGTAGCAGAAACATGTTGAGGATGGAGGAGAGAACAGAGGAACAGGATTACTATTGGATTCTCGACAAGGCAGGACTGCCGTATCCCGAAGCCATTTCTGACCCGCAGGATATTGATTGTCTAGCCATTGTCAAGTTGCACCACGCAGAAAAGAAGTTGGAACGCGGTTTCTTCACCTGTGCTTCATTTGAGGAGTATCAGGAGAAATCTCAGAATCTGCTGCGTCAAGGTGTAATCGATGAGGCAAGCCTTGCGTCGGCTCGAATCGAGCGCTACGTTTTGGGTCCAGTATTCAACCTCAACTTCTTCTATAGCCCTCTTGAAGATGAAATGCCTCGCCTAGAACTGCTAGGAGTTGATTGGAGATTCGAATCTTCACTGGATGGGCACGTCCGCCTACCTGCTCCTCAGCAGATGACCATGCCGGCTCATCAACAGATTCCTGAAATGACTGTAGTAGGACACAATACTGCTACTATCAGGGAATCCTTGTTAGAATCAGCCTTTGAGTTGGGAGAGAAGTTCATCACGGCTTCAAAGGAACATTATGACCCCGGAATTATCGGCCCATTCTGTCTTCAGACTTGCATTGACAAGGACATGAACTACTCGATTTACGATGTAGCACCTCGTGTGGGCGGAGGTACAAATGTCCATGTTAGCGTCGGACACCCATATGGTAACGCAACTTGGAGAAAACCGATGAGCAGTGGTAGAAGGATTGCCCTAGAGTTGCGCCGAGCAGCTGAGCAAGATAGGTTGCTCGAAGTCTTGACTTGAGGTTTGTAGATGCAGTTTCCCGTGTACATCATGGGAATTCATCCACATGTATTGTTTGAGGCACTAGGTTGGATTGCTGCCGGTGTCACGATGATGTTTGTTCGTCGTACAATCGGCGATCCATTGAGTGATGAGAAGAGAGTGCAACTGGCTTTGGCAGCCTTGATTGGTGCCGTACTTGGTGCCAAGTTACTGGCCTTTGCTGAGCATCCTCAGAAAACTTGGGAAGGTATCGTTTCTTCACCTGCTCTGTTGATTGGTGGTAAGACGATTGTAGGAGGCTTGTTGGGTGGGATGATGGCGGTTGAATACGCCAAAAAGAGAATGGGGATTACAGAAAGAACTGGTGACCAATGGGTCCTTCCTCTAGCAGTTGGTATGTCTATAGGAAGAATTGGATGTTTCCTTACGGGATTGGATGATGCGACTTACGGAACTCCAACCTCCTTTCCATGGGGCATAGATTTTGGTGATGGCCCTAGGCATCCTACTCAGTTGTATGAGATATTGTTCATTTGGGGTCTTGTTGGTTTCATTCACACTCGTTCAAATCTATCCCAAGGAGGCGCCTTTCGCTCCTACATGATAGGTTATCTTTGGTGGCGCTTGTTTGTGGATTGGCTCAAGCCAGCAGATGCCCCAATCCTGACCCTTTCAGCAATACAGATTGCTTGTATAGCGGGATTATTCTGGTACCATAGATATGGAACCATCAAACTCAATCTTCAAAGCAGTCCTGCATTCTCAGAAGAGTAATGTCAGGCCGCCTCCGCGACTATCTCCTCTATGATACCGCTACTTCGGTTTGTGCAAATTGCCTTCACAGGGTCGAGGGCAAGGTAATCATTCAGGAGAATAATGTCTACATGGACAAGTTGTGCTATCGTTGCAACAAGCGTCAGAAGGTCTTGTTATCCGATGATGCAGAATATTATCGACGCTGTAGGGAGACTTTCATCAAACCCAGCGAGATGCCTGAGAAATGGAACACTCCTATGAAGTATGGATGTCCTTACGATTGTGGCCTTTGTCCTTCACATGAGCAGCATTCATGCCTTACTCTCATCGAATTGACCGACCATTGTAATCTGGATTGTCCGATATGTTACGCCTCCAGCGGAACCCACAGGAAGGATTCCTACCGAACTTTTGAGCATATTCTGCAAATGCTGGATGCCATTGTAGAGAATGAAGGTGAACCAGATGTAGTGCAACTAAGTGGCGGGGAGCCTACTCTGCACCCAGAGTTTTTTGAGATTCTCGATGCTTGTAAACAACGACCAATCAAGCATTTGATGATCAATACCAATGGTATCCGTATAGCCAATGAGCCTGAGTTTGCCGCTAGGCTAGCGACATACATGCCCGGAGTGGAAGTCTATCTGCAGTTCGATAGTCTCAATGCTGAGGCATTGAAGAGATTGCGAGGTGCTGACCTACGGAGTATTCGCAGCAAAGCATTGCGAAATCTCGAAGATAATGCGATGTCTACAACCTTGGTTTGTACAGTCCAGAAAGGCCTCAACGATTCAGAGTTCGGTGATATTATCGACCATGCCTTGCAGTGGTCCTGCGTTAGAGGAGTTACCTTCCAACCAATTCAGAATGCTGGACGTTGCGAAGATTATGATCCTGCAGTGGACCGCCTGACCCTGTCTGAGATACGTCGCGCAATAGGAGAGCAGTCCTCCTCCTTCATTGCAGATGATGTTCTACCAGTTCCATGTCACCCCGACAGTATCGCCATGGCATATGCTCTGAAACTTTCAAGTCAAGTAATTCCTTTAACCAGACATATAGAAGATGAGATGATGATGGATTCACCTCGTTCGACTATTCAGTTTGAGCATGATGAAGACTTGAAGTCCAGAGTTCTTGATTTGCTTTCTACTTCTCAAGGTCCAGAAGGTGCTAGCAGTTCGCTTGCCCAGTTACTTTGTTGTTTACCAGATTTGGTTGTTCCTGGAGAAATATCTTACGAGAACGTATTTCGAATAATCATCATGGATTTCATCGATGCTCATTCCTTTGATCTGCGTAGTGTAAAGAAAACCTGTGTACACGTAGTTGCACCTGACTTGCGCATTATCCCCCTCGATACATACAACATGTTCTACAGAGACGGATTGGAGCAAAGAGTGTTGCAACCCATAAGAAAAGAGTTGGAAGCGGCAGGAATGGTTTTACTCCCTACGCAAGAGCGAGTTGCAAGATTGCCGGTATTGAATGACTGAGGTGAAAGTATGCCAGAAGAAAAGGAAAAGAAAGCACCGACCTCGATCGACTTAGGAGAAGTTGAAGCAGATGCTGCCCCAGAGGCTGTAGATTTAGGCGTTGATACAACTCAAGGATCTACCTTTTCTGGTACCATAACCACCGATGTGGGCGTAGTTTTGATGGACCCCAGCCTCATGCCGCCTGAAAAAGAGAAGATGAACAAGAAGCAATTCATCTTTGGTTTGTTATTCCCAATAGTTCTGGGAATCATAGTTGCTTCAGTTTCTGCTATGTTTGAGGGATTTGATGGAGGTGAGCAATATGAAATCACTGCACAGGAAGATGGCTCATTCAATATCACACTCGGTGATTATGGATTGGATTGTGAATCTGGTCATGGATGGTTCGATATCGAATGGCAAACTGATGAAGGATATGAACGCTATAATCGCGCAAATTCGGGATGTGGCGAAGACTTAGTCTTAGGCCTTGAAGAAGAGGTTGGTAACTGGTATTCCAATGGCTCAATATCTGTGGACCTACCATTTGCACCACTTGAGAATACGTCTGTCGTAATTGAGTGGTATGATCAGAATTCTAACCGTGAAAGAACCAAGATTCTAGATCCTCCAGGAGATGGAAGTAATACCAAGTTCAATGGTAATGAGCCCGTTCCAAGTTATTGCCACGATATTTATCGAGGTGATTACTATCACCTGAATGAGGAGGGAGAGGAGTCCAAATCTTTCATTTTTGGCGATGAAGCATCGAATGGATGTCTACTCTATACAAATTATGATTATATTCTAGCGACGAATGTAAACAGTGTGGATCCGATATCTTTCAGTTTCCCAGAGAATTATTCCAAGGTCGATTCGATAATAATTGACACCTGGCAGGGTGGTGATGGTGAGGAGTTATTCGCTCTTGCTTTGTCGAGTTTCTGTTGTCTCGCTGCTCTTGGAGTGCCAATTGGCGCCTACATGGC
This sequence comes from uncultured Candidatus Poseidoniales archaeon, assembly GCA_964526445.1. Taxonomy (GTDB): domain Archaea; phylum Thermoplasmatota; class Poseidoniia; order Poseidoniales; family Poseidoniaceae; genus UBA226. The sequence goes on from CAZGIY010000090.1 coordinate 4,123, forward strand.
GGGGCACAAGTGGTTTGCTTACGGTGCAGGCGTTGGGCTGGTTGCAGTTCCCGTGATTTTCTTCATCGGTTGTATTGCAATAATTGCCATGTACGCAGGCGGCATTTAGTGAGATTTCATCGGCCTGCTTAATGAAAAAGGACTGAGTTTGATGCCCTTCGCAAACCTAAGCATTCGCCTTTCGTCTTCTGGACTCGAAGACGTTGAGGTACTTGCGGATGCTTTGGCATGGCTTATCGGTGATTCGAAAGCCGTCGAGATTGAGAGAAGTAAATCGTGGCATGGTTCACCTGTACATCTTGTGACAGCCTATCTTCATCGTAAGGCTGCGATAAAAACCGCGTTGGCTAACCTTGGGCCAAACTTGCTTAGGACTTTGAAGATGCAATTGGCGCAGAGGATGGATGAGAGAAATGCTCTACATTTTCGTCTTGATAAGTCTGCTCTAGCAAGTGCTGAAGTCGTTCTAGCTGATTCCCCTGGCCCTGAAACTGTAAAGTTACGATTGAAGTTCCGCACCTTCCCTGGACAAAACGCACTAACTGTTTCTGCGGAGTCATTCGATACCCTGATTGCAGTCGCTGCCATTCCGAATCTCGAGGCGGAAGAAGAGTAGGTTTTTGGCAAGCCTTCATATCGGTATTCCCTCTCGTATGGTCGGGGAACAAGATGACTCATGTAGTAGTATCAGGTTGTGTCGACCACAAGTATCAGGAATGCGTAGCAGTATGCCCAGTCGAGGCTTTCAGGGAGGCAGATACCTATCTGGTAATCGACCCTGATGAGTGCATTGACTGTGGAGCATGTATCCCAGAATGCCCAGTTGAGGCAATTTATGCAGATACCGATGTGCCAGAAGAAGAAGAAGAGTGGATCGAGCGCAATGCTGCTGAGTCCCCTAATCTTGAGGTGGCAACCGGTGATTCACCAGTCCTTGCAGATGACTGAAACCTTGGCGGTTGATTTCAATGGGAGTTGAGACCGACCTTCAGGTAATGCGTAAGGGAACCGAGTTAATCAAGCGCGGTTTTGCTCGTATGCAGCAGGGCGGCGTCATCATGGACGTGGTAACTCCTGAGCAAGCGCAATTGGCAGAAGATGCCGGTGCGACTGCTGTAATGGCTCTTGAAAGAGTACCTGCTGATATCCGTAAGGCAGGTGGTGTCGCCAGAATGAGCCATCCAGATTTGATTAAAGGCATCATTGAGACAACCTCGATACCAGTTATGGCCAAGGCCAGAATCGGACATGATGCTGAAGCCGCAGTATTGCAGGAACTTGGCGTTGACATGGTTGATGAATCGGAAGTATTGACTCCAGCCGATCCATTCTTCCACATTGCAAAGAATGATTTCACCATCCCCTTCGTCTGTGGAGCTACCAATCTTGGCGAAGCGGTAAGGCGTATCCATGAGGGTGCTGCTATGATTCGAACCAAGGGTGAGGCAGGTACTGGAAATGTGGTAGCAGCGGTCACTCACGCTCGTTTGATAAAGCAAGAAATCTCTCAGATACAGACTTTGAGCGCTGAGGATCTCAGAGTAGCAACGGACGTAATCGTTGATAGATACCATGAGTTGGCATCGATGTCAGCGATCCCTGGACACGTTGGAAATACACCTTTTGGCCCTCTTGATGAATCCTTCAATCAGGACGTTCATGATATTCTAACTCAGGTCTCACAGATGGGAAGGTTACCTGTAATCACCTTTTCAGCTGGAGGAATCGCAACGCCAGCCGATGCAGCATTGATGATGCAACATGGAATGGATGGGATATTCGTTGGTTCTGGAATCTTCAAGTCAAACGATCCCAAGACCACTGCAGACGCAATAGTGATGGCGACTCATCATT
>CAZGIY010000090.1:5986-6752 GCA_964526445.1 uncultured Candidatus Poseidoniales archaeon
GAAGCATCTGCAATGATGAGCGAGGCTATGCCCGGTCTTGAACTCGAAGAACTCGATACTCGCCTTGAAGAGCGAGGTTGGTAGAAACAAGGTCTTGAGTGGTGATAGACCACTTCAAATAGTCGACCTCGGTCGGTTGGACGCTCGTAGGGTAGCCCCTGCAACGGAACCGAGGGAGAATCATGGCCAGTAGAACCGGCGCGCAAGCACGCGCAGCAGCAAGAAAGCAGAAGGACAAATGGAAGGCCAAGAGATGGTTCACCATCCGTGCACCGAGATTCCCATGGAATTTCAAGCGCATCGGTGAGACCCTCGGGGAAGAGGAACAACACGTAATTGGACGTACTTACGAACTCACTCAGCAGGAGTTCGACGGAGATTTCAGCAAGATGCACGTCAAGTTGCGCTTCCGCGTGACCGAGTGTGTGGGGCAGGACGCATTGACCCAGTTCATTGGTCACACCCACCAATCAGATCACGTGCGCAGACAGATTCGCCGTTATCGCGGTAAAGTGGATGGAGTGGTCGACGTAGTGACCGAGGATGGATACCTCGTTCGTCTCAAGCCTTTGTTGATTACAGAGCGTAGAATCCAGTCTAGCGTCAAGGCAGCCATGCGCCAGAAGGCACAGGATGTAATTTTGACAAGTGCTTCTCGTAAGACTTACGCAAATCTACAGAAGGCATTGTTGGGAAGCGAGTTGGAAGACGAGATTCGCAACGCTGTCAAGACCATCTATCCAGTTCGCAGTGCAGTCATTCGCAG
>CAZGIY010000091.1:0-6689 GCA_964526445.1 uncultured Candidatus Poseidoniales archaeon
CAGCAAAGGTGGGAGTCCAACAAGTCTCCTTGTCCGATGGAAGTTGGGCGAAATTGTGCAAGGTTGGTGATGATTGGTGGGTACACCATCAGGGCCGTACTCATAGAGTGACGATTTTGGAAGCTGGCACTGATGATTCGCAAATCAGTGATGGTAGTCTTGTAGCACCTATGCCAGGAACTATTCTCGACATCATGGTCACCCCTGGAGAATCGGTTTCTTCTGGACAGCCTCTATTGTTGATGGAAGCCATGAAGATGGAACACAAAATCGTCTCTCCGAGCGATGGAACGATTGAGAATCTACTATGCAATATAGGGGATAGGGTTGACCAAGGTGCGGTTTTGATAGTCGTGGATGCCATAGAATAACCTTCATCACCATCAGCCGTTATCCGTAATCATGGAACCACTGCGTGAAGTACCGGACAGAGTTGCGGAAGGAAGTCCAAACCCCATCTCAGATATGTCGGCATATCGCCGGATGTATGACAAAGCGGCTAGCGATACTGATGCTTTTTGGCTCGATGTGACTCGGAACAGAATCGCTTGGAGAAAGGAGCCGAGCATCGGTTTGCAAGGTTCATTTGCAGAGATACCTGATGGCCCCCTGTCATGGTTCAGCGATGGAAGGTTGAATGTCACTGAATCATGTCTAGATAGCAACCTTGAGCAAAGAGGCGACAAGATTGCGATATTGTGGGAAGGAGATGAACCGAACGATTGCAGGCGCATAACTTACTCCGAATTGCATGCAGAGGTATGCAGGGCTGCCAATGCTCTGAAGGAACTGGGAGTGGAGAAAGGCGACCGCGTCATCATCTACATGGGAATGGTGCCTGAAGCGGCGATGGCTATGCTTGCTTGTGCGAGATTAGGGGCTATTCATTCGGTGGTATTCGGTGGATTCTCGGCAGAATCACTCAGAGATCGAGTTCTGGACTGCGATTCCAAAGTCATCATTACTCAAGATGAAGGGTTGAGAGGTGGTCGGAAGATACCTCTCAAGGACGTTTGCGACGAAGCCTTGCAGGGTGAAACACCCGTGCAGAAGGTATTGGTTTATCGACGAACTGGAGGAGATGTTGGATGGCATACTGATAGGGATGTTTGGTGGCAAGATATCGTGCCGAGCCAATCAGCGGATTGCGAAGCGACTGAATGCGCTGCAGAGGACCCATTGTTCATCCTCTACACCTCTGGATCAACTGGCAAACCCAAGGGCTTGGTACATACTTGTGGTGGCTACATAACCTATACCAGTTATACTCATCAAACAGTCTTTGATCTTAGAGAAGATGACGTCTATGCATGCGTTGCAGATGTTGGTTGGATTACGGGACATTCGTACATCGTTTATGGGCCACTTGCTAATGGCGCAACTTCCTTGATGTTCGAATCGATTCCAACCTATCCGGATGCTGGGCGTTATTGGGACATGGTGGCTAGGCATGGAATCACTATATTCTATACTGCGCCAACCGCTATTCGTGCACTCGCCGCTCAAGGCGATGGATTCGTGAATGCTCACGATAGATCCTCCTTGCGAGTTCTTGGAACTGTAGGTGAACCGATTAACCCTGATGCTTGGGATTGGTATTACGACGTGGTAGGCAGTGAAAGATGCAACATCGTCGATACTTGGTGGCAGACCGAAACTGGTGGAATCTGCATAACCCCCATCGCTCCTGCGACTCCAACGATTGGTGGTTCAGCAACTCTGCCAATGCCGGGTATTCTTCCTTTGTTGAACGATGCAGATGGGAATAGAATCGAGGGAGAAGGAGAGGGATTGTTGTGTATCGAACGCCCATGGCCCGGTCAAGCGAGAACTGTATGGGGAGACCACCCACGTTTTGTCTCGACATATTTTGAACACTTCCCCGGACTATATTTCACTGGAGATGGTTGCAGAAGAGATGGCCGAGGATATCATTGGATAACTGGCAGGGTTGATGATGTCATCAACGTATCAGGCCATAGGATGGGAACTGCAGAATTTGAATCAGTTCTTGTCAGTCATGATTCCGTTGCTGAGGCGGGAGTAGTTGGCTTCCCACATCCAATCAAAGGTTCAGGAGTCTACTCCTATATTGTACTTCAACCGGGAAAGGAGTGGAACCTTGATTTTGCTACAGAATTGAATCAATTGTGCCGCAAACAAATCGGAGCACATGCTAAAATTGACCTCTTCCAACATGTACCAGGCTTACCCAAGACACGAAGTGGCAAGGTCATGAGAAGGATTCTGCGTAAGGTTGCAGAAGGAGAACCAGATGCTCTGGGAGACATTTCGACCTTGGCTGACCCAAGTGTGGTTGAAGCGATTAAGTCTGGTGCACAGTCTCTTTGATCAAGCATCGGAAGTCAAGTATGTTCGCTTGATGAAAGGAACTTCCACAATCATGTGGAAAATGTAGATGCCAACGTGACAAGATGCAGCATAAGCCAATCCCCAGTAACTTCCAAAGATTATTGCTAGACTGTAACTATGCAGGTAGCCAATACCGTACATTGGGTTACTAAACCATTTGTAGATACCCCTCTCACACCAATCATCATGGGATTTCTCGTAAAACAGGTCCTTGTAGTAGTAGACATCTGGACCCACCAACCATGTGGCCCAGAACTTGCATCCAAATCCGATTAGAAATAGGATACCTGCAATGCCCCAAGCCAGATTTGTCGATAGAGCGAATGCATCTTGTTGATAGATTGCCGCTGCGGTAATTCCTGAACCTATGTTGAAATAATTGCAGCCAGCATACATCTGGAAGAATCCCCATGCATTATCTTCACCCATCTTATTGATCATCCATTTCTTGATTGGAGTGCCGAGCATGATGGTCTGACCAAAGTAATAGACGACCCATGAGATGATTGCAAACTCCATCAGAAAACCATGTTTTAGCGCTGAAGTGCTTATCCATAGTGAAAGGCCGAGCAAGGGAATCCAAGGTATCAACCACTTACCAGTATCATACCTCAGTCCGTTCATCGACATGAACACGTCAAAGGTACGCAGAACCTTGTTATCTTGATTGGAAGACAAATTAACACCGGATGCCCCTAGGGACACATACCTCGTTGGATACAACTAGTGTTGTAATCATTTGGACTGAATAGTCTTCCTAAAAGGGTGAAGGAGATAATACATCCTTGCCCATATATGGAACTAAGACTTCAGGAACTCGTACTCTTCCATCATCGAGTTGATTCTGCTCCATGATGGCTACTAGTGCCCTTGAAGTTGCAACTGCAGTTGAATTGAGGGTGTGTACTGCAGCATTACCATCAGCGGTTCGAAAGCGCATTCGTAAGCGATTGGCTTGATAATCGGTGCAATTTGAACAGGATACAACTTCCTTGAATGTTTCAGCACCCGGCAACCAAGCCTCAATGTCATATTTACGAGCGGCTACTGTACCCATATCTCCGGTGCAGATGTTGACCACTTCATGGTGTAATCCAAGTTCGTTCCACATTTCGATACAGTTCTGCAATAGTTCTTCGTGCAATTGCCACGATTCATCTGGGTGAGAGATGATTATCTGTTCGACCTTAGTAAATTGGTGGACTCTCCAGATTCCTCTGTCTGACAATCCATGTGCTCCTACTTCTCGTCGGAAACAGGGAGATAGGCCGACCATCTTGATTGGGAGTAAAGATGGTTCGATGACTTCGTCCATGTACATAGCAGTCAAGGGATGTTCACTGGTGGCAATCATGTACAATTTGTCTGGTTCTACGCCGTACATGACGGTCTCGAAATCGCCCAAATCAGTGACTCCTTCGTATGCTGTTCGATTCATCATTACAGGTGGTTGTACGAAGGTGAAGCCGCGTTTGCAAAGGAAATCTACTGCATAATTCTGCATTGCCAATTCTAGACGAGCAAGATCTCCTTTGAGGAAGTAGAAGCGGCTACCAGCAATTTTAGCTGCTCGCTCAAGTTCAACCCACTTGTTCATCTCGATCAACTCGTTATGTGTGCGTGGATCAAAATCGAATTCAGGCTTGTTCCCGTGTAGGGAATGTTGTGTATTTCCACCTTCATCCTCTCCTACAGGCACATCCGGATGCAGGATGTTGGGGATTCGCATTCGTAGTTCATCGCGCTGCTGCAAAAGGGCATTCGCCTTTTCATCCAATGAATCAACCAAGGTTCCAAGGTCCTTTACTTGCGACATGACACGGTCCACTTCTTGCTGATCTCCACTCTTCTTGGCTTCAGCGATAGCCTTGGCGGCAACATTGCGTTGGCGCCTTGCCTCACTTTGTTCATGTAGAGCATCCTTCCAATCTTCATCGAGCCTCAGCACTTCATCTATGGAATCATGCGCTAAGCCGCGCTTGTCATGGTCGGCTCGAATCAGGTCCGCATTTTCCCTGAATGTGTTCATATCGAGCATGATTCCACCTCATAACGTGATATTGAATTCCAAAGCCTTCCATCCAACGAATACAACAGCGAATATTAGGTAAGCCAGAATACTACAGCCATTGAGTAAGGGTAAACCTGCTTGGGGAATACCGAGTGCTACTCTAGTCATCAATATCATGTATCCAATCAATCCACCGACGATGATTCCTATAGCCACCCAAGTTGCAGCGGCTTGACCTCCTAGTGGAGCAAGATATGTCATCGCTGAAATGACCAGCATCCCCGGGAAGATGATGTCTCCAAGGCCCATGAACATGGCTTCAGCACCAGTATCCTTTGGTGGTGCTTTCCTTTCGACGCGAGCTTGCTCAGCAGCGACAGCTTTGGCCTTGAAACTCGAATCCTTCTTTTCAGAGGATTCTTTTGCTTCTCCTTCTTCCTTAGCCTCAACCTCATCTTCGGATTCATCATCTTGTGGCTGTTCCTCTTCCTTATCATCGAGCATCGAGAAACCTTTTTCTTGCGGTGCGACCAACAATATAGGCAAATTCAGTCCAATCATGGTATCGGCTAGATCTAACATGTGTTTGGATTTGTGAACCGCCCAGTGGTCGTAAATCGCTGCAAGAATCATGAAGATTATGACCAACCATGGAACAAAGGCAACTCCTAGCATTACTACTACGCCCGAACCAACCAAGATTCCAGTTGTGTTGACTACATACCATTCAGGTCTCCAAATCAACCAAACCATCAGAACTGTAGAGACGATGAGTCCGACCCAAGAAGAGAGAGAATCTAACTGAATGCCAGTTTGAGTCAACATGTCGTTGGTTATCTGGCCTGAGCTCCAATTGCCATCTTGGTACCATGAAACGAGTGCACCCTCATCGTTTCCTTCAACTAGAATTACTTCCACGGCGCCCTCGTATTCAATTTGGATATAATCAACAAGATTGCTACCGTGTAGCATGTGAATGACACCTCCTTCAGCGATGAACAAATCATTCCAACCACCGTCGCCGTAATCTCCTAATCGAATCGCATCAATAGATCCAGCAAAAGCGTTGGAACCCGAGAGCAATAACCTATCTTCCGCTTCAACTACGTCATTTTCAAGGTCGAAATTCCAAGCCATGACTTCTCCATTTTCGGTACCTAGAAGCAACATCATAGGACCATCGTGGTCGGAGAGGTTGTTTTCAGCCCATGGCGAGACTCCCCATTCCACAGCCGTGAAGTTGGTATTTCCTAATACCGAATAGTTCCAGATTTCCTCGACCATTTGAGACGGCCCTCTACCGCCATCCCCTAATGCGCCAGTATCATTTTCATCTGGGACTACCATTAATGCTGCATATCCATAATCAACCGTCAATAATTTCCCTGGAGAAACCATGACTGATATCAACTGGCCGTTTGCTATGTTCATGTCTTCGCCCAAAGCCCATTGACCATGGCTCAAACTACTACCGTTCATATAATCGCTACCGGCAGCTTTGCTGGGATGGTATCTGATCAGTCGCGGTTCATGTGTTATCGAAAAGGTTCGGTTCACTTCGCCCTCCGTATGATTGAAACTCAGGCTACATGCGGCTGGGTAGGTGGCTCGTAAGCAGTTGTCGGTATCCAACTGTTGGCCGTGATGATCGAGAACCCATAGAGTGGCGCCATCAGAAACAACGTAGACCTCATCTTGTTGAGTCACTCGGAGATTAGGTTTTGTGTCGGTGTGTTGAGTTGACCACGTCCAATTATTTCCATCTTCGGTGACTTTCAAGGTATGATTTAGCAGGGTAACATTATCATCGTTATTGGCTTGCTCCCCACTAGCATTGATGGCAGGTTCAATGCCATACATCATGTATCCAGAGGTTCCGAGATGGAACAAGAATTCGTCATCAGAAGTGTCAAGCACATCTTCGACCACAAATGGATCTGGGCTCATGTCAGGGGCTAGAACCAAATGAGCTAGAGGAACAGTTGCATAGATCAGGGCCAACCAAAGGATGACCAAGATTCCACCTTTGATTATCCATTCTTTCTTCTTCTTGGCCAACCAGATAATGATGGCAGTGAAAACGAAAATCATCGCCAACTCTAGCAAAATCCAACGGCCTTGACTGGCGCCTTCCTTGCCGAAAGCCCGCAGTTCATCGGATTGATTGTAGAAAGGTTGCAACAGCATCCCAAGGCCTATGGTGACCACGCACATGGCCGCCATTCCCAGCATTGAAGCCCACTGTCCCTTCATCGCTTCGAGGACATATTGAAACTCCGACTTACTCTTTACGGAGTCCTTGTTG
>CAZGIY010000092.1:0-6581 GCA_964526445.1 uncultured Candidatus Poseidoniales archaeon
AATCTTGATGACATCGCCGTCAGAGAGTTGTTGGTCTGCACCGATTATCCTCTTACTCTTTGCATCAACCGCCTTGATGAAACCATCACCGAGATCTGTATGCACAGCATATGCTAATTCCTTAGCAGTAGAATCGCCTGGAACAACTAAAGCGTCAGGCAAAACCTTGCCTTCGCCATCAATCCAATGACTTTCATCTTGAACTGGATATGCCACGATGTGACCCAAAGACTCGTGCAAAACCTTGGAAATCAAGGTAGATACTCCTGTTCCACCGAATTTCGACATGGTTTCCTTCATTCCATTCAATGCTGCTACCTGCGCATCTTTCAAGCGCTGTTCTCCAACCTTGGTCATTTCAAAATCAATATCTCCCGGACCATACTCAATGAATCCCATCTGCCCTGCTCTACGCAATCCCAATTCTGCATCTGCCATCGTTGGCATCAATATTGCTCCTTCTTCTTCCAATTTAATCTGCAATTGGCTCCAAGTTTCGCCCGGTGCGATCTCCGCCTTGTTTGCAGCGACATGAATGGGGAACATGACTCTGCGAATACGTTCTGCCAAGGAACGCTTCAAACCCAAGCCCCAGTCCCAAGGTTGTCCAAGTTCACCTTCTGCTTCTCTGAATGAGTCGAGAGCCAACTTGATTTGTTTCGGAGTCGCCCCTAATCCACTGAGTTTCTCATGTAAATGAAGTTCTAGCCCTTTGTCGCCTTCGGCCTGCACGCGGCGCGCACCTCTCAACCACCCATCCTCAATTATTCCATGAACCCATGCACTCAATTCTTCAATCAGAAAACTGTATTCTTCGAGAATAGATTCTGTGCAGGCATCGACATCTTCTGATACACCGATAGGGTTGCCTTCGCTATCGGTAGTTCCTGCTGCATCAACCACCTGAATCAATGCATCACAACGCGCAAGATCGGATAAGAATTCATTTCCCCTTCCACGTCCTGCATGAGCCCCTGGAACTAGACCCGCGACATCCACCATGAATACTGGAATCAGGCGCTTGTGACCCGTGCAAGATCCCGTTCTTGGTTGGCAGAGACTTCCTTTTCTTTGGTCCTCTGAAGTAGAAGGGGATAATCTTCCATCCGCTTCTCTTATGCTGCGTAATTCCGCACAAGGACAGGGTAGAGGAGCTGGAAGAAAAGCAACACCAACATTTGGATCTATTGTACAAAAAGGATAGTTTGCAATATCGACCTTAGATTGAGTGGCTGCAGAAAAAAAGGTCGATTTTCCCACATTTGGTTTGCCAACCAAGCCAATTCTCATACTGATACCCACTCGCGTCAGGACAGCCATCGGACTTAGAACCGACTACCGGCGATTCAGGATTTCACTCCTCTTCATCCGGTTCTGCTGCCAAAGAATTCATGATTCGCAGCATGTGAATGTCCAGTTCTGGAATATTCACTTGCCCATCGCCATCAAGGTCCATCGCAGAGACCATTTTCTCGACATCCCACGGAGGGAGGTCTGCAATATCCAAAGATGCTAGACCCTCACGAATCTCAAATGGTGATATCTGCCCATCGCTATTGATATCCATTTTCTGGAACAGTTCAATGGTACTGGTGCCACTACTCTTCAACCATCGTGCCAAATCTACCAATTCCGATTCGAAGAAAGATATCTCTTCTACAGGCGCCGGCTCTGGCTTTGCTGCCACAATACCATCATCGGTGTGCAATGCCGCGGAAACTCCAATCTCTGTTGGTCCTGCGTCATCTTCTTCATCAGGTGCAGACACTCTGATCTTTGTATCCACTCCTACTCCTCTGGAGACCAACTCCCTGATACTGGTGGATCCGGGGTGGAGGTGGTAAGATGCCATACCAACGCTAACTGTTGCTTCTTTCTCTTCTACTTCAGGAGAAAACAAGGTAGCGATCATGTTGATCGACCCAATGAAAGTCGCAATAACAACCCCATAGAATATGGCCGCAGCCGTGAGGTAGTACCCACTGAGATAGTCTCCTGGTGCTTCAACTGCAGCGTCATTCAGAGAGATGGCCGCGAAGTCTGCCATCAGTAATGACACCGTTGACCCAAAACCACCCAAGAACATCAACCAAAATGCCCAACGTGCTTTTGAGGTGCTGGACAGACGACGTCCGATAATCTCAGGGAAGAGGTTGCCCCACACAGATAGAGCAAGTAGTCCACCTACTGTCCAAAGAATCCCATGGTTCACAGTGGCCTGAACTCCACCCATATTGTGGGCACCATTTAGAGCATCTAGAGCTGAGAAGAATCCCAACAAGGCGAAAATTGGTAGCAATAATGCCGCACTACCTGCCGCCACACCACCTGGACTAGCAATGACCTGTTGCCAACGATTCTGCATCGTAGAAATCAAATTGGATGATGCTGCTAACAAAGGAACTAGACCTACTACAATCATGACTGCGGTAATACTCAACATCGTGTCTCCAGAAACCGCCGCGCTCTCCGACATACCCAACACAGGGATGCTGATGAATAGAATCGTGTACGAAGCGGTAGTTAGGGAGTGGCTCCAAATCGGAGTTCCACTGACCTTGGGAATTATGTGATACATAATCGCTAAGAACATAGCTAATGGGAACCACCCCATAACTACTCTATCTGCGAACCAAGCAACGTCTGCAATCTCCAAATCGGATGCCAAATCGCCCTCTAGAATCAGATTGGCACCTCTGAACACCAAGGCCCATATCATCGACAAGTGAGAGATGACGATGAACCAAGAGGATACTTGGATGGGTGAATCGCCACGTCCACCAAGAGCGAGAAGATGATTGAGGAAGAGGGCGGCAACTATCATTGCATATGCTAACTCGATAATGGCAGAATACAAATCCTTCATCTCGATAGCCAAAGGAAGAATCATGGCTACCAAAGTTAATCCAAACCAGCCAAATGCCATCATCGAAGCATTAGCTTCACTGCCGATACCCGAACCATTGTTTCGTCCATTGATGTGCAATCCCGCACCGATCAGGGTCATTCCAAGGAAACCCCAAACCAAGGATTGTTCAGCCAATCTGTCCATAACTCCTGCATCATAACTCCATCCGATGGAAGAAAGTGAATCGAGAGCCTTTGCATCATATGTCAGCCATATCATAAGGAAAGTTATCGTCGAAGCCAAAGTTGCCCAGATCGCACCAAAAATCAACCAAGTTCTGGCACCTGAGCCCTTCTCCTTGGAAAATAAATCAATGACGCCAGCAGGTGCCTTATCCAACAAGAACATTGAGAGTTGACGAATGGGGCGACGAAGATCAGCAAGACCATTGCTAGCCCAATAAGCTGTCAACACCATCGCCAATAGAAGTAGAATCAGAGCGGGAAGAAGTATAGAAAACATGACATCACCTCAATCGCGGAATACCTCGCCCAACAAATTCAGAATCATGAAAGAAAATCCGAGGATTATTCCCACCAGATAATACCAGATTCCACTTGAACCAAGAGCATCGAACAGAGGTATTAGTTCAGACAACAGTGGGAAACCATCCCAACCAAAAATAACTGAAAACATGCCCACTAAACCAAGTACTCCCAACCCAAGAATTGCGAGTATCACTCGACTAGCCTCAGGTTCAGCCACCCCTTGTGTCACTTCAGGCAGGATTTCTACATCGCTCATTCAATCAACTCTGACCCCATAGGGGTCAGTCCGTCCACCTGTGGAACGATGATAAACATTGACCACGGCAATTCCCTTTCACGCAACTTGCAGAACACTTCAAGGTGAGCGTAAGTGCATCATTGGGTCGCCTCTCCGATCGATGCCAACTCCCAATACAGCGGGCAATGAAATGTCGAGTTCAATCTCCGTTCTCCAGGCCTTCTTACAGGTACAATCCAACCCTGCAAATTCGCGCATATCTCCACTAACAGAATACCTCTCTATAGCTGCAACCACATGCTTGTCGCACTTGCCACAATTATGAGAACCACGAATCCTACCGCCTGCAGTTGGATGAATTAGCAAACGAGATATCTGATCACTTTCGCCATTGACTCCACCTTCTGGATGAATAATTGAATTGACTCTCTCGATTAATTCGACTAATGACCACAACCAAGGTGGGCGGTATTCTTTGGCTCTAAACAAACGATCGATAATCGTACCACGCTGAATATTCATTGGATTAACCGAAATCTCATCACTGACTTCGGCTACATCTGCAATCCACTTGACACAATGTTCCAACGCATCTCCTTCACTCATGAATGGAGGTTTGAACATCAGGTATGTCTTGACTCGTAGACCCACATTCTGAAGGTTGACGACTGCCCTCTTCCAGGATTTTAGAGTAAAACCCTTGTTGACGTGGAATTTCAAGACCTCTTCATCATGTGCCTCCAAACCAATAGCTACAGTGAAATCGGGATTGATTGATTTAGCCCAACTCAATTTCTCTTCCGTACATTGTTCAGTTCGACTCTCAATCACTAGATGCTTATTCATCTCATGACATTCTCTGAGAACGGTTTCTTGAAAATCAACTGGTATCTCTCTATCTTCGAGCAATGAACCTGAAGTATACACCTTTACCATGTCCATTCCTTCAAAACTAGATAATTTCTTTTTGGCGAATTCCCACTGAGCGTGTAAATCTGTACTTTCGACATCGTCTCTTGTATCGTTGAAATATCCGCAAAATGTACAACCACTGCTCCACCACCAATGACAACCCTTGGTCCTGAGGATGACAGTTGCAGCGGTGGTTGGGGTTCCGTCAGGCATCATTTCAGGAGTGTGATAAACAGTAGCTGGTTCGCTTGCATCCCACGAATGTTTCCTCTCCTGAGACCATTCGGTATTCTCTGGTGCTTTAATCAAATCATGGATGCGCAAAGCCGGTTCATCGTTGCCGACCAAGTTCAACCGTTGGCTCTGAGACATGTGTACCATCGCGTGGGCTGGGAACCGTATTGAAGAAGGCAACGCTTGTTCATTCTTCCTCAGAAACTTCTGTCGAACGAAATAGAATAGTCGATCCTGCATTAACGAATTGCCCCTTGGGGAATTCTGGATTCATAGAATCCGCGCCTATCACCTGAGGGTCAAATTTGTCCGCTGGGACCCTAAGATCAACGCGGCTACCAACCCTAATCATCCCATATCTCTGCCCCTTTCGCATGATATCCCCCTCTCCACTCCAGGGAACAATTGTACGAGCCAGTGCTCCAGCGATTTGAGTCACTTCAACTCTCATATCCTCAGTGGACTTGGGAGATGCCGCACATTCCAATACTGTTCGAACCCGCTCATTGAATTCACTTTCCTTCTTGAAGGCGGGAAGAAAAGGACCCCTTCTCCTACCTTTACCAGTACGATGTTCCATTCTGACAATCTTTCCTGCCTCAGGAACTCTATTCACGTGTACATCCAATGGAGACATGAAAATCGCTATTCTCCATGCATCGTTTGAACTCTCTTCGCCTTTGTCAACCTTGCACCATCGTTGCTCATTTTCAAATGTCAACGGTTCTACCAAGGCTTCAGGATACCATGTTCCAGTCAATGGGTTCTCTTCACAGTCTCCAGAAGATAGTTCCTCTTTGGAAGGTCTTCTTCCATCTGCCCTTTCGCGCACCACGAACATAACATGTCCATCTGCAGGAGAGACCAATACTCCCTCGTCCTTAGGAATTGGGCGGTCTGGATCTCGAAAGAAATTTGCAAGGAAGGCTGACAACATCAATGTCAAGACCCCAGTCAAGGTCACTAGATGCATAACTGGGTCAACATAGACGGCAACTAATAACGCGGCGATACCCATAGAACAAGTCAGCAATACTGGAAGCGTTCCACCTCGGGCAAACAGGCCCACTGGCTCACCTCACTCTTTGTTGTCGTGATCTGCCCATGGGTCAACATCATCTTCCCAAGTCGCTGCTTCCTTCACATCACGAGGTTCGGCAGGCTCCTCTTCTTCAGCGGGCTCCTCTTCAGATTCTTCTTCAGCGGGCTCCTCTTCAGATTCTTCTTCAGCCTCGCTTTCTGGAGTTTTCTCTTCCTCCTCAGCAGAATCTTCTGCTTCTTCCGCTGACGCCTCTTCATCCGATTCCTCTTCACTCTCCTCTTCTACAGGAGTTTCTTCACTGGATTCTGCAGATTGAGAGGCTTCAACAGATTCAGCCTCTTCAAGCGTCATCTCTGCAGCCCTGGCCTCGATGAGATCATCCATGCGATCTGTAATGGCCCTCTGCATGTGTTGACTTTGTCTCTCAGCCTCGACTGCGCGCTCAATCAATTCATAGCGCTCTTTGATGGCCTTGTTCAAATCTTCAAACAAAGCCATGTGATCAACATACCAGTCATCTCTTGCCTTCATCTCGACAACAGCCAACTTGAGGTCATTATCCAATTCCTCAGCGATACCGAAGACCTTACCCAATCGCTCCTTTTCACGAGTGTATTTCTCTTCCATCTTCTGTAATTCTGGCTCAAGGAAATCTACTTGCTTAGTTGACTTGGTTGCTTTCAACTCCAAATCTCTGATGCGATTATCCTTTTCTGACAATAATGCCTCAAGACTTTCTTTCTCGATCTCGCGCTCAAC
>CAZGIY010000093.1:0-6571 GCA_964526445.1 uncultured Candidatus Poseidoniales archaeon
CTCAGGGGGTGCCGGGGGAGGTAACTCCCTCGATGAATCATCTTCAACTTCTCCATAAGGTGCTTCAGGTTCCGATTCTTGTTCTGATAATTCAGAAGGGGTTGTTGAGGCTGGAAGTTCCGCTGACTCGGGTGATTCCGCAGGGGGGGCTGGGGCTGGAAGGGGGGGGTGTTCCAATGCTGCAGCCGGAGGGGGGGCTGGTTCTACAACCTGCCCCGGTTGAGGTGCAACCAATTGGTTGGGTTGTCCTTGCACGACCATTGCTGATTGCATCTGTTGCTGTTGCTGCATTTGCATCTGTTGCTGCATTTGCATCTGTTGCTGCATTTGCATCTGTTGCTGCGCTGCTGCTTCTTGCATTTTTGCCGCTCTATCCAACATTAATGCCTCTACTGACTCATCATAACTTGAAGTGTCCATCTCACCATCTGTCAAGAGGCTCTGAACTGAATTAGAGAAATTGTCCATACTACAAGCCATCAATTCTCTATCCGAGCCCATTCGATTCATGAACAAACGATGGCGCCCCGTCGTGGTCTCCAATACAATCATCTCAGGATCTGCAAACTGCCATGCTGACAAAAGAAGGCCTGCTCCGAACAATGTTGGGCCCAGTGTTGCAAATGCTCCACCAATCAATGTTAGCGTAAGCCCGCCCGCAAACATTCCCCACCAGCCGAGTTTGAATCTATCCAACCAGTCAAATTTATTGTGTGATACTCCAAGAATTGCTTCCTTCTTGACCATGAATCTCTGTTGGGTTTGAACCGTTCCGTCTTTTGATCTGGTCGCCTTTACAATCTTCACTAAATCTCCTTCACTTAACAAAGAAAGTGCTTTGTCACCTTTGTTCGTTCTTCTCAATAAATATTCTTTGAAATCCCCATCAATATAGTCTGAAACGCTTACAGGAGAATGTGATTCATTCACTGTATGTACTTGCATTACAGGTTGCGATGGACTTGATGCAGCATCTTCGGTTGAAGGTTGCATGGCTATGGCTGAGGGTTTATGCCTATCATATTGATGTATAAGTCCAAGATAAACCAAACAAACTAATGAGCAATAGTAGTGTGCAGACTTTCCACATTCCGACGCTCATTGAATGCATCTTTGTAAACAACACTTGGCCCTCTTCCAAGGCCTCTTCATCGGATTCTGATGACTTTGCCACAATCATCGCCATCCTCAGTGCTTCAGTCTGTGGTAGTATCTTTTTCCATGATACCCACCATATGCTGGTTGCAATAATTACAGGAATGCTCCACAGCAAAAATGGCGGTGCTGCGGGGCCTTCAGAAATGTATAGCGAATGCAAAATGATTGACAAAAGAAGTGTTATGCCCCCATACCAACCCAGCAGATGTGCCCTCTCAAGTATTCTACCTGCTAACCTACCAGCATCTTCAGACGATAGTTCACGATGCAATAGGGGGGCTGTCAGCAAGCCAAAACCGATAATCGCTGAAAGCCAAAGGCCCGAACCAATAATTGAAAGAAAGAGAACTAAAAGTGAAAGCAGCATCACATTCCCGGCCTATTGGAAATCTGTAGTAATCCATGATTCAACGTCATCCAATTTCTTGTAACCCTTACCCTCTCCAGTTCCAAGTACAGTTTGGATTGCTGCTTCACTGGCAATCTCCAACGTGCGCTGGCTCAGTGGTCCATTGAGAACAATTGCAACTGCTCCATCGGCATCATTGGCTTGATCCTTCAAAGACCTTGGACCGATGGGTTCTGAACACGTTCCATCAAGATATACAAGTACTGCTTGATTATTCTCAAGCCCATCAAGATGGTCTACTAATTCAATCACCGACTCGGGCACCTCTGCTTCGCTTGACTCTTCAGGTGGTGCGCCGTCATCATCAGATTTCTCCAAACGTGCAATGACTTTGCTTGCAGGTTCTTTCATTGAAAGACACTTTGTGACTGTTTTCTGAGCTAACAATTCCCACTCCTGACCAACAGGTGCTTGGGCAACAAAATCGACCTTCATTTGTCCATACATCTCGCGTAGCAACATCTCGCCTCCGCGGTCCCCATCGATTGCTGCAATGACTGTTTCCTTACCATTCGCCAAATCAATTAATTCCTGTTTCATATTTCCGGCGCCATCGCAAGCAATTGCATTTTTTATTCCAAAGTTGATGACGTTTGCAACATCATTTCGGCCTTCCATAATTATCAATGAGTCGGATGATTCAATATTTGGTCCGCATGTTAGTCCGTGGAAACTGGTCAATTTTTGCGTAGTCAATACACTACGAACTTCTTCTATGACAGTCTTGCTTGCTGCTTCCCCACTAGCAACTAGTTCCAGCAACAATTCCTTGGCCCTATCTACAACATTATTGCGCTTGGTCTTCCTTACATCTTGTATCTCGGTGACTTTGATCACTGCCTTACATGGACCGATTCTATCTATCGTCTCAAGAGCTGAGCCAATTATTGCTGTCTCCACATTATCCATGCTGCTTGGAATGATGATTGTTCCTGACATCTTTCCTTTGTTCGAATCCATCTCGACATCGACGTGCCCAACGCGTGCTGTGCGCTGCAATTTTCTTAATTCCAATTCATCTCCAAGTAAGCCCTCTGTTTGACCCATGATTGCTCCGATTACGTCCTTACGCTGAACCGTTCCATCGATATTTAGAGAAGCGATTACCTGATATTTCATCGCCTTTCCATGCTTGTTTCCTTGCTTATTTCCTCTTGACATTGATTTCCCTCATTTGTTTCCTTTGGGGCCTCCCAATCTCCATTTCCCTATTGGGAAAGCCTCTCTGAAGCGCGTTGGTAAAACGCGGGTGAGTGGGAAGAGAACCCATCGGTTCAGAGCAAGCCACCATACTGCCATTCTTGAAGGCTTTCCATCTAGAATGGAGAATATCCAAATTAGTAGGGGCTCCGTCATCAAAGGTCTGAAGAGGCGCGGCATACTGCGCATAGCGTGTCTGACTCCAACGTCAATACTCTAGAGGTGTTTAGGGGCACCGTTGAAATCATGTTGTTGGATGGTGTATTGACTCGAGAAGAAAAAAGATTGATCATCAAACTTGCTGGCCTACTGGAATTAGAATCCGAGGAGCCATCAATGGCATACGCCGCCATTCAAGAGGGGAGTGAATTGTCCGGGGGGAAAAGCATTAATCGCCGAAAACAATTGAAAGTTTACGAGAAAATTTACGAAGTTGCATTACTAAATGAATCTCTATCTCAAGATGAATGGCGAGTTATTCGATACATCAAGGAACTATTCGATATCTCCGATGATGAAGATAAGAAAGTTCTTGGAAATATCAAGCGTTCAGTGGAAGAGAAATTCGAAGATGGTGTCGTCGACAAGATGTTACATGCATTGAAGGACTCCATGACAATAGTTGGCGGAATGTTTGATTCAGTTCGTACCAAGAAAGTGAATGATTGAGGTTGGGGGATGGCCTCAAACGATCCCCTGGATGACTTGCTTTCTGTTTACGATTCTTCGGTTCTAAGAAATACAAAAAAGGTCCTCCGGATATTGGAAGAGGCGTATGTATTGACTATCCCAGGGTTGATTGCAAAATCGATGACGGATAGATTATCACAATCCTCTGGGGTTGAGTTCCATCACGGGACACCCGAATCAGAATTGCGAAGAATTGCATCATGGTTATTCACTCTAGCAGGTGAAGATCATGCTGCTTTGCTGAAGGTTGCAAGAAGTGCTTGGAAAAGACATGGGCGGGAGGACTTGCGTATTGCTGGATTAATTATTGCCAATGTTAATCCATCTATTCTTTCAGAAGGGCCTTGGGAAGAATTAGCAAATCTAGTTGGTAGAAGTGAGCCTTTGGAAGCTTTGCTAGAAGTGATTGAAGAAATTGCGCGGTCGAATGCAAAGACCCCTACGGATGATGTATTTGAACGGTGGAGAAATTCCTCACTAATTCTACACCACATGGTATTGTTGATTCTTAGGGTTTGTAATCGGAGAGATGGGGTTTCTGAATTGACAGAGATACAGAAGGTTATCATTCAAAATAGGCCCCAGGGTCCAGAATTAATGGAAAGAATTGCCGAAGGTTTACTCAATTCTGCGTCATGATGAAATCCTTCCTAACTCACAGAAGGTACATGGTGGAGAGATTCCTTCCCTCAGACGACCCTGTGTTGGAAGAGGTTCTAGTATGGACCATCAATAGGGACTCTCTTGATATGAGGAGGTTGTTGGAATGGATTCCCCAAGCCCGTTCAATAAGAGAAAGAAAGTTACTGTTGGAAAAGGTGCGGGCCTTGGCTGATGAATTAGAAGGGGCCATGCAAAGTCTCTCATCATTACAATCCGGTGAGTGAATGCGAATTCTAGGGGTCATTCTGGCCGGAGGGAATTCCAGTCGAATGGGAGAAAATAAATCATCAATGGAGATAGAAGGGGTTTCGTTACTCTCCATTGCATTCAACAATATGCAAGATTGCCATGAAATCGTTTTGGCTAGTAACAATATTGCTCTTCCCAATGACATTCCTTCATGTAAAATTATTCCTGACGCTGCCGATAGGGGGGGGCCATTAGCGGGTGTTTTTGCTGGGCTTGAATTTGCAAAAGAAAATGGATTTGGTATGGTTCAATTATGTCCTTGTGATACTCCTTTAGTAAATCAAAAAATATTCTCAGATTTGAAAGAAGGTATCGAAGATGCAGAATGTTGCGTGCCTGAAAGTGCTATTGGTATACACCCACTTCATGCTTTGATGAAAACGGCTGAAGCCATCACGGCTTTCGATGCAGGAAAGGTTGGAAATAGTGCTCATTCGCTGGTTAAGAGTTTGGAATACAGTACAATATTTGTTGAGGATAGAATCATGCTCAACATCAATACTCCAGAAGATCTGACTGAAATCAATTAATCGAATTCAAGCCTTGATTCGGCGAATGCATCGATTACCTCGGGATATAGTACATGCTCTACCTGTTTCACTCGTTCCTGAAGTGATTCTTCTGTGTCTCCCTGTAAAACAGGTACTGAACGCTGTGCAATTATTTGTCCGCTATCCATTTCGCTATCAACAAAATGTACGGTACAGCCTGAAACTTCAACCCCGGCTGCGATTACATCTCTATGTGCGTGAGCACCTGGAAAATCTGGTAATAGACTGGGATGAATATTGAGTAACCTGCCTTCCCACTTTTCGACAAACCATGGACTCAATATTCGCATATATCCTGAAAGAATTACCGCCTCAATTTCATATTTCTCTAGAATGGCGTCAATTTCTCGCTCATGACCTTCTCTATCTCCGATAGACTCTGGAATTACGGCTATTGCTGGAATCCCGTGCTTCTCGGCCTTCTTCAAGCCAGCAACTCCTTCTTTGTTTGAAATTACAATTTTTGAGACATGGCTACAATTCTTCTTTTGATGTTTCAACAACGCCTCCATACCAGATCCAGAGCCTGAGATTAATACTGCCAATCTTAGAGGTTTGACTATAGTGCCTTGACGCGGAAGTCGAAAGGCCATATTATCCCTTATTGATGACGACTTGTTCTCCGTTGATGATTGCTTCGCAAATGTTTGGCTGTATGCGCCACCCTAATCCTCTTGAGTGGTATTCCAAGCCCACTTTGAGAAACGTGTCCGAAGAGGCTGAGAAAATAGTCAAAGCGGAAGATCTGATTAATGTGTCAGAGAACGTTTTGGTCAGATATTTCTGGAAGGGGCTAGGGCTCTTTTTCGTAGGGCTCGGAACAATAGGAATCTATGTTCCAGGATTGCCAACTACCTCATTCATGGTCTTGGCAGCAGCATGTTTCGCAAAATCTGATCCAAGGTTGTATATGTGGTTGTTGAAAAACTCTCTCTTTGGACATTACATCCGTGATTTTGTCGAAGGGAAAGGTATTCCCTTTGTATCCAAGGTATTCATTGTTGGATTCATGTGGACTGCTATCATTATCTCAGTCTGGGTCATCACTAGACTAGGAGATCCTGGCTTTGGACAGGCCACAGTAGTATTAGTCGGGCTTATGGGAACTTGGTATGTTGGATGGCGAGTTCCAACTGCAAAGTGATCAATGTCGAAATAATCTCTGCCCGGTGAACAGCATTGTGATTCCTTGTGCATCTGCTTCCTCAATGACCTCTTGATCCCTAATGCTCCCCCCTGGTTGTACAATTGCTGATACTCCTGCTTCGGCTGCTTGTTCGATTCCATCCTTGAAGGGAAAGAAGGCGTCGCTGGCTAATACGGCTCCCTGCGCCCTTTTGCCTGCTCTTCTAGCAGCGATTCTAACGGCTTCTACTCTACTGGTTTGACCGGGCCCGATTCCTACCGTAGCGGTACCATCAACGATAACTATGGCATTAGATTTCACCTGTTCACAAACTCTAACCGCGAATTTCATAGATGCTAGTTCGCGTTCATTTGGCCGTTTTTGGGTCGGTATTGTAGCGTTGCTCCAATCTACAGAAGGCGGCTCCTCGGTCTGAATTAACCACCCTCCCTCTACTGGCTTGCGTACCAATCTACGATTCAACTGTACCAATCTATCATTTGGAGATTTTATCGTCAATACTCT
>CAZGIY010000094.1:0-6570 GCA_964526445.1 uncultured Candidatus Poseidoniales archaeon
GAGTGAAGTTCCTGCATTAGATCCAACCTGAGTATTTCCCAGATAGAATCCGCCAACAACCGCATTACCGGATGGGTCCACAGTCAGTCCAGTTCCCCAAACCACATCTAGAGTTGTAGTCGCACCTGTTACGGCATCAGCATTTCCTTTCAATGAATTAGCCCACTGCCATTGCCCTGAACTGGATATTTTAGCTATGAAACAATCAAGATACCCTTGAGAGGTTATCGTATGCGAGCCGAAACTTGCAGTCTCCCTGAACGAACCTGTGACGAACACGTCACCATTGTTGGAAACTGCAATATCTCCAAAATTGATAGAGGGAGAAGATGCTCCCGAAACTGTTGCAACCTTGACCCAAGCCACATTGCCTGCACTATCTGACTTGGCAATCCAAGGAGTGACTGTTTCTCCTGAAGTGGCTGAAACACCACCCCAAGAAATCGTCGCTGAACCACCATCCATCAGACCTGCTGCGATGACGTCACCAGTGGAAGGAACCACTTCTACAGCCCTGATGTTTCCATTCGCTGAACCGCCAGACATCTCGACCCAACCACTACTTCTGGCTGCGGCATCAAAAGCCTGCAATACGTCAAATTCCGAGGTCTCCTCTTCGACAGCAGGAGAAGAAATCATTGGCAACAAACTGCTAAACATGAACAACATGATGACAGAGGAAATGATGACTCGGCCAGTCTCTCTAGGTACATGACAAAGGCTCGACATGGATTTGCCTGAATCTACTCCCTGATGAATCCTCCCCCCGTAGGGGGGCTAAATCGTCAACACTATTCCATCACCGTGTAGCAATGCCTCTCCATAACCAGGAAGAGAGCCCTTCCAAGCAGGAATAAGTATCTCCTGAGAAGACATTTCTGAAGATTGAATTACAGCCTTCCAACTCTTCAAAACGGTTCCAGAACCTTGATCTAATCCACTTGCCCTGCGTTGGCTCAGAAATCCTTGCAGCCTGATGCGCATCATTTCTACTGAAGATAATTCATCGCTTTCCTGTTTCTCTAAATCGGGTGGATTCTCTAGAATATCCTGTTCCTGCAACAGTTTCAACTGTTCATTCCAAGGGTCCTCAAGAATCAACCAATCATGCACCTCCTGTTCTCCATCAGGCCCCTCAAGTATTCCCGAAACTCTCCATAATCTAGCCTGAAGATGTAATGGCCTGAGGCCTAGCCCGGTGAAGCCCAGACGCTCAAGAATCTCATCAGGTCGTAACGATGGGTTCAATCCAATTTCACCACTCCAATGTGAGGCTTCAACAGGTTTGGAATCTGCGAAAAATTCTGGCTCTACCTTCTTGATGGCAATATCTCCAACTTCCAGTATATGTCTACCAATAATCTCAGCGAAGCGCTTTCGGTCATAGAGAATGACCGATTCTGGTAGACCAGCATTTGGTATCTCATCATTACCATGCAAGATAATCAAGTGTTCGCCTTCAGTAGCATCCACCAACCATCTCTGCAAGTCAGAAGAGGTCACTGCTGGCCAATCCCGCTCAGCAACCCAGATATCAAAACCGAGGAATGACCAAAATGGTCGGGAAACGTCGCTGCTTTCTGAAACCCTTCCTAACCACCTAATAGGTCCTTGAGGGACATTTGGTGAAGAAACTGAATCATCCCAACGAAGCCCACACCTGTACAACAGGCCCGAGACATCGGTTTGCATGTAGGGACCCTGTTCAAAGGGGTCCATCAAAGAACTGCTTACTCGATGTTGCTGCGTAGAGTCAGTAGATCGCTGCTTCCTGCCTCTATGACACTGATCACACTGATACTGAATGGCTTGGCACAAGCTACACCTAACTCGCGATTCACTACGGCAACGCGGTGCTTGGCAACATCTGGATGGCGAGCGTGCAAATCATCTATCCACTGCTGTGGGCAATTGGCGGCTAGAATGACCAGTTTTACCTGTCCGCGGTCGCATGCATCCATCGTCTGATTCTGTCCAAACAGCAATTCTCCACTACTGATTGCGGTCTTCAATTCTCTTTGTAGTTCCATTTTAGTTTCCCCCATACTCCACTATTGCTTCTCAGAAGGTTGGAATTCAAGCTTCCTCTGGTATGTAATACAATTCAACACTACCAGTTCCGAGCGAAATCGGTTGACCGACGATGACGTTCTCTGCCACACCGGTCAAGCGGTCCCTCTCTCCAATGATACCTGCCTTGAGCAGGTGATTGACAGTGACCTCGAAAGCCGCACGAGCAAGGATACTATGCTTATTCCCGCTCACTCCGTGCCTACCGATGGCGCGAACTGCACCTTCACTGGTCATCACATCGGCAACCATCAACAGGTGCCTTACATCGACTTCTAGTCGCGCACCGTCTAGAGTTGCCTTGAGTTCGTTGATAATTGCCTGACGAGCGGCCTCAATCCCAAGATAATTATAAATCTCGATAATATTGTTGGTATAGGTACGAGAACGGTCAATGGCTTCTAAGTCGCTAACTCTAGCGAGATTACTTCCTATGGTGGAAAGGTAGTATTCACCAGTCTTGTCATCCTTTTGGACATTGGCTCTCTCGATTCCTGGAATTCCCTTTAGGCGAAGATCCTTGACCTTGTCTTCGAGTTGCAACAACTGTGTGTAAGATGGAGGATTCTCATTCAGTTCAGCAAGATCTTCCTCTCTTTGCACTCCAGGGATAATCGTCAGAACTCTAGGTTTCTTCTCCTTGTCCGCAAGAATATGCAGACGGAGAGCACGCGAAAGTTTGTCTCTAACCTCCTCAGCGGTCATCTTCTTCTGCTTGAGATTGCCAACCTTCAGTTTCAGAACCAACTTACGCTGAGCAACATCGGTCTCGAGATCTGCGATATTCTTGGTCAAGGTCACCTCTATTCCAGCAGCCAACTTGCGGCATTCTTCTGCATCGTCCTTCTTATCATCTGTCAAACGGATGGTCATTGTAGGAGTATCTGGAACCTTACGAGCATCGACGATTTCAATGACTCTTGGCAGACCCTGAGTTACGTTGACTGTTGCAACACCCGCATAGTGGAAAGTACGCATAGTCATCTGAGTTCCTGGTTCTCCAATAGATTGAGCTGTTGTGATTCCAGCAGCCTCAAATGGGTCCACGCGGGCTTGCATAAATGCATCTCTAGATTGAGAAATAATCTCTGTAGCTTGCTTTGCGGTCAACTTCTTGCGCCCTCGGGCCTTTACTGAGTTAGTAAGATCGGCGAGTACACGTGGGGACAAAGGAGAATCTCCCATCTTATCGTCAGCCTTTACCAAAGCCTCGTGAATAGGGTCTTCAACTATCTCATCCACGTAAGATTCAAGTTTCTTCTCCTCGTCATATCCTTCGAGTTCCTGAACCACCTTGGCTCTACGACGACGTGGGGCTGCGCGGCGCCTTACAACCGTAGTTCCACCCTGAGAATCTGATGAATTACTGCGGCTACCTGTTGCACTGATGATTATGGTGTGCAGTTTATTTCCCGTATCAGAATCTGTCTTACAGATGGCTGCAATCTCTTGCGCTGTTAGGACCTTTACATCATCCCACTTGCGGTCATCAGCCAACAAGTGCGCATATTCTTCTGGAATCTGCATATCCATGAGCTTCTTCTTGGTTGCACTCTTTACTACCATCACTCATCACCTCCTTCTAAGGACACATCCTTGCTGGTCGTACCCAACACCTTGTCAACGATGACATCTGTATTCACGGGAGAACCGTGTACACTTCTGGCTGGGTCGATACCATCCTCTCCATACTCGAATTGGATGATACGATCGGCAGTGTTTCGAACTGATAGTTTCTCATCTTTGAAGACCTTGAGGTCATCCATGGCGTTAATCAATCTACGTTGCATGTATCCTGACTTGCTGGTTCTTACTGCAGTATCGACTAGAGACTCTCTTCCAGAGACTGAGAGCATAAAGAACTCAGTCGGTTCAAGACCACGCTTGAATGAAGAGGAGATGAATCCCTTTTCTCTAGCGCCCTTCAATCCCCTCGGGAAGTGTGGAAGTACTCTGTCCTTGTAGCCGCGCTCAAGTCTAGCACCACGTACCTTTGCTTGACCGATAGAACCTGCCATCATGGTTAGGTTATCCATCGAACCTCTAGCTCCTGATACTGCCATGTTCACCGCAGCATTGTCTAGACTACCTTCAGTCAGGTGCGTTTTAGCGATATCTCCAGTCTGGGCCTTTCCTTGGTCGAGAATGACCATGATGTTCTCCTCCATAGTCTCCAATGGTGTACGTCCAGGTCGTGACTCATAACTGCGGCCATCTTTTCCAAATGCCTTGAGTTCATCATCTACCTTCTGACGAGCCTCAGAATTGATTTCCTCGATTCTGCTCAACGCCTCTGGTGGTAGATCTTCATCATCTATTCCAGTAGTGAATCCTAGAGAAGTGCAGGCGCCGATGGTCAAGCGCGTCATGTCATCGAGGAACTTAGCACCTTCAGAAGGGCCATTGGTCTGTACTACTGCATCGAGTAGCCTACCGTCCTCGGCTCCAATCGCTCTCTTATCCAGAGTACCAGCAACACTGCTTGAGATGATGATGACATCTTCGTTGGTACGACTACGGAAACGGAGTTGTATGTTTTCAGGAATGATCAATCCCATCAACTCATGACCATTGTATCCAGATCTACCATCGTCCATCTCAATCTCCTTGGGCATAATTCCTGTGTAACCAATCTGACCAAGAATGTCTAAGGCGACTGTCTTCTCAACCTTGGTTCCTGGGCGAGTAAGTAGGAATGCTCCAGAGATGTGGTCGTGAATTCCACCGATTACAGCACCTCCGTATCTTGGAGTCAAGATATGCTCTTGAACACGCATCAGAATCTTTGCCTCTGCACGTGCCTCCTCTCCTTGAATGACATGCAGGTTCATCTCATCGCCATCGAAATCAGCATTGTATGGAGTACATACTGCTAGATTAAAGCGGAAAGTCTTACCCGGCATGACTCTGATTTCGTGAACCATCATTGACATTCTGTGTAGCGATGGCTGACGATTGAAGATGGATACATCTCCATCGATTAGATGCCGCTCGACAATCATTCCGGGCTTGGGCGTTCCCTCAAGATCCATGGTCGCTAATCGGTCCTCGACTCTGGTCCTGTATCCATTAATCTCAGGAGAACCACAGTGTGGGCATGAAACTTCTAGGTGTTCTGGATATGGCTCATCAGGATTGGCCAACTCCCACTTCCACCTGTGATGCAGGACTGCACGCGGATCGTCTTCTGCTAGAGGCTTATGATTGAGGTCCTCGCCTCTTAGATTGGCAAGGGTTGCTTGCTCATCCACTTCATAGTACTCCTCCATCTGAGGTGCTCCGCCAACGACGGGATCATCTGTTCTGCGAGTCATCTTTCGAATTACTAGACCTGGTAAGAAATTTGGAGCAGGCATCACACTATCGATATCGAACCTTAGGGTTGTCTCAGATTGACAATCGGGGTTGTGGCATCTGAAACCAGCATTGATCAACTTTGAACGGTCATTGATACGTACGCGACGTCCATCTCCTCGAATCACATAGTTTACACCTGGGTGTACATTTGGACCGCGCAGAATCATCTGTCGCATCTGTTCACGGTTCCTAGTAGTAACACGAATTGGTACCGTCAATTCCTTTGCCACCTGCACAGGAACTCCAACCTCATTGATACCAAGGAATGGATCGGGAGAAATTACCGAACGGGCACAGAAATTGACACGCTTACCCGAAAGGTTACTTCGGAACCTTCCTTCCTTACCCTTCAGACGCTGAGTCAAAGTCTTGAGAGGGCGTCCTGAACGATGTCTCGCTGGCGGGATACCGCTGGTTTGGTTATCGAAGTAAGTGGTTATGTGGTATTGCAATAGTTCCCACAAGTCTTCAACAATCAGTTGTGGAGCACCAGCGTCACGATTCTCTTGAAGACGTTGGTTGATTCTCAATACATCGACCAACTTGTGTGTCAAATCATCTTCTGAGCGGTCACCGCTATCGAGAGTGATTGAAGGCCTTACAGTAATTGGTGGCACTGGTAGAACTCTCATAATCGTCCATTCAGGGCGATTAATCTTGTCCATTCCGATGAAGATTAGATCCTCTTCTGGAATTTCGGTCAACCACTCGCGAATATCTCGAGCATTCAACTTCTTCTCGCTGGCTTTTGCGCCACCGGTTCCTGCATCCAGCTTCTCCTTGAAAGTAGTAGGCTTGTCAAGAATAATCTTGCCTTGAGTTTCCTGACAGTGCATGCAGACCTTACGCTTGGTGCTGGAACATACCTTTTCTACATCCTTAATCAGTTTGGAGAATTCGGTAGAACCTAAACCGTGCTTCTGAATTGTATCGATAATTCGACTTCTATAGTAATCCTGTTCGGACTTCTCCTCGTCGCTTGGGTGCGTCCCAGCAGCTTCCTGTAAGAGGATACGGTTGCATGAATTGCATGTAGACTTGAGAGCAGTCTTGATCAATCCAACGAAACCGATGTGCACAACTGGTAACTCCAACTGAATGTGTCCGAAATGGCTTGGGCACTCGTCGTACTTGTTTCCACAC
>CAZGIY010000095.1:0-6268 GCA_964526445.1 uncultured Candidatus Poseidoniales archaeon
AGAGGGTGACCTCGATATAGAACTGGAATTCGTTGGCAAGTCTGGTAAGAAGTGGAACCGTACTGTAGAAGACGATGACATCTGCCGCTTGATACTCGCCTCTGGTGAAGTTGGAGGTAAGGATGATAATCAGGATTTGTTCATGTTTGAAGGTGAGAACGGTGAAGCCCGAGACCTAAAGGCTGAACACATCAATGAATATCTTAACGCGGCAAGCGATGCGTCTTACACAGCCAAGGATTTTCGAACTTGGAGAGCAACTTGGACTGCGGCTGCTGGTTTTTCCGAATTCGATACCCCCGAGACTAAGAAGGACCGCAAAAAACTGGAACAGGTGGTTGTTTCAGCGGTGTCCGACCATCTTGGAAATACTCCTGCAGTTTGTCGTTCATCGTATATCCACCCCGCTATCATCGAGGATTGGATGGAAGGTGTCTTTGAAGAACGCTGGATGAAATCAGCAATCAATGCTAAGAAGATTAAGGGCCTAACCAAGTCAGAATACATAACTCTGGCATATCTCAAAACTCGAAAGTAATCAG
This sequence comes from uncultured Candidatus Poseidoniales archaeon, assembly GCA_964526445.1. Classification (GTDB taxonomy): domain Archaea; phylum Thermoplasmatota; class Poseidoniia; order Poseidoniales; family Poseidoniaceae; genus UBA226. Next base: position 543 of record CAZGIY010000095.1, read on the forward strand.
GATTCGTCTAGGAATCCATAGCGCCAGTCCTGAGGTGGAACAAGGGTTTCCTTTATCGAACGCGGAGATACCCATCGAAGCAAATTCAGTGGACTTCCTGCCTTGTCGTTTGTTCCACTCCATCTGCCTCCTCCAAAGGGCTGTTGTCCCACTACTGCCCCAGTCGGCTTGTCGTTGATGTAGAAATTTCCAGCACTGTAGCGGAGTGCATCCATGGCGAGATCGACGGCGTCTCTATCATCAGCAAAAATAGAGCCTGTTAGGGCATATGGGCTGGTGCGATCACAGATATCCATTATGCCTTCAAAGTCATCATCATCATAGACCATGATGGTCAGGATTGGTCCAAAAATCTCTTCCTCTATCGAACGGTAATTGGAATCTGTAGTTAGGATGATGGTAGGCTCAACGAACCATCCCTTACTGTCATCATATCCTCCTCCAACTATTATTTTGCAACTATCATCCGCCTTCGCATGTTCGATATAATCAACACACTTGTCAAAGGATGCCTGATGAATTACAGCGCTCATTAGATTGGTGAAATCACGCGGGTCTCCCATCTTGATGGAACTCACCTCGTCAATCAGGTCTTGTTCAATGTCCTTCCAGACGCTGCTAGCAATGTATGCACGGCTAGCAGCACTACATTTCTGTCCTTGATATTCAAACCCTCCACGTAGCAAGGCAACTAACAGTCCCTTGCGGTCGGAACTACTGTGGGCGACGATGAAGTCCTTACCCCCGGTTTCGCCTACGATTCGAGGATATGATCTGAGCCTAGGAAGAGCTTCCGCAATCTGTTTCCACAAACCTTGGAAGATACTGGTCGAACCGGTGAAGTGAAGCCCTGCAAAATCCTTGTTCGCCAATGCTCCATCAACAATCATCTGTGGTTTGCCAGGAAGGAAGTTGATGACTCCAGCGGGTAATCCCGAATCGATGAGAAGTTGCATGACCTTCCAGTTCGAAAGATATGAGGCACGCGATGGTTTCCAAACTAGGGCGTTCCCCATCAAAGCAGGAGCGCAGGGAAGGTTACCAGCGATGCTGGTGAAATTGAAGGGAGTCACTGCAAGTACGAACCCTTCTAGTGGGCGTACCTCACTGGTGTTCCACATTCCTGGGCCACTGATTGGAGGTTGTAAGTCCTGGTAGATATCGCGTGCATAATCGACATTGAAGCGGAAGAAATCAATCAATTCACACGCACTGTCAATCTCTGCTTGGTGGCAGGTCTTAGACTGGTTGAGCATGGTTGCAGCATTTATCTCTGCCCGGCGTCTTCCGGCCAACAGTTCTGCTGCTCTGAGAAATATCGCCGCTCTTTGTTCCCAATCCATTCTTGCCCAATTCGCTTGAGCCTCAACCGCCGCAGCGCATGCTCTTGCCACCTCATCAGGGCCGGCAAGATGCACCTTTGCAATGACGTGTCCATGGTCGTGTGGCATAACTTGATCCATCGTATTTCCAGTATAGACTTCTTCTCCATCAATGTAGCATGGAATTTCGACAACCACTGAAGATTGTCTTTCCAACTCTGCCTTCAAGGCGATCTTTTCGGCAGAACCTGACAGGTAGCCCTTGATAGGTTCGTTTACCGGAACAGGGGGGCGAGCGATTCGATTGGTAGTGGTCATGTATCCTGCTCATAGAAGCCTGTTATTCATGATTGCGAATCCGTCACCTCAAGATTGCGAGGTGATGGAATAATAGTATTCAAGGCTGAGTGCAGTACCCAGAAGACATGGACGGTGGGTTGCAACGTACTGCATGTTTCGATGAGCATGTCGCTTGTGGTGGCAAAATAGTGGATTTCCATGGATTTGAATTGCCAATCTGGTATTCCAGCATCAAGGAGGAGCATCTTGCTACCCGCTCCAAAGCCGGTTTGTTTGATGTATCGCACATGGGGTTCTTTCGATTCTCGGGACCTGATATACTACTATGGTTACAGGGTTTGGCGACACAGAAAGTGTCAGGCATTGCTTCTGGCCGTTGTGCGTATACCCACTTTCTTGACGAACAAGGCTCAATAATCGATGACATGATTTTCTCAGTCGCAGACCGTCAATCGGTCATCAAGAGTCAGTGCTGGCATTGGAATAATCACTCTGAAACCGTTATCTTAGGAGTACCTAATGCAAGTATGATTGGAGTCATGAAAGAATGGTTCAACAAATATCTGCCCGAATCAGGAGTAATCACTCTCGAAGATCTATCCGATGCAACTTCCATCTTTGCACTACAGGGTCCCGCCTCAGAAGCGATTCTCAGCGAAGTGCTCGGAGACAAGAATGTGGTTGCACCTTTCAGAGCACAAGCGATTGAGGACAATGATATGGGGCTCAAGGGTTGGATTCAAGGAACGGGTTACACAGGAGAGAGAGGCTTTGAGATTTTTATTCTGAATGAAGAAGCACCAAGATTGTGGAGAACTCTGTTGGACAAAGGTGCGAGTCTCGGTCTTGTTCCCGTGGGATTGGGTGCTAGGGATACTTTGAGGCTGGAGAAGGGGTACTTGCTTTCTGGACAGGATTTCATTTGGCCTCAACTGGATTCAGGAGATTCAACATTACCTGAAGGATTTCTTGACAGGGATTCTTGGCAGACCAACGTGCCATTCGGCTTGGATATGGGGCACGATTTCATCGGTAAACACAGAGTAGAGGAATCGATGAAGACAGATTCTCAGCGATGGTGGGGACTGCGTTATCTTGGCAAGGGTCCACTGCCGAGGCCTGGTAAGGCAGTATTTTCTGATTCAGAAGGTGGAGAAGAAATTGGTTGGATGACTTCTGGTGGCCCAAGTCCTAGCCTAGGTAACTGTGGAATCGGGATGGCCTATCTCGATGGTGCGTCGGAAGGCGACAAGGTATTCGTACAAGCCAGTCCAAGAGGTCGCGTCGAAGCTGAAATCGTACGCCCCCCATTCATTTGAGCCCAGTATTTTTCCCTATCCTTTGAGGAGTGGATTGATGAGGTAGCGATTGTACGGCATGTCATGGCGAAGTCATGCCGCAAGGTCACTTTGGTTTGCCTTTTCTTGCTTGTCAGCAGTCTTGTGAATATTCTGCCACCTGTTCCTGTGCTCGTGGAAAATGAGGTTTATGAGGAATACGATATCCTTTCTCGTGAAATGTGGAATCATGAAGACAATGGAATAGAACTCAATGATGCTCAGGAATCTGCACTTTCGTCCACCAATCTCGGACGTAACACTGACCCTAGTTGGTCCGCAGCAGGTGGTTCTGAGGATCGGGATTTCATTTATGAGATGGTTGAAGACGATGATGGAAGCATTATCATTGCAGGTAGTGTGTTCGTAGATTGCTGGTTAGGTAGTATAGTTGTCCAGACCAAAGGATTAGGCTATATCATCGTAGCGAAATTGGATGGTAATGGATCTTGGCTGTGGGCTAAATCTGCGGGAACTGCATTAGCATACGACGAAGCTAGAGGAGTTGCATTGGATGATGATGGAGATGTCTACATTACCGGCTACATCAATGGAACCGTGGAATTTGGTAACACTACTCTTGTATCTAATGGCTTTGATGGATATTTTGCGAAATTGAACGGGAGTAATGGTAATTGGATGTATGCTATCAATTTCGGTGGACACGATGTAGATGTAGGTTGGGATCTCGTAGTGGACTCTGATGAGAATGTGTACCTAACGGGATATTATCAGAACAACACTATCTTTGGTCCACATGTCCTCCACGGTGGTAATCCGTCTTCCAACTACAAGTTCTTCATTGCCAAGTACAACAGTTCTGCACTCGAAGAGTCTTGGCCGTGGGCATATACAGCAGTTGGCGAAGATTTGTCTGTAGGATTCCAATTGGTCTTGGATGATCAAGACAACATCTACGTGGTTGGATACAATACTGGAACAGTCAGATGGCATCAGAACAGTTTCTATTCAACCGCTACAGGAAACTGGAACGGATTCCTTCTGAAATACAATACCTCGGGGTCCTTCCATTGGGGCAAGGCGGTAGGTACCAACACCTGTTTTGGAACCAGTTGTGGTGTTTACTTCAACAACGTGGTCATAGATAGTCAACAAAGAATCGTTGTGGGTGGTAACCAGATTGGAGATGTTGCAATAGATGGCGGACATCAGGGCATTGGAGATTGGGACGTAGCAGTATCCCGTTGGCAGGCGGATGGGACTCACGATTGGTGGGCAGTAACTGGTAGTAGTAGAGACGATAGGGTTCAGGCCTTGGCTGTCAATCCGCAAGATCGCCCCGTGGTTGGTGGGCGGCTTGGTGGTTCGGCTCAATTCGGTTCATACCTCCTTTCCAATGTTACTGGTGACAGTGATTTCTTCATTGCACAATTGTATACTGATGGCACTTGGGATTGGGCAGTCAAGATGGGCGGTTCCGGAAATGATACTACCCATGCGCTCTTGGGATTATCAGATGGTTCCTATATCGCAGGAGGTTACTTTTCAGGGACCGTCGATTTTGGAGATAAACCACATTCGGCAACAGATGAGGATATTTTTGTCTGGAAATTCAAGTGGGATAGTGATGGAGATGGAGTACACGATTTCACTGATAATTGCGACCATGCCAACAACAGCGACCAAGCGAATCACGATGCGGATGAACTAGGTGATGCTTGTGAGACCGATGATGATAATGATGGTAAGCACGATGCCATCGATGACTGCCAATATGGGGTATTGAACTGGAATAGTTCAGATATAGCGTTGGATTATGATGAAGACGGTTGCCGCGACATCGATGAAGATTTAGACGATGATAGTGATGGCGTATTGGATGTTGACGACGCATGTCCATTGGGCATGACCGAATGGACTTCGAATAACGATTCGGACATGGATGGAGATGGTTGCCGCGATAGTGATGAAGATCTAGATGACGATGATGACCAGATTTTGGATGACGATGACAATTGTCCTACTATGGTGAACAATGGACAGGAGAATTTGGATGGAGATAACTTTGGTGATGTCTGTGATTTGGATGATGATGGGGACTTTATCAACGATGATGTAGATGATTGCCCGCTGAATAGTACTGGTTGGCTCTCGGGTTCTCAGAACGACAACGATGGAGACGGTTGTAAGGATGACATCGAAGATTATGATGATGATAATGACGGTCTACTGGATGTGGATGACCTATGACCTTCGGGAGAGACTGGATGGACTTCGAGTCCCGAAACAGATCTTGATGGCGACGGGTGCAGAAATGATTCTGAGGATTCGGACAACGATGATGATGGATTAATCAATCAATTTGATACCTGCAAGACAGGTGAATTGAATTGGACTCGCGATGGAACAACAGATGTCGATAATGATGGCTGTAGGGATGATGGCGAGGATGATAATGATGACAACGATGGTTACTTGGACATCGAGGATGATTGTCCTAAGGTTCAGGGAAGTGCCTACCTTGGAGGACTAAAAGGCTGTCCAGATTTCGATGAAGATGGTTGGGGAGATACTGCAGATGCATTTCCTCAAGATCCTAGTCAATGGGAGGATGGTGATCAGGATGGTTATGGGGATAATCCAGCACCAGCAACAAAACCAGATAGTTGTCCTTTGGTAGCAGGAACATCCAGTATTGACAGATTTGGTTGTACAGATAGCGATTTGGACGGCTATTCAGATCCTGATGCGAATTGGTTACCCGAAGACGGTGCAGATGCCCTTCCCGATGACTCGACTCAATGGA
>CAZGIY010000096.1:0-6244 GCA_964526445.1 uncultured Candidatus Poseidoniales archaeon
GAGATCTTGAATTTGCGAAGGGTTGTTTTCTCTATTGGTTGCATTATACCAACTGGTGTGATCGCCTTTCAGTATCAAGTCAAGATAAGGGATAATATGGGCACTAGCATATTCCTGTTGTTGGCTCTCACTTCTATTACCTGAGCCATCCTGTAGTGATTCCAACAATCCCTGCTCGTCTTGATAGCGAATATGATTTGCTCCAGTGGGAGCCATTCTATGCCACCCACCCTGCCAGACTTCGATGACCCTGTCTAGATGTTCTGAAGAAGGTGCGATTTGATCGGCCGTTCCCGTGATGAATAATGCCAGTTTGGGGTCTGCAATTTGACCACTACTAATGTCTGCAAGGTCAGCACCAGAAATGTCGATACCAAGTGTGAACAATGACATTGGCGCCACAATACTGGCCTTGCTGCTATGTGCGGACCATTGATTGTACACCAAGGCTGCGTTCATTGCTCCAGTTCCATGCCCTGCTACCCCCCAATGGTCTACATCTATTGAACCATTCAAATTGGCTGGAAACTCGTCGTCGCTACCATTGGCGTTGAATTCTGCAATACCCGATATCAGGACTTCCAAATCTGAAACCAAACTCTCCGAGTCACCACGTTCCCATTCATCCGGTAAAATTGCAACGCAATAGCCGGCCTTGACAATACCAACAATCCAAGTGTAGATATCAGTCGATTCACAATCATAAAAATAGAAGAACAATACCGGGAAAGGAGCGCCGCTTGCGTTGACAGCAACTTCTTGGCCACTCTCATTCTCTGCAGGATAGTACAAAACTGCAGACCAGAATTCACCACTGCCGTCCGCCTTCCTAGTTTCGACATTCATGTATCCAATCTCAAACGTGCCAGCATCATGAGTTTCTGAGAATGTGGCCTCCTCTGCACCAACAACGGCCAATGTGGGTAGAACCAACATCAGCGACAGAATCAATGCAGGCCTTCCCATGTCACTTCCTGAATACCCAATGATTTGAATGAAACGCTTCCGCGGTCACTCAAATGCTGCTTCAACATGAGCCAATCTAGCTAGCAACAGGCCTAGATCCGGAAGTTCATGCGGAATATCCGGCCTCCACAATGTAGACCACGAAATCAAGTGCTGTGCAGCGAGCATCCACCTCCCATCAATTGAACTCTCAATATCTGCTAATTTCTCTATTCTAGCAGCGTAATTACCACTCATTGGAGCATATTTAGCATTCATTAGCAAACCTTCAACCTCAAGACCTTGATCCTCAAAATCAACGGTCAAAGCAGGAGTTACATCCTCATCCACTACCGATGCCTCCCATGGGCCATCCTCTCGCAATTCTCTGCGCCCACCCAACCAACGCAGACGACCACCTTCTGCCGACCAAGCCCAAGCAACGCTGCGCGCAGCACCTCCTCCACCACGCATGTCGAGAACTGGGGATTCCTCCATGTTGATACCGATATGCTCAGCAACCAATACCAAACCGGGACCATCAGTAGATGCAGCCCACCATTCGCGGTTGTTCCAACGCAAGGAATTGATGCTCTCGATACCCTTGGAATCATCTACTCTGCGCAAAGAGGCAGAACCAAGTTGGTGCTTCAACGGCGAAGTCAAGGAAAGCCAGACCTCTTCATGAGAGCCAGGGATGCCATCAGGCCCTACCGGGAGATGTGGCATTTCCCCTTTCTGAGCCAATTCGGGAGGGCACTCTAATACCTCTGCTGTAGCCTCTTCGATGGCTTTGTCTAATCGATAGGTTGTAGCGAAACGATTTATCGCCGCTCCGGTCAATTGCCAATCTACGGGGTTGGGCAAAGTATCGACATACGCCCAAGCCAATGCATCCTCTACCTTTGAGGCAGGAATGACCATCACGCGCTTCATCTGCATGTCGGCGCTCTTCTTACCATCACCCTCTCCAGCGGTGTGGGCCATGACCAATCGCGCCAACACCGGAGATAGCGAATGAGCAATTGGATTGCCGGCACTGCCGTAGCGGACCGCCACCATGGCGCGTGACTTGACATAGAGCACTTGAACAAAACCCAAGCGAACTATCCTACACCAACCTCATATGACAGCGACGATTGCGCATGCTGATAGAGATGAAGAACAACGGTTCGCTCATCTGGCTATTGCTGGGATTAACTCAGCTGTTCATGATGTTTGGAATGTGGGGCGAACTCAAAGGCCCTCTGACCACATTATTTGGTTCGAGCGGGGCGGCGATGATTGCACTCGCAGGATATTTCTGGATTCAAGAAAAGAGAAATGGGGCCTTGTCCGACTTGCAGGGCTACAACAAGCACGAGAAAACCGAACTGATCAGAGATGAAAAAGGAGTTCTTGTTGAGAGGCCAGTCGGAAAAAGAGATAATTCATCCTTGATGATTACCTTTATCTGGTTCACAATCTGTTGGTTAAGCACTCAATTCTTGTTTTGAGGTGAAAAGTTGTCCAGCGCTCTCAATCGCTTGATTGACGACGATAAACATGAGTCTGTATTAGGAGGATATTGGGTTTTCATCCGCCGCGCCCTGTGGGTATTAGCACCAATTTTACTGATCTCAGCAGGTGTTGCAATGGAGGTACCCACCATCTGGATTGCCATCATTGTTGGACTATCTCTTGGGCCATTAGTTACCTTGGAACGTAAATTCATCGAATGGGACTTACTTAGAAGGGATAGGGAAAGGAACAAAACCTCAGCCATGAGTGCAGATAACAAGAAGCAGGGGAAGGCATAGACATGGATCTCTTTGAATGGGTTGGATTGGGGGACGTCACAGGGCTCGACCTGTTGTTCGCTTCAGCAGCCTTGGTAGGTGGTTTACTGTTCATCGCCTGGTTCTTCTTACTGATGATTGGAGGCCTTGCAGGCGGCCTATTGGATGGTGTTGGCGTCGACGTAGACATGGGTGCGGATCTTTCATTCAAGGCATTCACATTTCAGGGGATCGTCGCATTCGTCTTGATGTTCGGACTTGTAGGGCTGGCTCTTTCACGTTCAGATATGCATCAAATGGTCGCTCTATTAGCCGGTACCGCCGCGGGTGGCGCTTCGATGTGGACCATGGGCAAGATGTTCCAAGTCTTCTACAGTGTACAGAGCAGTGGCAACATGAATATCGACAATGCAGTTGGTGCGAATGCCACTGTTTACATGAGAATTAAACCCGGAGAAGTGGGGCAGGTGCAGGTAGAGGTCCAAGGAGCAATGAGAACCTTGGATGCAGTTGCAAAAGACCCAGATGCCTACTTCAAGAGTGGAGATACAGTTACAGTCAAGGAAATCATCGCTGGAAGAATGGTGGTGGTTCCTTATGGACAAACAAGCGAGAGTGAGTGAAAATGGCAACAGATGATGGAACTGGAATTATGACAATAGCGATATTGGCCTTTATTGGCTTGTTTGCACTTTCACTATTGCTTTATGCATCGAGATTCAAGCGTTGTCCGTCAGACAAGATTTTGGTTATCTATGGTAAGACTGGAGAAGGTCAATTCGCACAATGTCACCACGGTGGTGGTAAATTCGTATGGCCACTGTTTCAGGACTATGCTTTCATTGATTTGAAACCGATGACCATTAACATCGACCTGCAGAATGCACTCTCTCTACAGAACATCCGAATCAACGTTCCAAGCACTTTCACTATCGGTGTCAGTACCATTCAGGCAATCATGCAGAATGCTGCAGAGAGGTTGCTTGGACTACAAGCAGCGCAGATTGAGGAGATGGCCAAGGAAATCATCTTCGGTCAACTCAGGCTAACTGTCGCTTCTCTGAAGATTGAGCAGATTAACCAAGACAGAGAATCCTTCCTTGAATACATCCGCCAGAATGTTGAGCCTGAATTGAACAAGGTTGGACTGTATCTAATCAACGTCAACATTACCGATATTACTGACGAGGCAGATTACATCGAGAGTATCGGTAAGAAGGCTGCTGCAGAAGCGGTCAACAAGGCACGAGTCGATGTCGCAGAGGCCGAGAGGGATGGTGCAGTAGGGCAGGCTGAGGCAGACCGCCAGAGAGAAGTTGCCGTCGCCCAGAACCAGGCTGAAGCCGAGAAAGGTAAGAAAGGTGCAGAAGTCGATGAGCGTGTTTACGTGCAAGGACAAGAAGCCGTTGGTATCGATGGTGAGAACCAAGCAAAGGCGAACATTGCCGATTACAATGCTGGTCTGGCTGAGAAGGAAGCCGAGGCACTCAGGAGAGCAGAAGTCGCTCGCAGAACTGCCGAGACCGAGATTCAGAAGGCACAGTATATGCTTGAACAAGAGAGGCTGCGTGCCGAAGAAATCGTACGCGAAGAAATCGCCAAGACCCAAATCGAAATTGCTGCCGAAGCAGAAGCTGAAAGAAACCGCAGAACCGCTCAAGGAGAAGCAGACGCTATTCTTTCGATTCGCCGTGCTGAGGCCGAGGGAATTGCCGAGGTATTGAACGCCAAAGCATCAGGATACGAGAAGTTGGTCGCAGCAAGTGGAGGAGATCCCAAGGCTGCAGCAACCCTACTAATGGTCGAGAAGATCGAGGATATTGTGGCACGACAGGTCGAAGCCATCAGCAACCTACAGATCGACAAGATTACCGTATGGGATTCAGGTGGAGCAGATGGCTCAAACACTGCAAACTTTGTCTCCAATTTCATCAACAGTCTACCGCCGATGCACGATGTAGCCAAGATGGCTGGAGTCGAGTTGCCATCCTACCTTGGAACGGTTACTGAAGACAAGGAATGAACGCTTGAGTCCCCGAGTTAAGGGAACGCTCAAGAAGCCACCCTTTGCGAGCAAGTCCCATGCAGAGTGACTTAGAGATTGCTAGGGCTGCGACAATGCTACCCATAGAAGAGATTGCATGGAAACTCAACATTCCGATCGAGGAAGTGAATCGACTAGGTAACGGTGTTGCCAAGGTATCTTGGTCTGGAATCAAGAAAAGACTGGAACTGCCACAAGGAAATCTAGTTCTTGTGACGTCGGTCAATCCCACACCATTTGGGGAAGGAAAGACTGTTACCACCATCGGATTATCTCAGGCTCTCAATCGAAATGGTAACGATGCTTGCTGTGTAATCAGAGAACCCAGCATGGGTCCAGTATTCGGAATCAAGGGAGGGGCTGCTGGAGGAGGACATTCACAAGTTCTTCCCATGGAAGATATCAACCTGCATTTGACTGGAGATTTGCATGCGGTAACCTCGGCTCACAATCTGCTTTCAGCAATGATTGACAATCATATCAAACATGGAAATGAGTTGGAGATAGATCCCCTAAGGATTACCTGGCCAAGAGTTGTAGATCTCAATGATAGAGCATTGCGCAATATCACCGTAGGCAAAGGTGGTGCAGCCAATGGCTACGTTCGAGAGGACCGGTTCGACATTACCGCGGCAAGCGAGGTAATGGCCATTCTAGTTCTCGCTTCAGATTACAAGGATCTACGCAATCGACTAGGGGACATCATCATTGGGCAAGATAGATCGGGCAATCCGGTTAGAGCAGAGCAATTGGAGGCCGCTGGTGCAATGGCACTATTACTTCGAAGCGCTTTCTTGCCTAATCTAGTACAAACGATTGAGAATGATCCTGCCTTCATCCACGGAGGCCCCTTCGCAAACATAGCGCATGGAAACTCCAGCATCATCGCTGATAGACTGGCCTTGGTATGTAGCGAATATGTGGTCACAGAAGCAGGGTTCGGTTCTGACATGGGCGCAGAGAAATTCATGCACATCAAAGCAGCAACCAGTGGAAGAGGGCCTGATTGCGTTGTACTCAACGTGACCGTTCGCTCAATGAAACTCCATGGGGGTGCACTTGGAAAGAAAGCCTCGCGACGACCAACTGCGGAGGAGATGGCCAAACCTGACCCAAAGGCTGTAGAAAAGGGAGCGAAAAGCAATCTCGACAGACATATACGGAACATGTTGCAATTCGGCACACCGGTGGTGGTCAGCATCAATAGATTCCATACCGATACCCAAGCAGAACTGGATGCATTGAGATTAGCAGCACTAGATTCAGGCGCCAAAGACGTAGTCGTATTCGATGGCCACTCCAGAGGAGGCATCGGTGGTCTAGAGTTGGCCAAAGCGGTTGTCGCGGCAACTCAGGAACATCTCGCAGCAGGCAGACCTTTCACGCCCTTGTTCACAAAGGATACAACAATTGCAGAAAAGGCCTTGAAAATCGCTACTCAAATCTATGGAGGAGCAGGTATCAACATTACTGCCAA
>CAZGIY010000097.1:0-5817 GCA_964526445.1 uncultured Candidatus Poseidoniales archaeon
GGGCGCTATCCTGCGGTCGATGCAGAATCTATTGGATTTGGAAGAGTAATCAAGAATCCGAGTGAGGCTTTATTGCAAGTTAAGGGCGATTTCATCATCAGTTGTGGGTCACTTTATCTCCAAGGAGACCTGATAAGAGCAATGGGTATTGACAGTGATGAGAACCTATCTCTCTTCTAAGACAACTTATCATCGAGAAGATGTTCGCGCAGAGTGGTGATGGACTGAAAGCAAAGCATCTTGAAATTCGCATCGAACAATGCCTCGCTCTAGCCAAGGCTAGCAATTGCCCGCGCCGTAAGTTCGGTGCCTTGTTGGTTGATCCTGATAGGAACGTGGTCCTGATGGATGGTTACAATGGCGGTCCTCGCGGTGGAGGCGAATTGTGCGGTGGCAACGTTTGTCTGAGAGATGCCGAGGATGTCAAGTCTGGCACGAGAGTGGAGATTGGCTGCCATCATGCTGAAATGAACCTGATATGCAATTCTGCTGCTAATGGCGTTTCGACCAAAGGCGCTTGGCTATTGGTCACTGGTGAACCATGTATGATGTGTGCCAAATTGATTCACCATGCTGGAATAACCAAGGTTGTGGTGGTTGATGGTGGCTTTGGGGGAGCAAATGGAGTAGGATATCTTGAGCAACATGGCATCATCATCCAAAGAACAGATGGGCCAAAAGATCCGCGCGGGGACAACCTTTGATTTTCAATTGATAAATCGTTTTTCCAATTACCAGAATCGCCGAGTTCTAGCATAGTTCACTTCCGCTAGATGAATCGCCTCTAATAGGTCTTGACGGTCTCCTGGTACAACACTTCGTAACAAACGGGTGGTGGTGGTCTCACCTATGCCTCGCCCCATCAAGCATAACACCGCTTCAATCCCTCTACGCTTGATTGCTTCAGCACAGCGATTCATTCGGTCGATGTCAGCCTTCTCCTTGGAAGCTACCGTTTTCTCAAGTAAATCCTTCAGGCCTTCTCGGGCACATGCGAACATGCTACCACGACAACTTGCACAAGACAACTCCAAACGTTCGAAACGCGCAACTCTGAATGATTTGATCGTGCGACATCGCAAACAACAGAGAACTGCTCTTTCATTCATCAAGCGAGATTCCAATCGCTCCCTTACTTGCACATTTGACCAATTAGGCATCAATAGGTCTCTTTCTCCCTTGGCTGAAATTCCCAATGTGCCAGGCGGAGTTATTCTTACATCGGTTTGGCCTGATTGAATACTGCGCAGAAGGTCGGCTGCGCCTTCGACATCCATTCTTTCATGGAATAACCTACCCAATACTTCCTGCATGACAACCGTTCCTTTGTACCGACGTAACAATGCGCGCAGGTTGATTTTTCGAGGATCAACTCCCTTGCGCAGGATTCCGAATACCTTGGCAACCTCGGCAAAACGCCAGCGAACTTGTCTTGAATTTGGAAGGGTGACGGATAGAATTCCCTCGACAGCATCAGGCGGAGTATCATTCAGCCACTGGAGCACTTCTTCGCTGGATAATCCACCCATCTGCAAGGTGATTCGGGTTGCTTCTACCAAGATTCTGCCCATTTTTCCCGAACGCATTGAAGCCAAAGCCTGCAATAGATGAGCGATGGCTTCGTTGATTCGACTGCCATGGCAAGAATTGACCACTATGGCTTCATCTCTGGATTCAATCGTGATGCAACGGTCGGTGGGTAAGGTACCCGCACTATCGAGGTGGCTGAGGACATTTTCCAACAATAACGCGCGAGCTACATCACCGAGGGGATAATCCGATACATCGAGGTTTTCTGGGCAAAAGGTTGCGTATTGGTCGAATTCGTCTTCCGAGGGTTCGGCGGCTGCAACGTCTGCTGCCAACAGATGACGAAGTCTACCCACTTCTCTGGCGACTGCAGCAGGTGTAGGCGGTAACTCTCCAGACCATACCGGCGCAGTTCCCTGATCGCTGATTGGAGAGACAAGCAGTTCTTCCTGTTCGGGGTCAGCATCGATGACTTGCCATGTTCTTCCTGCCATGACGAAGTGTCGACGCCTACCATCTTCGTCATCACCACCCGAGTCTAGCGATAGGACGAAGGCTTCGTCTACGGACCCTAGGGACCTTCTTGTGACTGCATCTCTGACGCGATACGATTGGTTGTCTGGAATCATTGAAAGGTGATTGCGAGCGTATTCCCAAGTACGACTTCCACCGCTGAACCAACCTTTGGAATATCTTGCAGGAATCGGCATTTTCAATTCTTCAAAACCCACTGGAGCAGAAGTTTCTCCTTTGATAGGGCGAGGAGGTTCGTCAGGCAAATTACTATCTTTGCAGAGCAAAAGAGATTCTTGCCACAGTACTTTGTTCCAAGTCCACCATGGTCGTTGTTCTGCTTGTTCAGATAGATTGAGCAACCAATTATCCTCCAGTATGCGAGCGACTTCAATGGTGTCTTCCTTGCTCCAATCTTGGAATTGATGAGTTTCAGCGATAATCGAGGTCGCTTCGTCGATAGCAACCACGCCCCAGCATCTTGCCATCTGCACGAGTTGATTGGCAACCACAGAGTATGGCCTTCTACGCCATTCGATATCTTCGATATCCCCTTGCAAGGCTCTTCTGGCAATTACTGCTGATTCAGCGATATCATCGGCCTCCCAAGAAATCACCCTACCTCTTCCAACTCCCTCTAGATGGTGCTCGGCTCTACCAACTCTCTGTAGCATACGGTCCACTGAACGCGGACTGCGCATCTGTATGACGTGTGCTATGCTACCGACATCGATACCGAGTTCTAGACTACTGGTACAAATCAGGGCGTTGAGTTCACGTTTCCTGAGGTCATCTTCCATCGCCCTGCGCGTTTCACTGGCCAAGCTACCATGATGCACACCTATGCGTAAATGCGGAGAGATGGTTTGCAATCTTTGAGCAACTGTCTCTGCAGCATTGCGGGAATTAACGAATACCAGACAAGGAGATTTCTCGGAAATACGATCGCCAAGTATTCTGAGAGATGCGTGTGCTCTAGCTGACAATCCCAATTCAAAGCCAGCCGCTTCATCCAATGCGTCACTTTGTGCGGTCTGCACTTCAATTTCAGTTCGCCTATCTCCTTCAACAACGATGGGTACACACTGTGGAGCTATCCATTCTGCCACCTTTGTTGGGTTACCAACAGTTGCTGACAGGCCAACCTTCTGAACTTTGGTTCCGCTCAGTTTCTCGAGTCTTGCAAGACCTAGACTCAACTGCCATCCACGTTCGCTAGCTGAAAGGTCGTGGACTTCATCGATGACGACTGCTTTGACATTCTGCAACATACTGACAAGGCGATGTCCAGAAAACATGACTTGGAAAGTCTCTGGAGTTGTCACTAATACTGTGGGTGGATTGCGAACTTGCTTCTGTCTATCTGATTGTGTAGTATCGCCATGCCTGAGGCCTACGCTAAGCCCCACGCTGCTGGCGATATTGTGTAAGCGGCGGTCCACGTCCCTGTTCAAAGCTCTCAATGGAGTAATGTAGAGAATTGATAATCCCTGCCAACCTTCTTTCAAACATCGGTCTAGTAGTGGCAGTACTGCAGCCATGGTTTTGCCAGATCCTGTCGCTGCGACAAGAAGGCCATCGTTGCCTTCGCTCAATGTTTCAACGGATGCAGATTGAATGGGTGTTGGACTCCAACCTGAACTGGAAAGATATTCTTCCAACTCTTTGGAGTTAAGGCCGAAAGCAGAATGTAGTGACGCGCGACCCCCTCCGTTATGGAACTCTATACCTCTCTCTTTTGAGCCCACCGCCTCAGAACTGAGCAACGGATGAATGATATGTCAAGAGGCTGAGCGCTATTACGTGGACGGAGATTTCGATGAAGACGCCATCGATGATTGGTCGATGCGCACATGGGGTGAAGCCCCTATGGAAATTTTCCTTTGGTCGAGCATAGATAGGCGCCATGAAGTCATGTTGAAATTTTCGAATATGGTTGTCGTAGCACTATTGTTGGAGAATGATTCAGGTGAGTTCTCTAATGAACGTCAGATTTTGATAAGAGTCAACGAATGGAACCCGGGTTCTGTTCAGGCTAATCGGATGGCGGATGGTTCCATCAAGGTGCGGTTCAGAAGGCAGGATGTGACTTTGTCTCCAATGATGAGGCCTCATGACGCCCTCTCGTCAATGCTGGAAGAGTGGTTGATGAGTATGCGGGGAGAACCAGATAGGCACCGAGATAGGACAAAGCGTCTGAAAGCGGTGAAAAGGCATCGTGACGCGGTCTCAAGAATGTTGGATCAAGCGAGCATCGAGAAATTGAATGAGGCCTATGAAGAGATGGAGGCCAGACTTAGCAGAGCAGAAAATGAACTTGGTGGCAGGGCATTCGAGGAAGAAACTGCTTAGGCTTGCATTTGCTTCCTTTCCAACTCAAATTCAGCGATCTCCGGGGACCCTTTGATGAAGCGATTCAACAACGGTTCAATGGCTATAGGTATCGCCAGAACCGTAGCAATGCTGAGGAATAACCAACCCCAAGTTGCACTGGGCACCTGTTCTGTTCCCGGCGAACCTTCTCCTGCCAACATCAACTTGACAGTTCCAAGCCATGGTATCTCTGCACCAGCAATTCCGACAAGATGTGAAGAAGAGGCCGGACCAACTGGGGCGCCATCGGAATCGAATAAGCCGCTTGCACCCTGAACGCCGCCTCTGGAAGCGGACCATCCTTGATCTATCGAGCATTTGTTGTTGTCTCCAAGAGTTAGGAAACCGGCAGATTGCGGCTTCCATGATTCAATTTTGAGAAATGGTTCCAAACCCACTTCGCCGTGATTGAAATTCGCATCTCTCTTGCAGTCGAAATAGCCCGTCATCATTCCATCGAATTGCCAATCAATACTGGTCACGTTGCGCAGACTAGTTCCAGGTACGTCCCAAGTATGAATGCAGATTCCTAACGCCTTGTCATGAACTGCTTCACCTTCACAAGTGCCGTTAGCG
The DNA here is from genome assembly GCA_964526445.1 of uncultured Candidatus Poseidoniales archaeon. GTDB lineage: Archaea > Thermoplasmatota > Poseidoniia > Poseidoniales > Poseidoniaceae > UBA226. The sequence continues at coordinate 4,993 of CAZGIY010000097.1, forward strand.
GTCAGGGCACTGGTTTCTGCGGGCACCGCTTCAAGTATGGCGCGATGAATAATTGGAGTTCCTTCTTTTCCATTTTTATTGTAGATGATGACGTCTCCTTCCATTCCATGACTTGCATAGCGATAATGCGGATTGAATGGTTCTGTTGCTTCGGCATAGGTTATGACGTCCGAACTATCGGGAGAGTGGACGAGAACTAGGTCTCCAGCATCGATGGAACCGACTTCTCCAGAATCTGCATTATGAACCATGGAATCAGATTCAACTACGACTAGAGGGGGAAGTTGTCCAGTCACTGCCCATAATGAAAGAATGATTAGCGAAATCATACTAACCGCGAGAATGATTTCTCGCAATAGGGTCCAGCGCATCGCCATCCCTCAACTCTTTTTCTTGGCTCGTTTGAGTCCGACTTCTACCAAATGTTCATTCAAACGTTCCATGTGTTTGGTTCCCAAGAGGCGAGCCGCTTCTTGAGCTTCGGAACGACGACGACTGACTTCAGAACGCGCGGTCGTAGCCAAGACATCGTTCAAGAGGTTGAATTGTCCCACATAATGAATGAATTCAGGGCCAATCCAGATGGCTACTAGCCCAGCAATGATCAGTAGAACCCAGGATGCAGTAGTATAATCATCCCAGACTGGCGAACCTCTTAGAATTGCTAATTGAATGATGCATGAAATGATGATGGCAATACAACTCAGGAAGACTGTAGAAAGGATGCGCAGATGTGCATCTTGCTTGCTTTTCCACCAGTTCTTGAGAAAACCGTCTTTCTTCGATGCTCGCCCAGCCATACCAACGCCTCTGACTCACACGAAC
>CAZGIY010000097.1:5830-6231 GCA_964526445.1 uncultured Candidatus Poseidoniales archaeon
AAGGAGTAGCCGATAGGTAATTCCGCCCCATAGGGGCGGTGACCGTTTAGGGCATGTTTGAAATGGTTGATTGAGTGGGACCACATAGGTAATACCATGCGCGCCGGCTTTTGTCTAGTCTTACTGTTCTTGTTTTCTTCACTCTCGCCTATCGCTGCTGCAGCAACAACTGAGACCCAATTCAGCGATGGTACCACCTCGTATACACAGACCTTCCAATCACAAGGGAATGCTTCTGCTGGAACGATTGATATTCCTGTAGGCGCCGAAGTGACTGCAGCTGAATTCAATATCAAAGGAGATCCTTCTAGTTCGCAGTGGAGCAATCTTACCAGCAATACTGATTTTGGTGGTAAAGGCACAAGTTCGTGGTCTGGAATTCCCCCTGGAATGGCCTATGG
>CAZGIY010000098.1:0-510 GCA_964526445.1 uncultured Candidatus Poseidoniales archaeon
CCAATGTGGAATACAGGTCTAGAGTCTCTGGCTCTTGGCCGAAGTCTCCTTTCCCCTGCGTCACTCATGGAACTTCGGCGACGGCATCAAACATCAACCCGCCGCACCACATCCCTGAAGTGCTGTGTCAGATGTGCACCATTCGGTGCAGGCATGGTTGAGGGCCAATTAGGGGAATTAACAGTCGAGGAAAGAGTCCTCCTGCATATGCTTGAAAATCGAATGCAAGAAGGGTCTTGGGACGCTGATGCCAACAATACACAGGCTGGAATTTCTAGTGCAGTTCACATACAAAGGAAGCACCTCCCTCGTACATTGAAGCGAATATTGGACTCTGAAGAGGTGCTTCAAGAAATGCGCCATGTTTCAGGTTCAAAGCAGCGTAGGAGAGTCTATGATTTGACTCAGAAAGGCAGATTTAGGGCGTGTGATATCAAAGAACGTGTAATGTCTTTAGTCATAACTCGAGATGGTGAAGAAGTAACTTTGGAGAGTCTCGAATCTACTGAT
>CAZGIY010000098.1:520-5970 GCA_964526445.1 uncultured Candidatus Poseidoniales archaeon
ACACTTTCACATATCGATTCGAATCGTTGTTGGAACGAAACACCCCTACAGGTGCCAATCTCTCAGGGGAAGGGCGATGTAGGAATAGAGGGCAAGGTAAGCGAAGCATTGGTCAAGGCTGTGTTTGAGCGAGCCTGGAGGGACGGAAGTCTTTCTGAGGCAGAACGAGGAATCGTAGAAGAGATTGTGAATTTCCTAGGAATGAGTCCCGAAAGAGTCACTCGAATGGAACAAGATGCGCTGAACAACCTAAGTGAATCAAAGGGTCCGGACAGGGAGAGAATCTATCGTGATCTTCTAGAACAAGCGTTAGAAGATGGAGAGATAATCGAAGAGGAATTGGTTATGCTGGAGAAGTTACGAACGACTTTGGATATTGACTTGGAAATCCATGGTCGTCTTGTGGCTCAAGTGGTCGCACATGCAGAGTTGTTGGATAGTCTAGAGCCGCATTTCCATCCATATGTCGATGCTGTTAGGACTGCACTTGAGGATGGCATCATCAGTTTGGACGAAGATGCGATTTTGACAAGTCTCCGGCGTAGTTTCAATATTCCAACTGAAGTTCATGTAGCGATTGCCACTAGTATTCGGGACAACATGAAATGACAGTTACCTCTGCGAGGAGTTGAGAAGATGCTGGAAGAAGGCGATTGGGCCATTCATGATGGCTTGCAAAGGACTAGGAGACTCGTCGAAAACATGGAGCCCAGCCTTGTGGTTTTGGTTGGAGACGTAATGTTGGACCGCTATATCTACGGCTACGCAAACAACCTCAATCCACGAGCCCCTGTTCCAGTTCTCAAGGAAACGCATCGCGAGCAAGGAGCAGGTGCCGCCGCTCACGTTGCTAGAGGTTTGCATTCATTGCAGATGGAAGTTGCAATTTATGGAGTAGTAGCTGCTGATGAGGCAGGACAAGATGTCATCGAGGCATTGGAAGAAGTGGGGATTTCATCCGATGGAGTGGCTTTGTTGGAAGATTGGAGGACTACTGTCAAGACAAGGTTCATCGCTAGCCGAGAGAGCCTCATCGCAAATAAGCAGATGATGTTGAGACTTGATGAGGAAGCTGGGACAGATGTGCCTGATGAAGTGGCTGATTTACTATGTGAACAAGCTGTTGAACGCTTATCTTCGGCCAAAGCCTTGGTCATCAGTGATTACGGTAAGGGAGTTGTCAATGATGAAACCGCGAAGAAATTGATAGATGCGGCCTCAGAAACTGGCATTCCAGTAGTATGCGATCCAAAATTGACGGGTTTGCACCGAACAAGGGGTGCTGATGTGGTATTGTTCGAATCCAGAGGGTTGGAATTGATGCGCCGTAGATTGTCAAAGAGCACCCCTGAAGAGGCGGCTGAAGAGTTAGTTGCCGAATATGGTTGGGGGGCCTTAGTAGTACTTGGTGGACAGACAGGTCTTGATTTGTACAGTTCAGAGGGTGAGAATATTCATGTTGATTGTACTCTTCCTTCACCGAGTCAACAGATAGGTCTGATCGATGCAGCGGTGGTAGCTGCAATCGCGAGTAGGATTCTTTCCCTCACTGATGTGGATATGGCACATCTGATCAATGCGGCATGTGAGTGCATTTTAGAGGCCGAGGATGCGGATCATTTCGCTATTGATAGAAGAGAACTTTGCACTAGACTTGATGAGATTGCTTGGGCAATGCAGATTTCACAGAGGTAGGGCCATGTCATTTTGGCCATACGGCACAACCGCCGACATTGGAATCTGTGTATTTGCTAGCAGTCCAGAGTCATTGATCAGTCAAGCAGTGGAAGGGATGCAAGGGATTCTTTTGAGTAGCGAGGGAATTGAAGCAATCAAGGATTGCCCATGGCATCATTCCACATGGAATCTGCCATCATCCAATGCTTGGGATAGAGATTTGGTAAGAATTTTGGAAGAGGTCTTGTTCCGTTGTGAAGTACATGATGAGTGGGTTGTCGAACTAAAACTATTGAAATTGCAAGAGGATGAGGAGAATTCACAATTGGCATGTCAGGTTGCTTGGGTCGATGCTGAAGCCATAGAGCGAGAGGTAGAGATCAAGGCTGTCACGCGCCACAATTTACGATTCATAGAATTGGCAGAAGGCCAGGAAAGCGTTTCACAATACCCTGAAGTCCCTGTAGTGAGGGGTCCCGGATGGTTAGCAGACGTTGTCTTTGATATCTAGGTGGGAGGGCTAACGGTGGGCGCTCGTCTCCCAGAACCAATCCCACGCACTTCCTCCATCCCGGAACCCTGAGGCACCCATGGCCCCGAGTAGGGCTGCTCCGTTCCCGGCCTGACCTGATTCCCCGGTTATGCGATTCCCGTTTCCTTCCGGATACGGTTCACGACAACCCGAGTCACTCAGGGGCGAGACATCAACGTCCGTGCGTAGGAAGCTCCGGGCTCGGTTGCGCCGCCCGAAAGCGTTCAGACCACCAGTCACGATTTGTGGTACAGGGTACGTCACCACCCCTCCTATCCCACACATTGGGGGAGGTTTGCCCCATTTCAACCCTACGTCAAGGCTCTAATGCTCATTCTTCATACTTGCTGGGACAACCTACAGTGATCAATTCGGCTTCGAGAATCCATTCTCCTTGACTTTTCTTCAATACGCCGTCTACGAGTACAGTCAATCCCTCGTCAAATGCTTGTGGTATTGCTGCTTGAGCAGCATCGATCGAAAGGTTGTATTCACTTCCTTCAAGACTGAATGTCAATGATTGAGAGTCGTAGGATCCATTGCTGACCACTCCCCTGATACTAACTTCGCTTTTTTCGTGTTTATCAGGTGATTTCATCAACTCGTCAACAGCCATAGAGGGAACCGGTTCTGAGAGAAAAAGTGTGGCAGACAGAGCAAGTAGGGCTAAGCACCCTGCAGCGAGCAACCTACCTCTTCTAGAAAACACCATCATTCCTCCTCTTCTAATGCCAGCCCTATGGCTTGGTCAAGAGATGAGAGCCCATTCAGTTTCAATTTTCTCTCTAGCCCATTTACTATATTCTTGATTACACTAGGTCCCTTGAAGACCAATGCTGAATATAATTGCACACAACTAGCGCCATGAATGATTTTCTGCCAAGCATCTTCAGCGGTGGAAATCCCACCTACTCCAATGATTGGCCATTCTCCCCGACAGCGTTTGTGAATATGTGAGATAATTTCCGTAGAGCGTTGTTTCAAGGGTTCTCCAGACAGCCCACCTTCTTGTTGTACAAAAGATTCAGATTTACGATTCATAGGTTGAGGTCGTTCGAGGGTGGTATTGGTTGCGATGATACCTGCGCACCCCGCGCTTCTAGCGCAATCGATAACCATATCCAGTTGTTCATTGCTGAGATCAGGGGATATTTTGACCATCACTGGTTTTCCAGAGCCACATCGTTTTTCTTCTACAATACAGGAATCCAAGAGATTTTGCAATACGTTTCCCTCTTGCAATTCTCTTAATCCCGGAGTGTTTGGAGAGGAGACATTAATCACAAATCCGTCTACATACGGCCACAAGGTACGGAGGCTTTCACAATAATCAGCAGGTGCATTTTCATTACTCGTACTTTTTGAGCGCCCTAGATTTGCAAGCACTTTCATTCTTCTACTCTTGCGTTTTGGCATGGTCTTCGATAATGTTACTGCAGCAGCGGCCGAACCCGGATTATTGAATCCCATCCTATTGATTAGAGCCTTGTGAGTAGAATTACGAAACATTCGAGGTTTTGGATTTCCGCTTTGGGCAGTTGCAGTAAAGCCACCCACTTCGATGCAGCCAACCCCAATACTGTCCCAAGCCATGACATTCTCTGCCTACTTATCCATCCCAGCTGCTAATCCCAGAGGGTTTGCTAGATTCCATTCAAGGAATTTACATGGAGTCTGCTTGGGCCGCCAAAGCAACTTCATCAGTAGTCTCATCGGGGGCAATGCTTGCACTATCTTTAGTGCTAACATCCCTCGGGAATGTGCTTTTTCGGAATCTTGCAAGGCGATAGCCGGCCTTGCGAGTATATTCCAGAACACCCCCATCGTAAGATGCGCTCAGCCGCCACCCTTCAAGCGTTGCGCTTCATCGGCAGGCCATGCTCCCCTCTCTCGGTGAATTCACCAGACGGTTGCTGCGAAATGAAGGAGTAGTGTTGTTAGTTCCTCCAATATTTGCTGAACGCTGCGAGGATTTGCCTAGATTGGTGGCAGAATACATCCCATCTAGGTTACATCTTCCAGAGATCGAAGTTCATGATGAATTTCATGTTCTGATGAAATTAGATCACGAAGAGATTGGTAGATTATCAGGCAGTGAACCAAATCTCGGCTCCGTTTGGGTAATAGGACAAATATCTGAATTAATTGATGAGATGTTGGAACTTGCATCTGCCTTCCTTGCAGCTGGATATCCTGGGTGCCGAGATTGTTTAGGTCCTGCTGCCAGTGAACCCTGGGATGAAGAAGACCAACGGAAGAATCCGGTGCGGGGTAATTGACAAGGTACGTTTTTCCTCAGGTACTAGTATAGTACCTGTAGAATTCCGCGTGGAGTGAGGGATTAAGTAGCGTGGCGGTGGGGAGGGGAAATCATGGTCGCCGTAATTCTTGCTGAGAAGCCAAGTGTCGCTCAAGATTTGGCTCGCGTTCTCGGAGCTGGCGCCAGTCATCCAACACACATTGAAGGAAATGGTGTATTGATAACCTGGGCGGTAGGGCATTTGTTGGAATTGATTGAACCTGAATCCTATGACAAATCATTCAAGACCTGGAAGATGGAACACTTACCTATTATTCCTGAACAATTCAGGACTAAGCCAAAGGGGAAAAGGAACGATGCACAACATCTCAAGGCGGTTGTTGCCCTGATAAATAGAGGCGATGCAACAGAATTGGTCAACGCTTGTGATGCAGCAAGGGAAGGGGAATTGATATTTCGTAGAATCCAAGAGCATTCGGAAAGCGGTCTACCTGTGTCAAGAATGTGGATGCGTTCGATGACGGATTCAGCAATACGCAAAGCATGGGACGAACGTGTGCCTGCTGAACAGTACGATTGTTTGGCTGATGCTGCGCGCAGTAGAGCAGAGGCAGATTGGTTGATCGGGATGAATGGCTCAAGAGCGGCCACTCTACGATTGAGAAGCCGGGGGCAGAGAGGATCGATTAGTCTTGGTCGCGTTCAGACACCAACTTTGGCGATGCTGGTTGATAAGGAGTTGGAAGTACTTTCTCATGAACCATCTCCGTTTTGGGAACTGGAAGTTGGTTTGAGCCAGAATGATGCAGTCTGGGCTGCAAAATGGAGAAGAAATAGCATAGGCGAGATGCCACGTACTCACATTGTAGAAGAGGATGAATTGGAGAGCCTATCGGCAGAGTTGAAGAAAGGCAAAATCGAGGTATTCATGAGTAAGAAGGAGAGGATAGAGAAGTCTCCATTGAATTTTGACTTAACTAC
>CAZGIY010000099.1:0-5917 GCA_964526445.1 uncultured Candidatus Poseidoniales archaeon
TCCTCGATGACTGCACCCATTGTTTCGAAGGTTTCTCCCGATTCATGTGCATCCAATTCAGCCAATGAGGCTTCAGGTGAAAAGTCTGAGTCGCCGAAACTCTTCGTGAAACTACGCTTTCGCCCCATCTTCATCAAACCGTTGACTATCAATAACAAGGCTACTAATCCAACGAACAAGATACCCCCGTACTTCAAGGCCTGTTCAATTCGCTCATCCATCTGGTCATCTTTAGTCTGTTCCTGTGTTTCTGTAGTCTGTTTGGTCGACTTCCAAGAGTAGTAACCCATCGGGGCGCCACCATCATCTTCTATTTCTTGCACATAGGCTTGATATTCGGTATCTTTCAGACCGGAACAATAGTCACTCAAATCTTCGGGGTTGTTAGCGCACCAATCATCCCGAGTCTTGATGGCAGCATTTTCATCATCATAATCCGTTTTAGCCCCGATTCCATCTCCATCTTGGTCCCTGAATTCATTTGGGTCTTCAGGAAGGTGATCTAAGTGGTCAGCATAGCCGTCGCCATCCCCATCGGGACATCCAAATTGTTCAATTCGCTCATAATCAATGACTGAACCATCGATACCGGTTTTTGGAAACAAAGCATAGCGACTATCTCCCCACTGACCCGGACATGAATCCCCCCTCTTACCTTCAGGGTCATCTCCGTGTCCATCTTCATCACTATCAGCCCACTGAGTGCGCTCATTTGGAAATGCATCTGCGGAACCATTTGGACTGGCAGGCCACGACTCATCAGGGTCAGACCAACCATCTCCGTCCGAATCTAGACAGCCATTACGATCTTGGCTGGAGCCTCCATTCACACCTGGACAATCATCTGGATTGTTTCCGAATGGATTATCCCCAAGCCCATCATTGTCCCAATCCTCCCATTGTGTTGAGTCTTCAGGGAATTCATCTCCATTGTCTCCATAGCCATCTCCATCAGTATCCTTGTACTCGAATTCATCATCAGGATAGAGGTCCGAATTATCTCCAACGCCATCTCCATCCCTGTCGCTGTGCTCATTAGGGTCCTCTGGGAAAACATCAGAATTGTCTCCAACGCCATCATGGTCACTATCGCTTGTTTCATTGGCATCATGTGGAAAATCGTCCTTGGAGTTTATTGTCCCATCATCATCACTATCGACATCCAACAATCTGACGGTGGTACTTGAAGAAAGAGATGCAAGTAAGTACAATTGCCCTTCAAGGCCACGATCGGCTCCTTTAATCCGTCCTCCTATCTGGTAATCCTCAACCGAAGTAAGACTGCTTGGATCAACCGAATGATATACCCCATTGTTGGAACCAAGGTGGATCTCATCATCGGTTGGCAACAGGTATTCCAACTGATTAGTGGCTCCAGTTTCTAGACTCTGATAAGTCCAATCAATGGTATCATATCTGATCAAGGTTCCACCTGAAGATGTGCTCAACAATCTTCCTTCAGAATCGACAGCCAAAGCCAATACTCTATCCTCGTGTTCATTCAATGTCGAAGAAGCGCCGTTTGTAAAGTTGTTAATGAAAATCAATTTGTCATTACCACTAGTTGCAACACGACCATCTGGAAGAACCTCTACATCAGTCAATCCAATCGAATGAGTGTTAGTTACTTGCCCAGTCGCCGTACCTGTAACAGTATATTCGTGAGCATTTCTGGTTCCGGTTCCTTGACCCGCCCAGATATCGCCGTCGATATCCCAAGCCAAAGCGGTTACAGGAAATGTGGTAGTGAAATTCTGCACTATGTTCTGAGTATTGAGATCCACCACCAAAATACCATCATCTGTTCCAAGAGCCACTAGAGTGTTGCTACTATCTGGAACTGCAACATGAGTATTAGGCAATCCATCTATCTCAAAGATCAATGTGTGTTCACCTTCAACAAAATCATGAACCTGTAAAGTTCCATCCGTAGAAAGAAAAATCACCTTGTTTTCATCAAACTCCAACCATGTGGCAGTCTCTCCTCCGAGAAGGTCGATGTTACTTCCTGAATCCTCAAGATTACCACCAGCATTTACTGGTATCGAAGATAATGACAATCCAGCCATCAGGAAGATGCAGAACAGAGCCGCGTATCCCCTTTGCATGACCATCGATTGGAGCCTATCCTTTCAAAGCGACGGTTAACGGATTCAATCAATGATGCCCGTATATGGCTCATTCTTCTTCGCTAGAGTCTGAATCATCGACTGAGGATTCTGCCTCGACAGAGTCTCTTGATTCTGAATCGGGTGGGCCTCTTCTAGCACCACTTGGTGGGCCTCTACTTCCAGCGCCAGGAGGAGGGCCTCTTCTAGCACCACTTGGTGGACCTCTACTTCCGGGACCAGGAGGAGGGCCTCTTCTAGCACCGCTTGGTGGACCTCTGCTTCCAGCACTAAGAGGAGGGCCTCTTGTGGGCGGGGAGTCTGTCTCTTCGTCTTCATCTGACTCAACTCCAGCAATGCTAGGAGCCTTGAATGACATGCTCTCAATCATTGAATCCATCTCCTCATCCTCAGGCTCCTCTTCAGATTCTTCTTCAGCATCCTGCATCAAATCATCCATTGGTATCTGTGGGGTCATGACCTTGGCGACAGGTGTCAAGGTTGAGGTCTTGACCTCCTCTTCTTCCACGACGGGAGTCATGACTGGAACATTCACTGGAGTTATGTTTGCCAGTGCGTCATCCATCTTCTCTTCCTCCACTGGTTTGAGACTTGGAACTGAATCCTCTGAGGGTGTTAGAATGGTTGCTTCAACCGGTACCAATGGGGCTGATACGGCCTTCTTCTCAGCCCCCTTAGGCGATAAAACCGTTGACGTGATTGGGACTAGAGGTGCTTTCTCCGCGGATACTTCCTTGTGTACTGGAGTAGGTAGTACCTCCTCGGGCTCTAATTCTTCAGTTGGAGTCTCAGGCAAGGTCGGTGGAACCATACTTGGAGAGACTGGTGAACGGGCAGGCACTACCTTTCCGCTAGGACTAACCTCTGGAACGCTTATTCCAACAGCCTCAGGCCCTCTTGAAGGGATGTTTGGTGGAGGGCCTCGCTCTACTGGGCTTTGAGTTGGTATAACCTGCTCTGGTGCCGTACGAGTAGGACCTGCTGGAGGTGTTGGTCTAGGCTGAGCAGCAGAAGATTGCGCTGCATCAGGCCGTGGGTCGAATGACATGGCAGGACTCTGAACCGGAGGTTGAACTGGCTGACGCACTACCCTCTGAACCGGAGCTAATCGAGTGGGATCTGCGCCTCTATCAAGAGGTTGCTGAACTGGCCTTGCCATTGGTGAACCTTGTTCGGCCAGTGGTCTACGCCTCAATTCAGGTATAACTGGGCCTCTACCCTGTCTAGCAAGACCTCCCAATGGAGCCCTCCCCCCTGCAGCGGTAGTAGGGTCTGCTCTTGCGCCCAACTTGCTCGGGTCGGCCAAACCGCCGACTGCGGGTCCAGATGGCTGACCTGCGATGGCTGACAACCAGGATTGTTGCTTGGCAATTCTTCCTTCTTCACTCTGCAAGCGAGCAAATTCCTTTTCCTTCTCAGACAGGTGCTCAGCATCTGCATCGATTTCCATCTGCATCTTCTGTTCAATTGACTCACGCATCTTGGATTCAGCCATGCCTCTGAATGCATCCATCTGTTCTCCCAATTGTCCAAGCCGATCCTTTATCTCGGCACGCTTTAGGCCGAGTTGTGCCTCAATCTCAGCGCGAATCTGGCTTTCCTTGCGACGAATCTCAATGAGTGCTTTGTTGCGCATTATCTCTTCACGCTTCGAGAGTTGCTGTTCTAGCTGGCTTGCAATCTGCCCTTCCTTGCTGACCCTGAATTCCTTCAGACGATCTTCCATATCGACCTCAAGTTCCAACGTTGTCTCATCTCTAATCAAGTCAAGATCTGTCTCAAAGGTTAGACGTTCATTACGCATTTGCGCATCGATTTCAGACATGATGGCTTTCTTGGCAGCCCTTTCTCTAGATTGGAATTCTGTCTCCAGCCTCTCGACCCAATCCTGTTTCTCTTCACCGAATCTCAGGTCCAGTTTTTCTCTGATGTCATTCTCCTGGTCATATCGGAATCTGGAAAGGCGATTCTGAATCTCTGCTTCTCTAGCCATGCGATATGCCGCAAACTCCTCTTCCAGTCGGCGATTCATTTCGCCTTCGATATCCTCGGTTATCTCTCGAGTAATACTTTCCACGGCTTGTCCAAAGGTCAGGTCATACTTTTCGCGCAGACGCTCCTTACGCGATGCCAATCTATCGGCATAGGATTCTGCCAGGTCACGATTTATCTGTAATCTGAGTTCATCCCTCTGCGGGCAACTGCCATCTCGACATCTTCTCGCATACGATCCTCGAGTTCTGCGGTCTCTCTACGCAAATCTCTCTCGATATCGGATTGCAATTGTTGAGCTACTTCTTCCTCTAATCTGCGGCTGCGGCGTTCATATTCGGACCGCAAACGCGCCTCTCGCGTACGCATGCGGTCACGTAACTGATTCTCTAAGCGCCTACGAATACCAATTCGGAGTTGTTCCTCTCTTTCTGATAGCTGTGCTTGATTTTCCTCTTCGAGACTTTCAATTTCGGTCTTCTCCATATCGGAATAATTCAACTCAAGTTCAGCTTCGATACTCGCCTCCATGTCCCTTATTCGGGCTTGTAGAGCCTGATCGTATTCAATCGCAAGGCGTTCCTTCTGGAAAGTTAACGTGCGCTGATGATTCTGTGCCATATGTTGTTCAAGTCTACCTCGCATGTGTTGGCGGTGTTCTTCTAAGCGTCGCTCCTGCTCGACCTCAAGTTGTTCCCTCAATGTCTCTACCTGGCGCTGTAACTGAAGTTCCAATTGTTCTCGGATATCTTTCTCCTCTTTGCCAAGAGCCTCGATCTCAAGTTGCGCCAACTCATCTTCCATCTCCTGGCGTAACTCTCTTTCCAGTTGAGCGAGGGTCATCTCATGCTGTTGATTCAACTCACTAGCAATGACATCCTGCATTGCAGAGATTCTTTCCGATTGGGCCTGTAGGCGCAGATGTCGATCTCTGCGCAGACGGGCTCGCAACCTCTCCTCTTCACGGAATCGCGCGCTCCTCTGTACAGTTGAATCAAGAGTTGGACTGGCGGCCCTAGTCATCTGATTACGCAATGCAGACAGAGACAAACCGTCACCGGATTGGCTACGGTCCTCTCGGCTACTGTGAACTGTTGTTCTGCTGCTGTCGCTGACGCTCATGGGCACCCCATCCCGAAACGTATGCGCATCCTCCCATACTTAAGACAGGGGGGTCAGTATCAACCTCGCGAGGTCTATTCTCCCCCTGCTAACCAATTCCAATACTACTCAGATTCTGCTGAACTTTTCTCTTCTTCCTTGGAAACTACTGAAGGTCCAAAGATGATGTATGTCATGACCAAAAGGAAAGATATCAACAACAAAGATGCTACGACCCGGTTAACCATCTGAGAATATGAGTCTCCGCCTAGAAGCAAGTGAATCAACATCGTCAATGTAGCAAGCAACAATGCTAGCATCTGAGCAACAGTTGCCCACATTGGCCATCCTCTCTTCAATTTGGGAAGTTTGCGATCTGCAATCATCATTCCACCAGCGAAGAGCATGAATGGTAGAATAAGAAAATCATAGAATGGTTTGTCGTCGCCTCTACCAAAACAAAATGGTTGGCAATCCCAACTCGATAAACCAGGACCGAGCCCCGTTGATGGTTGGGTCCAGATGAATAGTGCTAGCGACATCAGTAACATGGAAGAGGCCGGCGAGGATAAACCAGAGAAGTATGGAACGTAACCTCCTTCTTCATGGGCGAATCTAGCCAATCTTAGCATTCCTGTAGCGATTACCCAACAACACGCGATTGAGAGAATAATTGTCCAGAATGGGCTGGCAGC
>CAZGIY010000100.1:0-5841 GCA_964526445.1 uncultured Candidatus Poseidoniales archaeon
TCCAAGCAAAGGTATGACTTATGTGGAATACAACATGGATGATTTCCCTGGGCTCAGAGACGAGGTCGTGCGCGCAACGAGGCACCGAACAGTTCCAGTCGTGTTCGACCTTAGGAGTGGAGAGGTGGTCCTCATCGGTGGTTTTGATGAGTCCAGAGCGATGCTAGGATGAATCAAAGGTCCCAACTTTGTTCCAAACCACCTGCGATTCGCAAGTGAATATACGATGATGAACCATAGAGAGTCACGGTTAGACTGTATTCACCGGTTACTGAAGGTATCGTACCGATGGCATGGTTTTCCTCAGAACTATCTCCCCATGCACGATTCAATGAGGTCGTTTCCAAATGGTCCTTGATGGTAAGAGATCCAGAGGAGCCAGTAGAGTCGTCGATGATAACGTCGAGGTACCATATCAGGTGGTCGAATTCTGCACCGCTTGGATGTCCACTATCGAGGAAGGTATCGTACAATTCCCCATCTATGTTTTGATAGATTTCGCTCTTTAAATCAGTCGCTCTAACGAACCAAACGCGCCCATCGTGGTTGCTACCGTGTTCGGTCAATTCCATTGAAAACAGACTTTGATCATCATTTGAGGTCCACTCGAATTCTCTCAGGAACCCGATATTTCCATCGAATGTGTAGACTATTGTTCCACCACCGCCACTGCTTGCTTCGATAATTGCTCCATCTTGTTTCAATTCGCTGACCTCAGCATTCCATTCATGCCCGAACAAAGTGAATTGCCAAGTGTTACCTACATTCATTGGGAAATGGAACACCGTCTGTGCTATGCCATTCTCAAAGACCTTGAGGTCTGAGAAGGTAAGTCGGCCGAGGAAGGGGTTGTGATTGAGGACAGCGTGTCTTTGTGCTTCTGTGCGGCTTGAGATTCCCAACATCCAATTTCCGTCTGATTCCACCTTGTCAGCGATGACCAGTCTAGCGGTATCCTGTCCATATTGTGGAGTGGTGAAGATGTACTGAAACCAGTCTCCGACCTGCCAGCCAGGCTCTTCATCGACCTGTAACTCTTCGGCTGTAGGGTTTGAATCTCCTAAGCAACCGGCCATGCTCGAACCAAGCATGACAAACAAGAGCAACAATGCTCGCATGGTGCGGCCAACGAAGGCCCTTTATTGAGCCTTGCTTCAATTATGAATCGTGAGAATGATTGGAACTATGACTAGGCTGACGATTGACATCAACTTGATGAGAATGTTCAGCGAAGGTCCACTAGTATCCTTGAATGGGTCTCCAATGGTATCTCCAATGACTGCTGCTGCGTGGGCTTCTCCACCCTTGCTTTCTCCTTCGATCTCACCTTGTTCGATAGCCTTCTTTGCGTTGTCCCATGCTCCTCCAGAATTAGCCATGAACAGAGCCATCAGTACACCGGTCACGGTTGCTCCAGCGAGCAGTCCACCGAGTGCAAAAGGCCCTAGGGCTAGTCCGATGATGACTGGAGAGAGAACTGCTACCAATCCTGGAGCGATCATCTCACGCAAAGCAGCCTTTGTTGAGATGTCAACACAGGATGCACTATCAGGATAGGAGACTCCGTCGGCTTCTATTTCCAAAGGCCATGTGGTCGGGTCATCCAAGTCCCCATCGAAATCATTGTCTCCAGATAATTTCTCTCTCATAATGGCGAATTGGCGGCGAATCTCTGTGACCATCTCTCCTGCGGCCTTACCTACACTGGTCATCGTCAGTGCAGCGACCACGAATGGTAGAGCACCACCGATGAGAAGACCGATGACAACCTCTGGGTCATCCAAGGCCATTGTGAATTCTCCTGTCCACTCTTCAACAATTGCGGACTTGTATGCAGCGAATAGAGCCAGAGCGGTCAGTGCTGCACTGCCAATTGCGAATCCCTTGCCGATTGCGGCGGTGGTGTTTCCGATACTGTCCAGGCCATCGGTGATTTCGCGCACCTCTGGTCCAAGTTCAGCCATCTCTGAGATTCCACCAGCATTGTCTGCTACTGGACCATATGCATCAACGGTCATGGTGACTCCAACTGTTGCCAACATTCCCATTGCTGCCATTGCGATTCCATAGAGATCAGCATAGAAGTTGGCAAGATAGATACCTACTGCAATCAGGACCACTGGTACGAATACAGACATCATTCCAACTGAAAGACCAGCGATGGCATTGGTTGCTGGTCCAGTCTTTGACATATCGCCAATGTGTGGAACGGCTTTGGGTTTGATTCCGAAAACTGGCTCGATACCAGTATAGTATTCGGTCACCAGACCTATGAAGATTCCAACAAGGCTACCGTAGATGACTGCCCACATTGCGCCCTTGTCTTCGTAGCCCAACTGGTCCATGGCAACGTAGCCGCCAATCCAGAATAGACCTGCTCCGATGAAGGTGGTGTTGCGCAAGGCAGCGCCTGCATCCATCGACTTCATGGCCTTTATCGAGAAGACACCGATGATTGATGCGATGTATCCGACCAGACCGAGAACGATTGGTAGCATGACGTACTTCGCTCCAAGGTCGCTATCTGCTGCAGCAATAACCATGGCTGCGATGATTGAACCAACGAATGACTCGAAGATATCTGCTCCCATTCCTGCAACGTCGCCAACATTGTCTCCAACATTGTCTGCTATGACACCCGGATTGTGAGGATCGTCCTCTGGAATGCCGGCCTCTACTTTACCAACTAGGTCAGCTCCTACGTCTGCTGCCTTGGTGTATATTCCACCACCAACGCGTGCGAATAGAGCAATGCTGCTGGCACCCATGCCGAAACCAGCGATATATTGGACGTTATTGAGGTCCTGTCCCAGCCACACATACATGATTGAAACACCGAGAAGACCCAGTCCACCTACGGCCAGCCCCATGACAGCTCCACCGTTGTAAGATGTCTCAAGGGCCTCAGGCTGACCGCCATTCTTAGCGGCCATAGCGGTACGTCCATTGGCCGAGGTAGCAGCTTTCATGCCAGAGAATCCGGCTACAACGCTGGCTCCAGCACCGATAAGGAAGGCAACAGCAGTTTGCCAACCTAAGCCCAGACTTTCACCTGCTGCTAAGGCCGCAGCAACTACTGCGATGAATATTGCAAGGTATTTGTACTCAGCCTTGAGGAAAGCCATAGCCCCATCCTGAATCTCTCCAGTGATTCGAGCCACAGTTTCATTTTCTATCTTAATCGAGTTGACCTGCTTGTATAACCAAAAGGCCACAACAAGACCAACTACTGCGGTAGCAATGGCAATGTATCCAAGTTCTATATTCTGTAACATAACAACACCTGTTGCTGGCGGCGACCTGAGATGCTTTCATAAGTGGTTCCATAGCAATTACACAAGAGAATGCGTATTCCTACGTAATTCAGCAGATTCAACCTTGTTTCATGGCAATATCTGCGAAGTTCTGCAAGATGCGGCTTCCAGCGAGTCTCGAAACCCTTTCATCATCCTCAGAAAATGGCATATCTCCCACCTTTGAAGCATACCTACAGATATCGATAGTGGTTTCAGGATGAAATTGAACACCCCATGCTTGCATTGCTTGCCCATCTTCTGAATACAATCTGAAAGCGGCATTGGCAGTATGGTTAGCGCTGGATAGCAGATGTGCCCTTTCTGGAATATCAGTCACATGATCCTGATGAGTGAAAATGACCTCTACAGGTTCGCTACATCCAGAGAACAGCGGGTCCATTCGTCCTTCTGAGGTCAATTGGGTGGCTGAGATGTCGTGAAATCCTTCTTCAGCCCGCTGCAACCTTCCTCCAAAGGTCTGAGCCAGCAGTTGATGCCCAAAACAGATTCCAAGGGTTGGAACTCCGTATTCCACAGCGCGGCGCACGAATTCACAAGCACCTTCCATCCATTCTTCTGGCATGGTAAGATTGGAACGTGAACCACTAATCACCAAGGCACTGATTCCAGAATCGAACCAGGCTTCGACATTTTCAGGCATCGAAACTCTTCGAAATGGGATTCCTCCCCACTCACCTTCAACCTGCCATCCCTCCAAACTTTCTAACTGGGGGTTCAATGCCAGAATTTCGACATCGCCAAAACCACTTACCGCGGCAGCGTTGCCTTGAGGGCCATAAACCGGGCGTTCACACAATAAATCGAGAACCGCGACTCGGACCGGCATGTTGCGTCGAGGAGAATACCGAACATCTTGATTGTGGTAACAAAGCGACGGTTGAAATGGGATGGACGAGGCGCAGAGATGAGCGAGATGGCCATCACAGCAGAAGAGATACTGGCAGAGATAGGTCCAGTACAGGAGATTCTCGATGCTCATGATGGTGTTGTCAACGTCATAGATACAGAGGGAGGTATCATCATGATGGCATTGGAAGGTGGCTGCATAGGTTGTTCCTCTACACCAATGACGGCTATGCAGATCTATTACTCACTAAAGAAACTCGACGAAGTCCAAGACGTGGTATTCGTTAACGGAGAATTACCAGAGTTCATGCGCCAATTCATCGCCCAAAAGATGGCGGATGAAGATACACAGGGCGAAATCGTGTGAGAAGTTATTCTTGCAAACCTTGTTTTCTCTTCAACTGTCCGGACCAAACTATTTGATTGGGATTTGAAACATACGTACATGGCAGGTTCAACTCCGCCCCCTGCGGTCGTAATCGCGGATGATGCTCAGGACCCTGACTGGAAGAGCAACCGTTTCTTGGTTCCAGGAATCCTCCTAGCAGTTGCCGTAGGATTGCACGTTGCAGGTCAAAACGTGATAATGTCTGGAAGTGAAGAAACTGCAATGATAGGGGTGATATCCACCTGCATTGCAGCACCCACTTGCTTACTCGGCATCATCCTCATGGCTTATGCACTTGGCAAACCAAAGCAGAAGGTTACTTTTTCTGTGGTCATGCAAGACGTTTCCAATCCGATTGTTTCCCGCATGCCAGTATACAATCAATTTCAAGAATCCAAATCTCAGAATTTAGGCGGCCTAATGGTTTCACTTAGCATACTCCTGATTTTCGGGGCAGTTATTCTCGCAATTGTGTCAGTTTTATCTTCGCTTGGACCAGGGCTAGGCGGATCAGGGGGTTCATGCGACGAATTCTGTGAAGGAACAATGAGTATGGCATATTACTCATGTTTTGGCGGCATTGCGCTGTTCTTCGCAGGTTTAGTAGCGCTGGCTCGCCCTTGGGTTTGGTTCAGAGAAGAAAGTCCCAACAACGTAGTGGTCATCCCCGCAAACACTCCTCAGCAAGCAGACCTCTCCTCATTCACGGTTGCACAACTCAAAGACCAACTCAAGCAGAAAGGTTTGCCAGTCTCGGGTAAGAAAGATGAGTTGATTCAGCGATTGAAGGGGGGCGTGGAGCCCGTAAAGGAGATTGCGAAAGTCACTGTGTCTTGCGGTGAATGTGGTAAAGGGCTGAAGGTCCCTTCAGACTATAAGGGTCGGATCAAGTGTCCGAAGTGCGGTAGCATTTCCACAGTTTGAATGTGTTATTACATTCCCAAGAAGAAGATCATCACCATGGTGCTAACTCCCAGAACCAGTAGAACCTGAGTAAGCAAAGTAGGGCCTTCCTTGTCACTTTGGGCCAGATCGTTCCACTCTTCTGTCATGGATAACCTATTTCCGTGGCAGGTATAACAAATTGTTTCATGCTCTGAGGAGGACGATTGCCGTTTGTCAGAGTTGCAATAATGCTCGTAGCGGGAGGTGAGTGAATTGTTTGCAATTCACGAAGTCCATAACTCAGCATTATTCCTATGCTATGGGCACGAGAACAGTACTCGACAATACAAGTGCTCGTAGCGGGAGACTAGCCTTCCTGTTCCGGAAGAATCAGGGCACTTACGG
>CAZGIY010000101.1:0-5780 GCA_964526445.1 uncultured Candidatus Poseidoniales archaeon
AGCAATAGTAGGTAAAGCAACCTTTCCATCTACTTCATTTGTATAAGTCAGAGCCTCCTTGACCTCAATAACAACTTCTTCTGAACCATTTCCAAAAGTCGTGGTAGTAGTCGCTGAAGATAAACTACAAAACAACATTAGGAACACAAACAGCAATGCGGGAATACTCTTTCTTTCATTCTTCATCAAGTCACCTCGCGGAGTGATTCATTGCCTCGACATGACACACACATGAAAAACCATCGGGCCTTTGATGAGCGGCCCCAAGGGGCCGTGATCAAAAAAGATGCACTGTTCTTCTCTCAGACCAACATCCTTCAGCAGCCTTAACAAGACCCCCTACCAAGTCCTCATTTCGTAGTAATCTGTCCATATCTGCTATCGTGGTTGGATGCTTTGGCCCTAATGCATCGCACTCCTCTGGACCGACACTGATCTCATAAGTTCCAAGTGCCCTAGCCATAGCAATGACTTCCTGCTTATCTAAACCGAGTAATGGGCGCAATACTGGTAATGGTGATGCCACTTCAACAGCACCCATATTTCCTAGAGTTTGAGAAGACACTTGTCCAAGATTTTCACCACTCAAGACATGGCTGGCTCCAACTTCTAGTGCGCATAGGTGAGCAAGTTTCTGGTAAAGCCTCTTCATATGTACGAAATAGTCGCGGTGGGCATCTCCTTCAGTGAAAGCAGCGAGTACTTCAGCGACTGGAACGACCTGTAATTCATTGGAGATTCCCTCAGGGAATTCTTGCGCAAGATGTTGCAAGGACTTCACTGTCTTTTCTTCGGCCTCTGGACCTGTTACCGGCTCCTGAGATGCGTGAACCGCATGTATGGTCCAACCATCCGCTAGCATTCTAGCTACCGCAACTGGCGAATCAATACCTCCCGAAACAAGCGCTACGGCAGTTTTCGCAGAGCCAGCATTACCTTGCACGGGCTTCCGAGAAGGAACGCCTTGAAAGCATTAGGCCGCCCCGCAGGTACGAGAAGCATGGAACCATTCAGCAAGGAACCGGTCACCTTGATCGAAGAAGTATTCCCTCAGGACACCAACAGTTACGGCACACTGTTTGGAGGAAAACTGATGGAGATGATGGATAAAGCCGCAGGGATTGTAGCGAGCAAATTCGCCCATAGAGAATTCGTCACCGTTTCGGTTGATACCATGGAATTCAAGAGCCCTGCAAGAAAAGGGGATTTGATTGAAGTCGTTGGCAAAGTGGTCTTCACATCGACCCACAGCGCGGCCTGTAAGGTCATGGCCTATGCTATGAGCAAAGCAGATTGGACACGCAAAGAGATATGCTCTGGATTCTTCTTCATGGTGGCTATCGATAACCAAATGCGGCCCATACCAATTCCACAATTGAGTCCTGAAACCCCCGAGGAAGAAATTGATTGGCAGGAAGCCAGTGCAATTCGTCAAGACCTGTTAGCTAGGAAAAAAGAATGATGAAACCATATTGATGCTGAACCTCTGCCGATTACTATGCCGGTACTGAACATCGCCATGATTGGCAGCGACGAATTAGCCAAAGACATCGCCAAAGCATCTGATCAAAGGGATGTACATACCTATGTTCACAAGGAGACTTCCGAAGGTGGGGAGCCGCGTATACTTTCCCTGATTCGCCCGGCCAAATATCCTGAAAGATTGGCTCCTTTCCTTGAAGCATTGAGCGTTTCAAGAGCCGGATTTCTTGAAGTGAAAATAGTTGATGCATCACTGGGTGAAGCCTTGGTGGCATTCTCATCAGCCGGAATCAACAAGGGAGTCTACACAATAAATCCTTCAGAAGGAGAATGGGTAGATTCAGAACAAGTTTCCACACTTGTTCAACAGGCTGGGCTAAGAAATTGGGAGATGATTCCAACGGATGGGGTGGAAATCAGAAGTCGATTGATGTTGATGCTTGAAGAAATGATTCCCCAACTCAAAGAAGAGGCTACAAGACCATTATTGGTCCCAGTCGACCAATATTTCAATGTCAAAGGGATTGGTTTAGTTGCCATAGGTTATGTCCAGCAAGGAACTGTTTCGGTCCATGATGAATTAGCAGCAATGCCGGCACTAGGTACCGCAAATGCTCGTTCATTGCAAGTGATGGATGACGATGTCAAGCAGGCGCTAGCCGGAGACAGAGTTGGAATTGCAATGAGGAATGCCGAAGAATCTTGGTTGGGAGGAGGAGCAATTCTGGTACACAAACCAGTAGATGATGAGTCTGAAGATAGCCCGCTACAAGTTACTAGTCGTACTAGCATGAAGGTTAACAAGAACCCCTTCCAACGTCGTGAGCTCCATGTTGGAGACGTCGTTCACATCTCATCTGATTTACAGTTCATCGTTGGCAGAGTTTCCAAGGTTGAGAATGATGAACTCATTGTAGATTGGGATTCACCGCTTCTTACTAGAGTTGACGGCCCAGTAAATGCACTGCTGAATCAACTTGATTCAAACCCTCGAATCATTGGTGGAATCTCTGAATTGATTCCATTGTGATGGCTTTTCAAAAGCCTCCCTAAAACACGCCTCTCGCGTCCTTATAGTTACGTAGCATTCATAATCGGTGAGAATTCGTCAGGCCGCTGGGATGCACTCACACTCGCAGGATACTCGCTGCGAGGGAGGGGATGCGGAAGTGTTCTCCTCCCTGCGCTTGGCTGGCTTTGACGGCAGATGCAAGGCCGTACTAGATGCTACGCGATTAGTATTGGAAAGAAGGTCTGGCCACACCCTCAATCTGAAACATGAAGCAGTAGCTAGAATGCGACATCATACCACTCCGTTGATTCCACGCTGGATGTTTGGTATCGGCTTGTTCTTCATCTACGCGGCTTGGAGAGTATTTCTTCCTCCAGCACAATTCTGGTTCCTCGGCGTTGGAAGCGCAATAATTCTAGGTTGGGCATTAGGACGTAGACCAACCTTGACTATCGATACTACCAATGGAGATTGCCACACTCTGTATGGTAACGATCTCTCATTGATGCGGATAACTGCTTTAGTTCAACGATTGCAAGATGGCCAAACGCTCGATGAGGCCAGAGAGGGTCTCGACCTGTTGATGAAAGAGGCTGATTTTCCTGCCACGAAGGCTGTTGTAGAACGATTAGAGGCAGAAAGTGAACCTGAACCACTGATTCCCAACCCATCCATTCCCGCCTTCCTTGGCACTGATATTGAGACTGAAGAAGACAATTCGGAGTTACCCCCTGGATGGATTGGAACTGTTGCCGGTTCTGCAATCATCAACAATGAGCCTGAGTTCAGTGAACGGGCAGTACAATCTGAAGCCATTAACAGGGCTAGAGCGGCGCACGATCAATACACATTCAGTAGACCCGCACCAGCGAAAATAGTAGATCCATGGGCGATGAATGATGTCAAACCTCTACCTAATGAAGGATTTTCCATGTTCGAGGAGGGTGGGTTGTTCGGCAGCACCCAAATAGAACAAAACTCACAAGTTCAACCACAAATGCAGACTCGAATACCTCAACAGATGCAAGCACCGATGATGCCATCTTGGCAGAATCAACCACCGCAATCATCTATGGGTATGTTGAAGCAGGCTACCGAAGTTCATGGAGGAGGAGATTCCATGCTAAGAGACGGTATGCAAGCTGGGCACAGTCCCACTCCCACTTCCTTCATCCCAAGTTTTCTACCACCGGTGAATCAAGATGACCCTGAAAAAGATCGCATCAAGGTCGAAGCCGAGGTCATAGAAGCGGAAATTGTGGACGACGAAACATCACAATTAGTAGCCAATGCAATGAAGCAAAATCTAGAAGATAACACAGAAGTTATGGGTAGATTCCCGCACATGCAAAAACTGATGAATCAAAGGAATGATGATGGGTACAAGAGAATCAAGATGCACGGAAGAAAATCCAATCAAGGTGGCAAAACAGTACGCGGGAAATTCATCCCCGGGTTGAGTAAATTGGCAAAACGTGGAAAAGAACTCTTATCGGGGAGGGGAGGAAAATCAAGAACCTCAGAAGCACTTAGACTAGAAGCACAGCGTAACAAAGACGCTCAACTCCTAAAAGAGATTCAGAAAATGGCAGATTCAGAAGATGGATTAAATTCTGCAGAAGTTGAAAGATTGTTAGAGAATCACCGTAATGGAACCTTACCAGAGAATGATGTACCATTGCGATTCTCTGAACTGTCTGCAACCAGCGATTCGGAAAAGGAAGCTAGTTTACCGAGACTTGATTCAGGCAACTGAAGCAACTGCTGCAGCCCTTCTGGAGTATTCTACCTGTCCAGCCGCTTCAATGGCTTGAATACTGAATCCCTCTAGCGCTAGAGATGCTGCTACAGTAGCATCTACCATACTCTCTCTCAATCCATGTTCAGGTGCTCTTTCTGCAGTGATATTGATGGCCATATGTGCAGCCAAGGTACCGATGAAACTGTCCCCGCATCCAGTAGGGTCAGCAGGCACACAATTAGGTACTGCGGGAACATGAATGACTTCACTTCCATGGAATGCCACCGCTCCTTGAGCACCTAACTTGATAATGACCAAATCTCCCTTGATCATCTCAACTAAAACCTCTGCAGCCTTGTGAACATCTGCATGTCCACTAATTGATTCAGCCTCTGTTTCA
Source organism: uncultured Candidatus Poseidoniales archaeon (assembly GCA_964526445.1). Taxonomy (GTDB): domain Archaea; phylum Thermoplasmatota; class Poseidoniia; order Poseidoniales; family Poseidoniaceae; genus UBA226. The sequence continues at coordinate 4,636 of CAZGIY010000101.1, forward strand.
TTGATGACCAATACATCAGTGCGCAACATAACCTGCTTGACACCATCCAATTCCTCGACAATCCATTTTTCCATTGAATCTGCTAATACCAATGCTGACTCATCTACTTGTCCAAGCATCGATAATTGCAACACAGGTGCCATGTTTGCCAATAGAAGAACCGAACAATCTTGCCAATCTGAAGGAACCACTGGAGTATATCCAATGATGCAATTCACCTGAGTATCGAGCGTCTCTACATCTCCAAAATCTTCCCCATATCTAGCCTTCCACCTGAAGGTCAAATCATTTGATCTCTCGACCCCCCTAAGATTCAGACCATGTCCTTCGAGCCTCTCCACATCCGAATCCAAGAAATCCTTGCCAACAACTCCAACAACTCCAACTTGAATGCCTCCGTCGCGAAAACGATTCAGTCTACAAGCTGAGACTCCGGCAAAGGTCGCTGAACCACCCAATCCTTCAACGATTAAACCTGCAGGACTCTCAACACTATCGTATGCTATGCTACCAATCATCACAACGTCCATCAAATCACCCAAGTAAATCTTCATGCATCTCGATATACTGAATTGTAATGTCTCTCGAAAGGAAATCCTTCTCATCCATTATCCTTCGATGCAATGGCACTAGGTTGTCAACCCCTACAAGAATAGTTTCATCCAATGCTGAACGCATACGTGCGATGGCCTCATCTCTAGTATGTCCCCAAGTCAACAACTTCGCCAACAAACTATCGAAACATCCCGGCATGTCATAACCGATATGGGCGTGCGTATCCACCCTGATTCCATAACCCGCAGGAAAGTGACAATCCCAAAGACGACCTGGTGAAGGGATGAATTGTCTAGGGTCTTCAGCGTTGAGCCTGCATTGAATAGCGTGCCCCTTCCATACAATTTCATCTTGTGATAAAGGTAAGTTTCCTCCTTCAGCAATTCTGATTCCCATTTGAACAAGATTGTATCCCGTGATCAATTCGGTTACCGTATGCTCGACCTGAACTCTTGGATTGACTTCAAGGAAATAGAATTCTCCATGAGCATCGCACAAGAACTCGAATGTCGCTAAGCCCTTGTAGCCCACTGCCTCTGCACCGCGACAAACTAAATCTCCAATCTCAGACCTCTTTTCATCGCTGAGCC
>CAZGIY010000102.1:0-2378 GCA_964526445.1 uncultured Candidatus Poseidoniales archaeon
GTTTTTGCATGGACAGTTATCCCTTTGGCTGCCAATTCCGCTTCCATAGCCTTTCCGTCTACAATCCTACGCGCTGCACTTCTTGACAGAGCTCTACCTGCACCATGACAATTACTGGAGAATGCTTGACTTCCATTTTCGATTGGTCCTGCCATAACCCATGATGCAGTGCCCATGTCTCCCGGCACCAATACGGGTTGCCCTGTAGGGAACGATTTCAACATCTCATTTGAGTTTCCAGCGAGAGCGCGGGTTGCTCCTTTCCTATGAACTAGACAATTGCAATTCGAGCCATGAATCGTGTGCTCCTCGAATTTAGCGATATTGTGGCAGACATCGTACAATAGACTAGCATCACCATCTCTTCCCAAATGCCTTTGCAAGACATTTCTTGCTCTCTGAGCCAACGCTGATCTGTTGGCAAAGGCAAAATTTCCAGCGGCGTTCATCGCTTCGATGTATGATTGCCCCTCTTTGGAGTGTACAGGTGCGGCAGCAAGTTGGCGATCGGGTAATCTCCAGTTCCATTTCTCGCTGTACCAAACATCCCCATCTTGGCGATATTCTCGCTCCAATGTATCAACGTGTTCACTACAGACTTGATGGCCAAGTCCTCTTGAGCCAGAATGAATCATCATGCATACCTGTCCTTCGCGTAGTCCAAATTTATGCGCAGTCCTTTCGTCGACCAGTGAATCTACAACTTGCAGTTCCAAGAAATGATTTCCACTTCCCAACGTCCCAAGACTTTTGATGCCTCTTTGTAAAGAACGCTCACTTACAGCATCCCCTTCGTTGTGCAGGATTCCCTTACTCTCAATAGAGTCAAGGTCTTCATCCAACCCCCACCCGAGTTCAACTGCAGCCCTAGCCCCAGTATTGAGAATATCCTGCAATTCTTGCTCTCGTAAACTGACTCCACCCTTGCCACTTGCTCCTGCGGGAATTTCTTTGGCAAGGTCGCGGGCTAATCCCTTGAGGTCGCTGATTTCCGACTCCTCGATATCCAGTTTCAGCAGCCTTACTCCACAATTGATGTCAAAACCTACTCCTCCGGGTGAGATCGCTCCGCCTTGCTCTCCATAATCAGCATCCGTAGCCACAACTCCACCGATTGGGAATCCATATCCGAAGTGCCAATCCGCCATGCCCCACGCTTCTCCAACCGCTCCCGGTAGGGATGCTGCATTGACCAACTGCCCCGGACTACGATCATCTGCTTGTGATTCCAAGTGATTCTTGTCGCTAATTAATCTGGCATCGACCTGCATCATCCCATGCTTGCGTATACGATAGGTGAATGGGCCATCCTGCTGCAGGTGCCGTTTCCACTCTGCCTCCTCGCCCATGTATGGCGTCTCGTTCAACTGGGTGATATAAGCACATGCGAGTCAGAAAAGCCGATTCATTGAAGGTATGAATCGTCCCGAGGTAAGTCGAGGGACAGTGATGGGGCTTGGTGCGATTGAGTTGCCATTCTTTCATGAGAATGGTTTCACACGCCGCAAATGTATCGAATCCGGTCTATATTTCTGGACTAGAGATGAGAGCCGAGAGACCTGTGGTGACACCAGTAGGGACGAATACAGTTTCATTGGTAAGCCGATGATTTCGGGATATTCAGAACGCGGCATGGCACTTAAAGACAAGATGAGAGAGACCTTCATCTCCTTTTTCGAACGAAGGGGGCATAGTAGAGTATCTCCTTATCCCGTCTTGGCTAGGTGGAGAGATGACATTCATTTGACGATAGCGTCAATAGCGGATTTCCAACCGCACGTCACTAGCGGATTAGTTCTCCCTCCTGCAAATCCTTTGGCAATTTCTCAACCCTGTATACGTTTGACCGATGTGGATGCAGTAGGCCGTTCAGGAAGGCATTTGACTACTTTTGAGATGATGGCACATCATGTGTTCAACCGACCGGAAGAAGGGGAAGTTCATTATTGGATGAATCAGTGTGTGGCATATTGTGACGAACTCATGGTGGGGGAGTTAGGAATAGAGTCCAATGAGATTTCCTATGTTGAGAATCCTTGGTCTGGAGGAGGCAATGCTGGTGCGGCTGTTGAAGTAATGGTAGGCGGACTTGAATTAGCCACCCTTGTATTCATGGATTTAGAAGAACATCCCGATGGTGATGTGGAGATTGGTGGTCTGAATTATCGCAAGATGCCTTTGCAGGTAGTAGATACGGGCTATGGTCTGGAAAGGTTCTGTTGGGCAGCTGCTGGAACACCTACAATCTATGAGGCAATCTATCCAGAATCTGTCGAGTGGCTCAAGCGATTGGCAGGATTTTCCAATGTTCTCGACAAACTAGACGCTGATATGAACTCTTTACTGTCCGAATTGTCAAAACTGATGGGCATCATGAA
>CAZGIY010000102.1:2388-5736 GCA_964526445.1 uncultured Candidatus Poseidoniales archaeon
CCAATGAGAGTGATTTGCGCAAGTTATTGTTGCAGAGACTAGAAGATTCAGGAATTTCGATTGATGAAGTTACTTTGGCTGAGGTACTCGAGCCCTTGGCACGGATATATGCCATCCCCGATCACATGCATGCATTGTGTAACATGTTGGGAGATGGTTTGGTTCCTTCCAATGCCAAGGCCGGTTATTTGGCGAGGATGATGGCTCGTCGAGTTCTTCGAATGAGAGATGAGTTGGGGATAGAGGTCTCATTAGCCGAACTCGCTGCTCACCACTTTAACATCAACTATTCCGAAGAAGGAATGAAGCAAACGCGTTCGGGCCTCATGCAAATACTGGAACTTGAAGAGTCCCGATACAAAGAGATGCTCCGCAAAGGAAGTAATGTCGTCGAAAGTCTGTTGGCAAGTGTTCCCAAGGATGCTAAGGAGATACCTGATGAGATTCTCTTCACGTTGAATGATAGTCACGGGATGGCTCCTGCACTGGTCATTTCGCTTGCTAATGGAAGTGGTTGGCCTGAACTGGGTTTGCGTACGGGATTTGCTGCAGAATTAGCCTTGCGACATGCTGCTCAGGCCAAACAGGCTGCACAAGGAGCAGTTGCCTCGAACATATTGAAGCCTGAACATGGACTTAGCCCGACCAAGAAACTCTACTACGAAGACGTCTGGATGAGTGAGAATGCAGCAAATGTGTTGTATTGCCAGCCTTGTGGAGAAGGTTATGCCGTGGTTTTGGACCAGACTTGTTTCTATCCCGAGGGAGGTGGACAGGCTGCGGATTTCGGCACCATAAATGGGGTAGAAGTCTTTGATGTACAGATTGAAGATGACGTAATCCTCCACATGACAAAATCTGAACTCAAGGCTGGGGACCAAGTTGAAGCGATAATCGATGTTGTGCGCAGACGTCAACTAATGGATCACCATACTGCGGTTCATATTGTTGGGGGGGCGGCGCGTAGAATTCTAGGCCCCCATGTCTATCAAGCAGGTGCTAACAAAACTGTGGAATCCGCTAGGCTTGACATAACACATCATAGTAGATTAAATCGCGAACAACTAGATGAGATAGAGGGTATGGCAAATCAGGTTCTTCTACAGGTTGATTCGACTGTGAAGGAAGAGTTGAATCGTAGAGAAGCCGACATGGAATACGGATTCGATCTCTATCAGGGCGGAGCGCCTAAGGGCGGTAGTGTCCGCATCCTAAAAATCGGAGAACATGATATTCAGGCTTGTGGAGGAACTCACCATGATTCTCCCTCACGTATCGGTTCGATCCGAATAACCCGTTCGACTGCAGTTCAGGATGGTATCGAGAGATTGCACATTGTCGCTGGTCCTGCTGCATTACAACATGCTAGGAAACAGGCTGCAATAATCGATAGTTCGGCTCAGATTTTTGGTGTTGATGAATCCGAGTTGTCCCGTACAGCGCACAGGTTCTTTGAGGAATGGAAGACCCAGCGCAAGAGGATAGAACAATTGGAGGCAGAGAATACTAGATTGAGAACCCAAGGGAGCGGTGATTCTTCTGCTTCTGTTGTTGATGGAGTGAGATACGTAATCATGGAAGTTGATGGTGATAGTAAACAGATGGTAAGAATGGTCGGAGAGTTGACCAGAGATGCGAATACCCCAACTGTTACAGTCATGGGCAGCAAGGACGGTGGCGGAAAGTTACTCGTAGCCATTACCGAGAGCAGTATTGCTGCTGAACGTCATGATGCAAATGCAATTCTCAAGTCGATTGCACATCACATATCTGGAGGTGGAGGTGGTAGGCCAACTTTCGCTCAAGGAGGCGGCAGCAATCCAGATGGCCTTGAAGCAGCGCTTGCTGAAGCTCGCACACTGTTGCTCAAGGAATGATACTCTTCAGTGCCTCGCGGTCAAACCAAGAAACTGCTCTCTCAAGGGCTTCTTTGGTGTTCAACCATGCAACTTCTGCTATTTCATCTTCCTTAGGTTTGAAAGATAGAGAATCATGCTGAACTCGGCAAAGATAAGTGAAAGAGACGAAGTTCACTCCTTCATCTGAGAAAATGTTCTGTGAAATGATTGGAGATACATCGTCCAATTCAATCGAAATGCCCAATTCTTCCATCGCTTCCCTAATAGCACCGTCTTCGGGATGTTCGGAATAATCGAGGTAACCCCCTGGTAATGTCCAAGCGCCAACGAAATGCCCCCTCTTCACCTTGGCCATTACAACATTAGAATCTTCATCGATGATCATGACTTTTGAGACAAGGCGATGTATGCTTCGATACACCGATTCCCTTGCAACTGGATGGACCGCTGAATCACCTATCACAGCATCTTTCCAAGCCCAACTTTCGGGCCAATCAATATGTGGAAATCCATGAATGACAGTAGCACTCTCTTTGCCCCAATGTAAGGAGTTTCGGCGCTTTTCACTCCATTCAATACCCATGCCCCTTACTTCTTCTGGATGAGGAAGGCGCATCAACCAACCCTGTTCACAAGAGTCTCTTCCCGGCTTGGGGACCATAGGGCCATTTCCATGCTCATCGACCAACAACACTTTGCCGTCGTGTTCCAGATGTAGGTATTCCACAGCACGGCCTGCTGGTCATCTCGCATCAATCCTGCGATTCATCAGAATCAAGTTCTAACAGATTGGTTTGATTTGGCAATGGCAGGGACTCAACGTCCTTCAACTGGCGTTCCATGGCCCTGAGTCGGCGTTGAACTGAATCGCCATCTCCTCCAATCGTGTTTGCAGCAGTATTGAGTTGTCTGTGTAATGTCTCCATCATTCCGCCAAATTTGACAAACTCAGTTTTTACAGCGCCCAAGACATTCCACACCTCGCTTGCCGAAGCCTCCAATGCTAGTGTTCTGAAGCCCATTTGAAGGCTGTTCACAAATGCAGCCAGTGTAGATGGACCAGTTACTACAATCTGGTGATCACGCTGAAGTTTTTCAAACAATCCTGCTCTTCTTACAACATCTGCATAGAGCCCTTCGGTAGGTAGGAACATCACTGCAAAGTCGGTAGTGTGTGGTGCCGATACATACTCCTTTCTGATCGTCTTTGCCTTATTGGTGACATTTGACTCAAACGTTGAATATGCTTTGTCAATGAGTTTCTTATCTCCGCCTTCATAGGCATCGAGTAAGCGCTCATAATCTTCTTTTGGAAATTTACAGTCAATTGGCAGCCAAACTGGGTTCTCAATATCCCCATCAGAACCTGGAAGTTTGATGGCGAACTCAACCTGTCCTTTGCAAGCAGGATGTGTCTTCACGTTCTTCCCATATTGATTGGGAGCGAGTATACTTTGCAGAATCTGTTCTGCTTGGATTACTCCCATTG
>CAZGIY010000103.1:0-391 GCA_964526445.1 uncultured Candidatus Poseidoniales archaeon
TTCTTCATGTCTTCCATCAATTTGCAGATTGCGAGAATAATTCGGCTATCTCCGTGCCAAACGAATGTGCGTTCTATTCCGGCCCCACCCCTTAATGTAGCTAAGTCTCGGGTATTGTAGGCTAACAGTACGACTTTGACACCAGGTTGTAACTCAGCAGCACGTTGTGCGAAATCATGAACTTTCATCGATCCGATTCTTGCCATTGTAATGATTAGGTCAAAATTCCATGTTCGTAACAAAGTGAGGGCATCTTCTGCATTAGGAGAATGAATGAATCTTGGGGCCTGAGTAAGGTTGAGTTCGTTGTATTCCTTGGCAATCAAGTCGGAGAGGTGTCCCGATTCTTCGAGAACATAGTTGTCAAATGGAGAGGCGACAATCAACACGT
>CAZGIY010000103.1:427-5705 GCA_964526445.1 uncultured Candidatus Poseidoniales archaeon
CGGCTGAACTGTTGTCCACGATACGATGAGCGGTAGGAGTTGCTTGAATACTGCGGTCTGATAATTGGCTCAGACTTTGGGCAGAATTCCTACTTTGGCTAGCCCGTCCCATAGTGGAGACATGAATCTAGGCAATATTCTATATCGAAGGTAAACTGTTGCTGCGAGGAATAATTTCTGCGGCTTGGACAATCTAACGCGCTCTGTGAATACATCTCCTTGGCGCTTGACGATGCGATTGAGGATTTTCTCATAGAATGCAATCATCGCTGCAGGAGAATATCTAGCTCTACGGGGCAACAGAGGTAGTAATTTACGTGCTTCCTTCAGATAGGTTCGCGCTCTCTTGGCATATTCCCGAGCATATTGTTCCCAATGTTTGTTCAGCAATACTTTGCCTTCTACGAAATCCAATTCATCGATCTCATTGGAAGATAGTTCTTCAGAAGGAAGGTATACTCTGTCTCTGGCGATATCTTCTCCGATATCCCTGAGTACATTGGTCAATTGCATGAATATGCCCCATGATTCAGCGTATCTCTTGGCCCGTTCATCATCGTAACCGTAAATCTCGATACACATTAGACCTACTACACTCGCTACCCTATAGCAGTAGAGATAGAGGTCATCGAAGGTCTTGTAGCGGTTGACGAAGAGGTCCTCTTCCATGCCCGAAATCAGGTCATCGAAGTAAACGCGGTCGATATTGTGTCGCTTGACAGTATCCTTTAGTGCCAGGAAAACTGGATCCGTACTGGATAGTTCATTGTAGCAGGTGGAGAGTTTCTTGCGGAAGAAGAACAACTGCGCCATTTTGTTCCTGTAAGCATCCTTGTCGATTACCGTATTCCTAGCATATAATTCCTCAAGGCGAGTTCTGTATGCTTCTGCTTCTGGATCTTCATTTCCAAGAGAACCGGGGAATCTGTCAGCCCAATCTCCATCTGCAATATCGTCTGCTCTACGACAGAATGCATACACAGCACACATAGCTAATCTTTGATCGTCTGGTAGATATTTGAAGGAATGATGGAAATTCCCCGCTTCTCTAATGGTCAACTCTTCGCAATACTTGTACGCTAATTCAGTCAATTCTTCAGGAGGTGGAGACGCCCATATGGGTGCATCTAGATGCTCAAAGGGATCCTTGAGTTCATCTTGAGGTCCGGTGATTCCAATGAAGTTCGCACCTTCTCTTAGTGCCTCCATAGCGGTTATCGATACGGCCTTCACAGCGTCTTTGGTGAGAACCACTGCTGCACGAAGTCTGTCGAGAGCACTCATTCGAGGAACATGCTCGCTTCGGCGAGTGGGGGCTGCTCCCAAAAGGGGAGTAAGTAACCCCTTGCGATCCCCTCTCTCTAACATCTCAACCGTTTATCCGTACCAGTCCCCCTCTTTCAGGCCACCGGTTATGTGAGTATTTTCTTACTGCGCTTATGCCGTCTTATAGCGCGCTTCCAAGCAAGCCATGTTGAGATGAACAATCTGACTTGTTTCAACTTACTGACACGCGGTCTTTTTGTGAAGGTATTGTAATTCTGTTTACGTATTGAACGTAACACTGCTTCGCCACCCGTGGTGAACATCCTGAGGTCCACTGCAAGTCTAGGGTCCACCTTTTCCCACAGCTTTCGTCCGTCATCAAACATCTTCTGAGCCCTGTCGACTTGATGCTTGATCAGTGTTCTCCAAGCCTCGTTGACTTCCCTGTTTTGGTACATCTCCAGAGTATAGCCGAATTGTTCCATTTCGTCGAGTGGCACATAGATTCTATCCTGCTCTAAATCTCGGGAAACATCCTGCCAATGGTTTGCCAATTGCAAGGCTGTACAGGTGTTGTCAGCCAATACTCTCATCTCTTCATCATCGTGTCCGTAGACATATAGGAAGAGGTGTCCAACGGGGTCGGCTGAATGAATGCAATATTCTCGTAATTCTTCCCAGTTATTGTATCGAGTCTTAGTCTGGTCCATCTTGAATGCATGAATCAACCTGATGAATGGTTCAACAGGAATTGAATGATACGAGGCAGTTCTTTGCACAGCGGTGAGTATCGGGTGTCTTGGCTCTCCATTCCAGTCATTTTCCGCTGCTCTCTTCAAGTCGCTCTCCCATTCGTTTAACAATTGCAGGCGTTGTTCAGGGGGGAATGGTGCATCATCTCCTAAGTCGTCTCCATATCTACAGAATGCGTAGATGTTTTCGATGTGCTGCTTGACTTCGGGTGGAGTAAACCAGTTTGAAACAACGAAGTTTTCGTAGTGGCTTCTAGCGATATTTGAGCAGTGTTTTTCAGCCTGTTCTATTGTTCTATAGGTGTCGTATCCGGCTAATTCTACGGCATCCCCTTCGATGCTGTGTTCACCCCATTCAAATTTCTCTGACATTGGATCACCATGCTTTCCATTCTGGATCATTTCTTGCTGGTGGCGGAGGCCAACCTTCCCAGTTTTCATCCACATCCCAATCTTTCTTCATCAGGCTTGATGCCGCCAGTAATCCACTTCTTACCGCACCTTCCATTGTTGATGGCCAATCGGTATCTGTCCAGGCTCCTGCGAGATAGATTCCTGATTCTGCGATGGCATCTTGTTTTGGGCGGTTTTTATTGCTGCCAACAGTAGCTGCAAAGGTCGCTTTCTTTGATTTGATTACCTTGAATGTAGTAGGCTCACACCAAGATTCAGGGTATGTGTTTTTCACAACTTTGACATATTCTTGTCTGAACTTGTCATCATCCCAATTTAGGAATTCATCAGCAGCGCTGATAGGAACTGAAATCCATTGCGAATTAGAATCAAGGTAATTTTCTTCATCGAGTTCTGCATTTCTGTTGAACAGCATTTGGATTACGTTTTGTTCTAGGCAGACTGCGAATGTGAAATCTTTTGGTAATACCGGTTGCGGATGTATTGCATGAATTCCAATTAGGGAGCGGTACTGCAAATCATCTGCCATTTTTGCAATATCTTTGACATTTTCAGGGGCATTTGAATCATTCAACAATCTAGCAGCCAGATGATGTGGAAGTGCTATAATAACTGAATCACATTCTAGCGTTCCCTTGTTAGTGTTTACTCCTTTGCAAACACCATCCCAAATCAGTGAATTGGCTGATTCAGAGGTTCTTAACTCAATTCCGGCTTCTAGCATTGCTTTCTCAAATTGGGGATGGATTGAATCCGATAAATCTGAGGTGAACGCTCCAACGTCAAAGGAATGAGAGTCACTGAATAGCCCCTTCTTGAAGAGGAATGCAGATAGTTTGGTGCTGGCTTCCTCAATTCTTGTATTTAGTGCAGCCAATACGAAGAAGCCCCAGAACCGATCGATTGCTTTCTTGGTTTGTCCACGCTCTTCAAGCCAAGATTTGAAGTCTATAGAATCAAGTGCTAGAATCTGTTCTTCGTCCATACTTGCCAATTCTTTGATGACCTTTCGCATCGCAGCCTTGTCCTTGAGTTTCAGAAAAGGAAAACGTAGCATTGACCCTAGCATGTGATTCGGTGGCTTCAGCCTACCATCTCTCAATGCGGCGATTCTTCCTTCGGGAATATCCATGAATGGTAATGAGGTTCTGCTTTGCAGTTTGATACTATCATGTGCTCGAGATCTTGCCAGCAGTTGCAGAAAACGTCCGTAAACACGAAAACAAGCGTGTTGGCAATTGTCCAACTCGATTCCTGTTTCGGGGTCCTTGACACTGGAAACTCTCCCTCCTAAGCGATTTCGAGCTTCGATTAGCACTATTTCGTTAGATGAATCGCCATCGGCTATAGCCAAAGCCGCGGAAATTCCGGCCAGGCCCCCTCCAATTACAACGATTCTTGGCATCTCTCTCGTTCTTCCGAATCCCCAAGGTGAAACAAATCTTGTCATGCTTTGGGTTTGCTGAGTATGTTTGAAACGGTCCAAATTCGCCGCTTCAGAGATGGTCTTGCGTAGCAAGCGTTTTACAAGGGCCTAAGGCAGCAAGGTTCAGGGTTGAGGTATGCATTGCACATCATGTTCTGCGGAAATCCCTGATGACAGCATATTCTGTACTGAGTGTGGCTCACGTCAAGATCTGTCCAAAGCCAGCATGCCAACTCAGACTGGATTGTCCGGAGAGGAGGTCTCTGGAGGGCGCGGTTTTGGTGTTATCAGTGGCGAGGCAATCCGCCAACAGAGAGAGCAAGGGCAGCAGTCTGGCCTCCCTTCTGAATTGATGAGTCAGATATCGCAACAGAATCTGCAGCAGCCAGTAGATCAGGGTTTGCCATCAGCCGCTGACCCAATCGGCGGAGGGCTTCCGGCTTCCATTCTAGATCAAATGTCTGCCCAGCCACTTCCATTCGATCAACCGATTGCGAATGTTCCGGGAATCGATCCCAATCTCCCGATAGACCCGAATTTCCCGTTGCAAGAACCCAATGCCGCCTCACTTGAGGCTATGGGATTCGGCGATCCAGGACTTACTCCAGAGTCTTTACTATCAACTCACAACCCTTCTGTTAGTCCAACGGATGAGATGGTGAACCGGTTGAGTGTGGCTGAGAAGGAAGTCAAGAATCAGCGGCGTAGCCAATGGCTGCAGATGAATCAGGAATCGGCATCTTCGGTACTTGCTCAGATTAGTGGGGAACTACCTTCACATCTTCAGGCTGAAAAGAGCAAGGCTGAAGAATTTCTCAAAGATGCTATAGGAAAAGAGGATGATAAGAAGGGTCCGGATTCTAATCTGCTTCGCCGCATGGCAGAAGTTTCAGTTCGCAGAGTGGCTCGTAAGCGAGGTGTTGCGGTTGAAACGCCTCAGTCGCGTTCTGCTGATGACATGTTGACTGTGAATGTCACATATGTTGATGATGGTCGGGTTCTAGATACTCCACAAGATCTCGCTCAGGCTTTCGAACATGCAATTTCTACAGAGTTGGCACTCAAGGGTTTAGATATGTCTGCGGAAGTGAATCTTTACCGTTCCAAGGACGGAGATGTCGAATTAGTGCATGGAGAAGCAGACAGCGGTTCCGCAGAAGAAGAATCAGACGAAGAGATGTTCGCATGTGAGATGTGTAGCGGTTTGGTCAAGGAATCGGATAATGAATGCCCACATTGTGGCGCAGTATTCGAGGACGATGAAGAAGAATCTGGCCCTCCAGGACCCGGTTCGCGAGGTGGCCCAAGTGGTCCCGGTGGTCCTTCTCGCGGTGGCCCTCCTGGGGGCGGTCCCTCTCGTGGCGGGCCTCCTGGTGGTCCAGGGCGTGGTGGTCCCTCTCGTGGCGGTCCTCCTGGTGGT
>CAZGIY010000104.1:0-5676 GCA_964526445.1 uncultured Candidatus Poseidoniales archaeon
CATGTTTTCGATTCTCTCGATATATCTCAGACCCTTTCGCCTTATACTGCAGATAGAGTCATCGAAATGAATGCCAGCGCCAATGAAATGCAGATTTACTTCCGCGCCACCATGCCCACCAGTGGTTTCACCAGCGACATCTCCAATTCAATCAGATATGTCGATGCTAGATTGCTCAGACCAGATGGTAGTGTATATTGGGAAACTCATGTGACCGAATCAAAATCTCCAGTGGATAATTTTGCGGAGGGACCTTTCGATGAGGGTGAATGGAAACTAGAAGTCGAGGCCAGAGGCATTGGAATCGATGTTGGTGGAGTTGCTGTTAAGGATGATTTCGTGGTCATTGTGACCGTTCGTAGGGAATGTGTCATTTTCCCGACCGAAGATGTCTGTGTCATCGAATGATGCTCAGTACCCCTGTTTTGGCTGTGAAATCAAACAGTGATTCAAATAGGCAAGTCTCTTGAGAGGTTCATGCAGTGCAATATCGGAGAGAAGGGTAGAGCATTCCGTATGAAGTTAGGAATCATCATAATTCTAGGCGGAATTCTGCTTTCGATATTGACGCTGACCGAGGTCATAGGTGTTGGAATCGGTTGGTTTGCATCAATCTCGATGTTCCTTGGTGGCGCATTCTCAATTTTTGAGTCTCTCAAGGGCTGGTGCATCGTAAGGGCCATGGGAATCAAGACGCCATTGTGAGGTGTTAGTGGACTGTTGTTGAACGGTGTCGATGAAACAGCGATCATCAATGCAGCCAAGGACTCATTGCTGAAGAACTGGAACTACAAACAGTAGAATCTTGGCAAGTAGGAAGTGGTGAAGATGTGGGGGGTAAGGCAGGAGCGCCCCTCCCGCTCAAACCTTCTCTTCTATACGAATGAACCCTGAAAAGTGGGCGTGCACACAAGCGTTCAGTCTCTCAGACTCGAGCTGAAAACATTGCAGAGTAATCAAATTGTTACGCCCAACAATACAGTCCACTAACGCCTCAACAAGCATTCTTCGAAATACAGTAATTGTTTGGATTCAATCATTACTATGAAGACTGATACGAAGGATTGAAGTAGCGAGCAAGATAGCCCTCAATGTGATGTTTCAATGGAATTGAGTACCGATTCCAAACCGCTCATTTTGCTGAATACTCACGTATATCCACGACATAGAGGTGACCATGTCGCTCCATTCATGCATGACTTTGCGAAAACTTGCACTGAGTTCGCCAGAGTGGTCGTTCATTGCCCCCATGCCGAAGGTCTGGCCGAAAGTGAAATCATCGATAACGTAGAGATTCGCCGCTTTCGATATGCAGCGGATGCCAAGGAAACCCTCGCCTATCGAGGGGACATGCATAAGCAAGTCTTGGGTTCTCCGAAACGCTTGTTATTTTTTCTTAAATTTCTACGCCGTTGGCGCAAAGCAACAAAAAGATTGGTGAATGAAATCAAGCCTGATATAATCCATGCTCATTGGTTGATTCCTGGTGGATATGTCACGATGAAGGCCGTATCGAAAAAGCAACCCATCCATCTCTCAATGCATGGAACTGACGTCTTCTTGATACGTAAACGAAAGATCGCTCAAACACTGGCAAAGAAAGTACTCAAACGTACTTCTGCTGCTCATTTCGTCTCAAATGCATTGCGTGAAATAATTGCTGAATCCTGCTCGCGACCACCAATAAAAAGTGACTTGCTACTACCGATGGTTTTCGGCCTTGATGATTTTATTGATTCTAGAGGTTCAACAGAGAAATTAGCAGAGAAAGGGGGGGGTTTTCTCTTCGTTGGTCGATTGTTGGAAGTAAAGGGAGTTGATATTCTACTACGCGCTTATTCCGAAATTCACGCTGAAAACTCATCTGATTGGTGCTTAGATATAGTCGGTGATGGACCTGAAAGAACAGCGCTCGAATCATTGGCCGATGATTTGAAATTAGGTGATTCTGTCAGGTTCCACGGTTCCCTTGAACGTGGAGCACTCCGTGAAATGTACCATGATGCCAAGACATTGATTCTACCTTCAAGAACTACAGAGAGCGGTGAACAAGAAGGGTTAGGCGTTGTTCTGCTAGAAGCGATGAGTGCTGCAATTCCGGTGATTGGTAGTGAATGCGGAGGAATACCAGAAATCATCGAAGATGGTGTAAATGGAATACTGGTTCCGCAAAACGATATCGATTCACTGAGTCAATCTATGAAACGACTGCAAGAAGATAATGTTTTGAGAAACAGATTGGTGGCTGGTGCGAATCGATTGATGGAATCTTGCTATAGCAACGATGGAATGAAAAATTCGATACATGAATGGTATGTGGGTGAAAATGGAAGTTGATGATGCCGAGAACACAAGTTCTAGTTGGATGATTAGACTTGCCGTCGTGCTTATCATTGCAGCTTCGTTCTGGTTCGTCTTTCAAGACCTTGCACACAACCATATCGCCTTCAGTGATGTGATATCCGAATCCAGCGTCCAGTTATGGTTCGGTGGCGGATTGATCATCTTGTTGATGGTGGTCTGGCCATTGGTATGGATGGTAATGATGCGCGGTTGCGGGGCAGAAATCCCACTCCGCGAAACCTACGCAATCTGGTGGACAACGAATATCGCCAAGTACGTCCCCGGTAAGGTTAGTCTCATAGCTGGTAGAGCATGGGTCGCCCGAAAATGGGGCTCAAAAGTGGTGCTAGAATGCTTCGCTTGGGAAGTCGTGATCTCGACTTCTTCTGCACTAATCGCTGCCTGCCTCCTCCTCTCATCTAGCGAGATTGATATCTTCTGGAAAGTCTTACTGGGAATCGCTACAGTTTTCAGCCTAGTACCATTGCTCAGTCTCGAGACGACGCAGAGAATTCTGCGTAAACCAATAGCGATGTTAGGCAAAGGCGAATGGAATGAGCCAATAGCCATGACAAGAGGTCATTATCTACGTGCACTCTTACTGATGATAGGGAGTTGGGGAATCTGGGGGATTGCCCACCAACTCATACTCATTGGGATAGGAATAGAAGTACCTCTTGAGGTGCTGATTGGTGTTTTTGCTCTAGCATGGCTCGCTGGATTCTTCGCTTTTTTCCTACCCGCTGGAATTGGGGTACGCGAGGGTTCGCTCACCTACATGATCACGATGCTCGCCAGTGGAGGAGCGGGTGCTATTCTCGCCATCATCTCAAGGACTTTCAACATCATTGGAGAAATATTTGCCTTCTTTATCGGGGGATTATTGCTCAAAGGCACTACATTGGAAACGACTTCGATAGAAGACGAATGACTACAATTCCTCTCCAAAAAATCGAATCGGGCGACGTTCCGAAGAACGGTAGACAATGGTCTCGCCGAGCAGACCGATCATGAATAACTGAACTCCTAGGGTAATCAATAATACCCCTAACATCAACAGTGGGCGCTCACCGATACCTTCTCCATAGGCGTATTTCAGTGTCAAAAGGTAACTACAGATACCGAAACCAACAAGCGAAATCAGCGTACCAATCCGGCCGAACAGATGCAAAGGTCGCTCCAAGAAAGAAAAGAGGAAACCGACTGTCATTAAGTCAAGCAACCCTCTTGCAATACGTCTCCCACCATACTTCGATCTACCATGGATTCGCTTGCGGTGATTAATGGCAATTTCATTGACTTTGGCACCATTCATTTTACCGAGTACAGGAGTATACCTATGCATGTCACCATACAGGTTCAGACTGCGTGCCAATTCAGTATCATAGGCTTTGAAACCGCAATTCATATCGTGAATTTTTACTCCAGCAATACGGCGTGACATCTTGTTGTAAATTTTCGATGGCCAACGCTTGAAGATGTTATCATTTCGTTTCGCTCGCCAACCACAAACGATATCATTTCCCTCTGCACGACTAGCTAAAAAACGCGGAATTTCGGCTGGGTCATCCTGTAAATCACCATCCATGGTAATGCTTGTAGTGCCGCGAGCAACATCAAATCCCGCCGCCATCGCTGTAGCTTTACCAAAATTCCGTTTTAACTTGAGAATCCTGATGCGGTTATCACTGGATTTCAATTCAAGAATTTTCTCTACAGTTGTATCGGTGCTACCATCGTCAACGAATAGAATCTCGAAAGAACGCTCCTCCATCGTCGTGGTAATTTCATTAACCAGCGGATGGATATTATCCTCTTCATTGAAGACAGGGATAATGATGCTCACATCCAACACTTCACTTCCTTCAGCCATCGTCATAATCCTCGGGGCTTGCCTCACTTCAATAGATATTACTGATAAGAGGAGATACGTAGGCCACATCGATGGGGAGATTCGCCAACGGCCTCTCGCACTTGAATGGCCGAATTGATTCGGCTTTGGATACCATTGAAGAAACAAGCACAAGGAAGATTGTCATCCTTCTATTTGTTATCACCTTTACCTGTGCCGCTCCGTTATTGATTGGCTACGAGGCTAAAGACAGGCCATTTCGGGAACAAGCTTCAGATATCGGAATCTTTCGCGACCGCGCTAATACAATTCTGGCTGGTGAGTTACTGTATTCAGATACTGAAATGGTGACGATGACTCCTCCTGTCATCAATTACCTGATGGCTCCAGCCATTCTCTTAGGAGATACCGTGCTTATCTGGGAATTATGGTTCACATTCTTCGTATTTCTGACCTCTACAATTCTCTTCTTCATTCTAGAACCACTTGCTGGCCGACAGTTAGGCCTTGCTGGAGCAATGACTTATGCGACCAATCCATTCGGCTACTACACTTGTATAGCAATGATTCAAGATGATGCAATAATCGCAGTTTTCATCGCCTTGACGATTTTGTTTTTGGTTAAAGAAAAATGGGGCTGGGCCGCCGCTAGTACTAGTCTTGGAACCATGACAAAGATGTTTCCAGCCCTTATATCTCCCCTAGTATTCCTAGCACCTAACAATTGGAAGGAACGGGCCAAAGTTGCAGGGTATGGGTTTGGGATTGCCCTGCTGATAAGCCTGCCATTCCTGATTTTTGCCTTTGATGGGTTCAGGCTGTTCTTGGAATTCTACTTGTTCGGTAAACAGCCACCTGCAGAATTAGCCGCCCCGTTTACGATTACTGGTCAAAGGGGTATGTCGTTATGGCGTTTTCTTGCAGTTGTCGGATATGTCGTCCCCACAAATGTTCTCCATATCTCATTCTTCACCGTTATCATTGCTTGTTGGGTAGCTGTTTGGAAGAAGAAATTCGATAGCTACTCTGGCATCACGCTGTGTATACTGGCGATTTTCATCTTTTATTCTAAAGTTCACTATGGTTACCACATGATGGCTCTGGTGGTATTGATTCCTTGGTCCCTTCACGATTCAAAGCGAATATGGAGTTTATTGGTGGTCGCCACATTCGGACGATACGTCCATCTAGCATGGATCGGCCGGCTTGATTTCCAATCTGACTGGTTGTTCCTGTTTTGCTCATTCCTGATGTGGGCATATTGGGTGTGGTGGGCAGTCACCATCATCCGCCAACCTGATTTCAGCAAGCATTGGAGTGGAGAACTTGACACTAGAAAAGCCGGATTGGCCTGTATTCACGTGGCGATTGTCGGCATCATCATCTCAGTGATTCAAGGAGTTGTCAAGGTATTAACATCGTGGAGTTAGACGACGGTAATGTACGGCAATATGTTCAATATTTGTTTTCAATGTTTCATT
>CAZGIY010000105.1:0-5649 GCA_964526445.1 uncultured Candidatus Poseidoniales archaeon
TGGATATTCTTGAATCGCTCTGTTGAACCACTCGTTGATGATTTCAACGTCAGCCGAACTGTTTCATCTCATAGCAAGGACTTCGGTCCCGCATTCATCGGTGCAGTTGGTGGTCCAATCATCCTTGCAACACCAGTATTGGCGTGGTTGGTCGCTCGACCATTGGAAGACTAGGAACCCCAGTCTCCATGATAGTATGAACCTCCAGTTTCTGGTTCGGTGATTTCATCATTCTTTCCACCGCCTCTGAAACCAATCACAGAACCTATCAGAGTCAGTATGCCCCCGCCGCCGAGAATCCAAGTTGCTTGGCCGGGATATTCCGAGACTTCCAGATTCTCATCCTGTTCAGCCCAGGTATCTCCGAGTTCGGGAAAGGTCATGATGTGGAAAATGGCTACTCCCAACAGTGAAAGCGACAACATGAGTGTGAAGAATCCCGCAAATTTATTTCCAGAGATGCCAATGATGGCAAAAATCGAGGAAAGAACTGCGAACAGACCCCAGCCGAAAATACCATTCAATCCGTAAACAGTATTGGCGGTTGCAGTGATTGCTGCATTACAATCATCTCTCTGTTCTTTATCCTCTTCTTCATCGCAATCCTCGAAGATTTTCGACATCTTCTCGGTTTCACTGTCTGATTCACAATCGTCATCATAGCAGGTCTCAGAAGCATATTCTGCCTCTTCCAGACCATAGGTGATAGTCACTTCGCCATTATTTGACACTCCATCTTGTTCAACATCCCACTCGATCTCAATGACGTGCCATTGTTCATTCATCTGTGCAGCAACTCCTGCGCCGCAGCCCGCCAGCGCGATGAGTAAGACGATAATTGCCCGCATTCTCATGGAACACCCTCTGATAATGAAGGAATAGAATCTTTCGACGAATCACCATTCAGCGAAGGCGCCATCAGGTTGGGTCCAGATCGGTGGAGCGTGTGGATTCCATTCATCCATATGAGCGGCGATGGCATCCTCATCAACCTCAATGCCTAGACCTGCACCCTCGGGCACAGCAACATATCCGTCTTCGACGATGAAAGGTTGTTTGAGTAGGTTGAACGACCATGCCCATCCGCCTCCAGCCCTGCCTCCTGGGAGTCCGGCTCCACCAAGGCTCTGCACCTCCTGCATCTGATGAGCAGCTGAGGCTGCAGCAATCTGTAGGCTAGCCGCAGTCTGAACTGGGCCATATGGGCAATGGGGGGCAAGACTCACCTGTGCCATCGCCGCCAATTCACCGATCAACATCGCTGCTGAGATGCCTCCGACCAGAGACAGGTCAGGTTGTACGATATCGACGCATGGAGGTTCAAGGTGTTGTTTGAACTGATGCAGAGTCAACAAGCGCTCCCCGGTTGCAAGAGGGAGGTCTGTATCGAGCAAACGAATACCGGTGGAATCGTCAGGCAGACATGGTTCCTCGATGAACCAAGGGTCGTATTCAGCCAGCATGGGAATCAATCTTCGAGCAGCAGCCGGACTCAAGCGCCCATGCAGGTCGACAGCAACTTTCACCGCAGGTCCAACTGCGTTCCTGACGGCTTTGAGAACCTCGACGATTCCCTGTAATTCATCATCTGAAGGAATGTTGGATGTTGGCCCTGCTGGACTAACTTTCATTGCAACAAGGCCTTCTTGCAATGCTGCTCTTGCCGAATCAGCGAACTCTTCTGGGTTGGAACCCCATAGATTTCGGTAGACGAGTACCTTGTCCCTGACCTTGCCGCCAAGAAGTTGCCATACTGGCACGCCGAGTCGCTTACCCTTGATGTCCCATAGCGCCATCTCCACCGCACTGGCCACTGTATTCAGCACAGGTCCATCTCTCCAGAACCTACCTTTCATCAGGCGCTCCACGATTCTGTTGACGTTGCTGGAATCCTCTCCGATGATTCTCTTTGAGGCTGCCTCCAGTCCTGCTTCCACTTCTTCATGCAGGTCTCCAATGGCTTCTCCCCAGCCGGTGATGCCATCGTCGGTCTCGATTTTGATCAACAACCAACGTGGAGGACAGCGTACTAATCTCGCTCCGATCACAGCAGTCATACCATCATCCCGTGGGGTCGGATAGGTGTGTCACAAATAACGACATTCGTCAAGACTTCATTCAATTGGAATCCGAAATCGCCGAGGTGGATTATTTTTCTTATTAAATAATGCTCGTAGCGGGAGACTAGCCTTCCTGTTTCGGAAGAATCAGGGCTCTTACGGAAGGCATTTTCCGGAACTTGATCAGAATTCAGCGACATCTTAAGGAACCAGGATTAGCCGAGATGGCTTTGACAATCGTTGACCATGAATTATGCGCCTTAACTGGTTCGAAGACGAAATGATGTCGAACGGTTGACTCACTCAAACCTTGTCCATTCACCGCCAAACCCAAGGTCTCGATAAAAATGATTATCCGAGCCTTCTGGCCATTCAATCCATTCCTTTCCATCATGGGAAGTTCCAATGAAATCCGGTGATGGACCGTTGGGTGCTCTTGACCCTTGGCTGGTCGGAGGAGGCGAGGGTAGAGAGACGGCTTCGGGGATAGCAGGCTGTTCCTTGAACAACCGTTCTGACTCGTCAATGGTACCAAACCCGTTTGATGGAGTGGTGGGTCGCCGGACCAAGACAACGACCAGTACAATGGCAGACATAGCGAATATACCGGCAATCAAGGTCACCATCAACTCGTTATCAGAGGATTCAGAGGTGCTTGATGCCGAATCTTGTGCAAGAACCTCGGGGCAATTTGAGCGATCCAAAACAATGGCTTTCCCTCCTTCACAGGTGATGTAATCACCCGAGTTGTTTGAGGAAGGGTCAATCACCAGTGTGATGTTTGTCCCACCCTCCCCTATGCTCCCTTCGCATTCAGAAAGGTCGGTAACCACATCTGAACCACCAGGGCAGACGTAATAGAAGGTGTCATCGTTATGTCCGGTCTGATTGTTGGTATTGCTGGTGCCACCAGTGTCTTCCGGGCAATCTGACGGGTCAAGAACAACGATGTTTCCTACGGAGCACACATAGTAAACAGTGCTTGAACCGCCTCCATTGTCCAGGGTTTGTGTTGCTGAACACCCTTGTGAGTTCACAACACCAATAGACCGTGGGCAATCGTCTATGCCGTTTGAAATGCCATCGTTGTCATCGTCTTCATCCTCAAACCCATCCTTGCATCCATCTCCGTCAAAGTCGGTGTTTATGTTGGATGGCCAGCCCGTTGCACCGCGAGGACAATCATCCATCTCATCAGCGATGCCATCGTTATCATCATCCGCATCTTCTGAATGTTCATCTTGACACCCATCGCCATCATGATCAGTTAACGTACCGGAGGACCAATCTGTTTGACCTGTCGAACAAAGGTCTGATTCATCACGTACTTGATCTCCATCATCGTCGGTGTCTTCAATGTCTTTGCACCCATCGCCATCCAAATCATTACCCGCTCCTCCGATGCCGATTGGACAAGCATCTGTTACGTCAGGAATGCCATCACTATCATCATCTAGGTCCTCTTCTGCAAGGTCTTTGCATCCATCTCCATCGTAATCCGTCATTTCATTTGAGGTCCATCCCGTTTCACCTTTAGGGCACGAATCCGAAACATCGACAACGCCATCGGAGTCGTCATCTTCGTCACAGGCATCACCCAAACCGTTGTTGTTGTAATCCAACTGGTCAGGATTATAGTTTTCAGGACAATTATCGCTTGAACCGACGTTGTCTCCATCAAAATCTGGCATGTAGTAGTACATCCATTGGTACTGAGCAGCGAGGACGCCGCCATCGTTCGAACGGCCGTACACACCTGTGGCTTGAGTGGGCTCAATATCCACAATTTCCCCGTTTTCCAAATCAATCCAAAACACATAGTAACTGTTTCCTGTATTGTTACTCATGCTAGCTCCATTGGAACCCGGTGAATGAAACACTTCTCCATTGGATGGGTTCGTGACATGGAATGACACGGTTTCTCCATCGCTCAACATTTCAAGCGGGTAAGCTTCAGGGTTGGTAAAGCCAAGACTACTGGCCCAAATCAAACCAGAATTTGGGTTGACGCGGAGAACAACTACCTCTGCATCTGCATTCGGATACGAAGTAACCGTGGTACCATCAACGGCAACCGCCTCGGGATACATTCCGTTGAAGATCATGCTCCCATCATCAAGAACATCAGTCAGGTACCCATATGTGTATGAACTCTGAAGTTGATTTACAACAAGGTGGTATCCCCACGACCCATCGCTTTCCATCATCGCTACATACTGCCCATACCTAGGAGAATGGGAAATTTTCTGGCCAGTGAAGTTACTTTCCGTATGCGATCCAACAACACGGTCGTAAGTATTCCCAGAGAGATAGACTGACCCGTTGTGAACTTGCATTCGATTAAATTGAATAGAAGTGTAAGGAGCTCCAACGGCTGATGTTTTCACGCCACTATTACTCACGCTAAGCCACATGTGGCAGAACCCCTCCTCTCCACCGGTTGGGCATTGAACGGTTTGTGAATCGAACTTTAGTTGACTTGGAACGGTAACGAATGCATGAACTCCGGACGAGTCAACATCAAACAGCGGATGGATGTAGTTGTAGGTCGGACTTTGGTAAGGAAGTTCAAGAGTACGAACCCAATTCGTCCCGTTTGGGGTGTAAGAGGTAACAGCATATTCTGTCCACGAACCGCTGTTTCCTTGGTTTGTAACCATGTACAGATTTTCGCTGTCATCCGTCCCGATGTAGGCTACTCTGCTGTAAGCATATCCAGATGAAACCGCTTCCATATCAACCCATGACCAAGTATCGTTGTTGTAAAACGCCGTAGTGAGGCTGTGTTGAGAGCCCGAATTGTACGATTGGCCGCCTATCGTAAGAGAAGTGTAGTACGTACTCAGGACGACATAAAATCGGTCTTCGTCAACTACATGCATCCCGATTACCTTCGTGTAGGTGTAGTCGGAGTGGGTGCAATAATTAGAGCAGTCAATGAACTCAGTGTATTCAACTTGCCCCTCTGTATCTATTTTTAGGAGATGAAAGCCACTGTTGGAGACTGTATATTGATTGTTCATCCAATTCACATTGTCTTCAGACTCAATGTAGTACAAATTCCCTTCATCATCAAAATCGTGATTTGTAAACTCCAATCCGTTAACATAACTTTCTCCCGATGGGTCGAGACTTCCGCCAATCTGTCCGTCCCAACCCGGAAGGAAGGCGAAGGAAGGCGGGGCTGAACCACCGTCCGCAAAAGCAATCGGAGTAGAACTGACCAAGAACAAGAAAAGAACACCAAAACAAGTTATACGTTGGGTTTGAGGCTTCACAGACTAGCGAAAATACAATCCGGTTTAACCCTTCTTCCAAAGAAATGTACTTGAATTATCGAAAAATCCTACAGAATTCTGCTGTTAGTCTGTTGGGTTAAACCGTTGCAGGGTCGGGGATTTTGAGGGAAAAAAAACACGCCAACTGGTAGCCAAAAAGGGATGGTGGGCGCTTTTCCAGAAACATCTAGTGCTCGTAGCGGGGTGGGTGCGAATAATACTCCTACTCACTTTCTGCCTCCAGCGCGAGGTTGAGTCTGAACAAGTGATACAGGCGAACCATCCTCAATGCCGAGAATCAATCCCTCATC
>CAZGIY010000106.1:0-4753 GCA_964526445.1 uncultured Candidatus Poseidoniales archaeon
TCCCTGATTTCCTCCGAGATATGGCGGAATATTGGAAGGGAGGATTGTCAATGAACGTTGCAGTTCAAACATTAGCCAGTTCTGAATATGGTGCGTTGAACAACGAAGTCAAGAAGATGGCAGATCAATTATCGTGGGGCGTAGCCTTCGGTGACGTTATCGATTTATTTGCAAATAGGGTAGGTACTCCATTGGTTCGCCGAGCCATTTCACTTATCGGAGAGGCAAACAAAGCCGGTGGTAAGATTTCGGATATTCTTGTGACCGCAGCAAATGATAGTAGAGAAATCAAGTTCTTGGAAGGAGAACGAAAACGTGCTATTTCATCCTACATCGCAGTCATTTGGGTTTCTTACATGGTTTTCTTGGGGGTTATCGTTGTCCTAGGTAAAGTCTTCATTCCTGCGATTGCCAGTTCTAATTCAGGTGAAGAAGGTGGTGACGGTTCTGCACAATTGGGTAACATGGAGATTCGGGCCATTGATCCATTGTTCTTCTTGATGGTCTTCTATTACGGAGTAACTCTGCAGGCGGTTGGTAACGGAGCCATGGCAGGATTGATGGCAACGGGGAGATTTAGTTCGGGAATGAAACACGCGGGGATGATGATTGTGCTTGCTTTATTGGGATTCAATTTCGTGGTATTCTCTCCAGAGTTGATAGGAGTACAGCCTCCCGAGGAAATCGATGTCAGAGCAGGAACTTTCCAGCCTACTGCGACAATTGCAAATACCGTACCAATTGCCAGCAATCTGATTTTATTACCAGAAAACCCTACTACCACTGATAATCTTGAGGCTACATATGCCTACTTCGATGAAGAAGGTCATGGGGATTCAGGGACACAGATCCGTTGGTTCCTGAACGGTGCTGAGCAACCGTCATGGAGCGGCATGAGTATCATTTCATCCACTATGACGGATGAAGGAGATGAGATTTATTTCACCGTCATACCAAGTGATGGAATCGGATTTGGTTCCACCAGCAGTCTCCTTGATGACGGCGGAGCGGTCACGGTGTCAGCATGAGGGGCTCGGCAAGATTCGAGGACGATGGGCAAATCCATGTCCTTGAGATGTTGACACTGTTTTGGCTTTTCTTCATGTCTGCAATATTCATCCTAAGAATCGAGGTTCCGGATCCACCCTCAATAGCAGTTGACGCAACTCTAGAATTATCTGGCGAGGATGCATTGCGAATGGCTAGAGCAGAAGTTAGTAACAATTCTTCATTCGATTCACTGTTGCATGAATATCTACAGAACCGAAATCTGGATTCAGCCTGCGATTTAATTCTTGAAGGACTTGAAGCGACGGTTGATGGAAGGTGTTGGTTGGCAATGGATGGTTCTGCTTCGCAGGTCTACGGGTCTTCTACTTCGCCAATAGGGCGAACTGAGACGGTTCACTCAATGCTTCAACAGGAGTCGCACCTTTGGACAATCTCGTTGGATATCTGGTATAGGGGAGGTGGAATTTGATGCGAAAGAGTGCTTTGGAGCGAAGGGACCTTCACTCATCAGAATCCGCTCAGATGTTGTTAGCAGCAGGTATGGTTTTGCTGATGTCTTTGTTGTCGATGGCCGTATACGGCGTGAAATTAGCAGGCCTTGGAAGTCCGCATGATTCAACTGATGATGCCTTAATCGATGTAGGTGGAGAATTGCAAAGAGAATTTTCTCCATTGATTGAAGAGCGCGTGCGTGAAAGAGTAGAGGCGGGGATGTCTTGGATGGATGCTGCTGACAGTGCCCTTACTGCCGTGCATGATGATTTGTTACATCATGGAGAAATTCGCGGTGTAGAAATCAAATTATTGGATATGCAAGCAACGAACAATAGTGGTATCTTGACGTTAAGCGCTCAAGCAGGGCTCTCTGATTCTAAGGCAATGTTGGAGATTCCTCTAAGTGCAGAGATTAGTTTCGAATGAGGCTTACCTTTTGTTTCGATGATATTCATTCCACTCTAAATCAATCCAATGGGCGATTCTGTCGACAGGGTCCGCAACTTGACTTGGATTCATGGTTTGCCAACCTCTCATCACACTAAGGTCTTCCAAGCCTGATTGAATGGCTCGTATTCGTTCAAAGGCGGCAATATATCGGTCGGCTCTTCTCCAAGAATTGGCGTCTCGCTCTTTGAGCATAGACAGATGTTGCTCTTCAATATCGACTTTCATTATGAAACCGATAGCCAAGCCTCCACTCTCTCTCCATTCATTCAACCAACGGTTATCAGGAACTAGATGTACTCCTTCGACGAGTAGGTCAATTCCTTCTCGACGGGCCCTTGCAATGGATGCTTCAATTCCAACTTCAACTACTGTGCATGAATCTCTCCAATCGAGAACAGGATCTCCGGCTTCGCCTCTGGCGAAAGATGACCTATGTAGACGTGGGATCTCATGCTGTGGGTCCGTCACACGTAGCACTTCTCTGATGGCATCTGTTGATACGATTCGAGTGAAGCCGAGTTTGGCCGCCGCTTGTACTGCAACGGTAGATTTCCCTACTCCAGTAGTGCCAGCAATCAGCACCAAACGTGGTGGCCTTTTGCTATGCCCAGCCACCTTCGAGGCATCCATTCCGATGCGTTGACCCATGTCCCTCGCCTTTCGCTAATGAGCCAGCCTATC
Organism: uncultured Candidatus Poseidoniales archaeon; assembly: GCA_964526445.1. Lineage (GTDB taxonomy): Archaea > Thermoplasmatota > Poseidoniia > Poseidoniales > Poseidoniaceae > UBA226. The sequence goes on from CAZGIY010000106.1 coordinate 2,638, forward strand.
AATTCCTTGCCTCAGATTGCCCCAGCGACAGACCTTTGATGGCTGTGCCTGTGGCCTGCAACATGGCTGAACAGAAACAGATGTGGTTGGATGGAGAATGGTGCGATGCAGCAAGTGGAGAAGTATCAGAGATTTTCGACCCATCGGATTCATCGGTAATGTGTACTGTTCCAAGAGCTGGAGCAATTGATGTAGAAAGGGCGGTTTCAGCATCCCGTACCGCTTTACAATCAAAGGATTGGTCTTTGATGGATCCCGCTCAACGCGGTAGGATACTTCAGAAGATGGCTGCAGCGACAAATGCTGCTGCTAAGCAACTAGCGGCTCTAGAGTCTCAGAACAATGGCAAGACTTTCCGCGAGGCCTTGGGAGAGATTCGTTATGCTGCTTGGACTCTCGAGTATTTCGCAGGTTGGGCAGATAAAGTGGAAGGAAATACCATACCTACTCCTGGTAATAGATTGAATTACACATTGAGGCAACCTTTGGGCGTAACTGCGCATATTGTTCCGTGGAATTTCCCACTTCAGTTAGCGATTCGTTCGATTGCACCTGCATTAGCAGCAGGATGTACCGTCATTGTCAAGCCAGCCAGCCTGACTCCGGTGTCACTGTTGGAGTGGTGTAACGTCATCCAAGAATGTGGTCTTCCAAGTGGAGTTCTTCAGGTCATTACTGGTCCTGGTGGAGAGATTGGCGACGCGCTAGCAGGTTCTTCCGGAGTAGATGGAATCGTGTTGACAGGGGGAGTTCCGACCGGTAAAGCGGTCATGAAGAAGGCAGCCGAGAACCTCATACCTGTCGCTCTGGAATTAGGTGGAAAGGGTTGTAATGTGGTTTTCCCAGATGCTAATCTCAAGTATTGTGCCAAGGCTGTTTGTTTTGGGATATACATGAATGCCGGGCAGATGTGCTGGGCAGGATCTCGTTTATTGGTGCATGAAGATGTTGTAGATGAATTATTGAATTTAATCTCCGATGAGGTTGGTAAGTGGAAGGTGGGTCCAGGTATGGCTGAAGGAGTAAGAATTGGCAGTATGGTTTCCAAGGACCATCGTCAATCGGTTTTGGATATGCTGCAACAAGGACTTGAGCAGGGAGGAGAATTGATTCTAGGCGGTGATGCATTGGATGGCGAACTTGAGGGTGGAGCCTTCATGGAACCGACCATTGTGAAAGGCGTGGGAGTGGATGACCTATTGTTCAAGGAGGAACTCTTCGGTCCTGTTCTTGCGGTATCCACTTTTAGTGATGAGAAGGAAGCCTTGCAGATGGCAAATGCCACAGAATTTGGATTATTGAATGGCATTTGGACCCAGAATCTTGGACTTGCACATCGTATGGCGAGAGATATCCAGTCTGGGATGATTTCGATCAATGAATATCCAATCACCTTCCCACAAACTCCCTTCACAGGTTGGAAATCAAGCGGAATTGGAGTTGAACAATCGGCAGAAGCGATGAAGTTCTATACACGACTGAAGAATGTCAATGTGAATTTGGGTTGATCTGATGGCCATCGAAGTCTCATCCATTGATGGTGTGGCAGTCATCCAAATGACTGGGGAGACTTCCTCCAACTCATTTTCAAGAAATTCTTTGAAGGCGATAGTAGAGGCTGTTGATTCCGTACTTACAGACGACTCACTTCGTGCAGCAGTATTGACAGGCGAGGGTAGATTCTTCAGTGCAGGTGCAGATATCGGTGGTTTCAAACAATATCTGAATGACGGTACAATCACATCGTTCATTCATGATTTGACAGGGATGTTGCACCCTCTAATTCTCAGAATGCGTCGTTCACCCAAGATATTTGTCGCGGCATTGAATGGAGCCGCTGCCGGAGGTGGGCTTGGTTTGGCATTGGCTTGTGACGCTAGAATTGCAGGCCCCGGAGCTAGATTGGCTGCCTCTTACGCTAGGATTGGCTTGTCTCCGGATGGAGGGACAACTTGGTTGCTACCCCGTTTAGTGGGAGTGCAGGTTGCTAGGCGTTTCTTTCTTGAAAATCAGATATGGAATTCAGAACAAGCGCTTGAGTTTGGCGCGGTCGATGAATTGGTATCGGAGGAAGAATTGATTTCGAAGGCCGAGGAAATTGCCCGTAACTGGTCAA
>CAZGIY010000106.1:4790-5618 GCA_964526445.1 uncultured Candidatus Poseidoniales archaeon
GCATCATGAGAGATTGCTTATCGAAGCAGCAGGAACAACTTCCGATTTTGCAGAGGGCGTCGACGCTTTCCTTAGCAAGAGGGATCCTGAATTCTCTTGAATCCTAGAATCAATTCCCGTTTGACCGGGCCAAAGTTGTGACTATCTTGGCTAGCGGTGGGATCGGGATTATCTCCTTCAAGAACATAATTTCCACTATCCATGGCTACTAGACGCTTGACGGCAGTAATTTCTGTGTTGAATGGGTGCTTGAAGAGGACAAGGTCACCAATCTGTAGTTCCTCTTCCTCCAGCACTTGAAATTCTATCTCATCCCCATCGACAAGACTGGGCCACATGCTGTCTCCGCGGATGACAACCCTGTACATCCTGTCAACTCAGGAAGCGCGAATCCATGGAACTTCAAGTCCCTTGGCAGCCCAGAATATGTTGTGGATCTCTTCGATAGCATCCATCAATTCTTGAGCGTGAACAGCAGAAACCTCTACCTTGCAGGCGCTGCACAACTTGGCTGCTTTCCAGAAAATATCGTGAAGATTAGGGATACTTTCCAAGTGCTGAGGCTTGAAGAAATCAGTCCACAATACTAGCAATTCTTTCTTGCACTTCTGCGCTTCTTCTTCTTTGATTGCTGCATAGCGACTCATGGTGTTCAGATACGCTGCCGAGCCACAATCACTCTCGTGGTTTTCCGCTAGAGTCAGCATTTTCGTAGTCATGGATTGCACGGCTTCTCCTGCAACTCTTGCACTTGCAGGGTCGTATACGCCACAAGGTCCGTCACAATGAGCAAAGGCTTCGATTCTCATGTTTTCTGAGGTCATGGTT
>CAZGIY010000107.1:0-5580 GCA_964526445.1 uncultured Candidatus Poseidoniales archaeon
ATAATGTGGACAGTCAGAGTTTTTACTTTATATCCTGAGCAGTTTCCTGGCCTAATTTACCGTTTGGATTATCCAAAGGTTGTTTGTCTAATCTTCGGAAGCGGCAAGATGGTGATTACCGGAGCTCGCCACAAGGATGAGATCCTTGAAGCCGTTCAAATCATCCAAGATGAATTGGCAGACCTGCTTTGAGTTGGAACACCCCCGAAGGGGGTGGCCTTCATGAAGAAGTCCGATGCTGGATGCTCCGATGAGGGGGCGCGCCATACTGCTGATCTTGTTGGTGTTGATTGCATCAGCGCCCACGCAGCACAGTGAATTGGAGGAATATTCACTCTTTCATTCAAGTACCAGCGAGGAAGTCACTGATGTGTCGGATTGGCGGGTCGGAGACAAGTGGATTTATTCTGGTGCATTTGATGCTGAGACCCTGATTAAGGAGAATGGAGTTTCGGCCTCTGTAGGGGAAGTCACTGGCGATGCTCAAATGATAGTCCAAGAAATCCTTACAATGACCGTTGAGAACGAATCAACCCTTGTCTACAAGACATTGATGACTGCGGATTTCGACAAGAATGGAGTGGAATTAGACGGATATAGTGGGAATCTGTACATCGATTTCGCATTCACTGAATATCATCGAGTCAGCGACCTAGCATCTATCAAGAGCGACCTGTCTTTAGGTGTTGAATTCAGAGCGCTTGGATTCATCAACATCGATGTTGCTGACATTACAATAAGCAACGAATACTCTCCTCCAAATGAGATAATGGATTTCCCCCTGCGTCTTGGAGAGCGCTGGATGAATAACTATACTCAAGATACGAGATGGTCGGGTAGTTCAGATTACATCACCCCCTTCCCAGCAGATGAGAGTGGACCAGAACAAGCGAATTACGGAATAACTTCACTCGGCAGCCCCATTAATCAACTTGGCCACACCATATCATACGGTGGATGCGCAGATTCCTTTGAGATTACAGGTTGGAATGATGCTGGAGAAAGAGATAGTTACCGGTGGTACTGTCCAGATATTCGCAGTCTTGCTTGGATACATACCGATGATGATGTAGGCCTGACAATGGATTTCAGAATCAAATCTTACCATCCAGTTGGGTCTTCTGGAGTCGATGTCAACAGCAACCCCGGAATTCGAGACCATACAATCGATGTAGAATTGGAATTCCCTCTTTTCTCTCCTGAAACTAATCTAAGTGTATGGGCTAATTCCTCAAATACAGGCGATGTTGGTAAGGTTATCGAGTTCCGCCATGAGAGAACTGGCATGATCCAATCAGCCACCATCGCCAACAATGGTAGCGCACATCTGCTATTCGATAGTGGAAATGCCCGTGATGGGTCCTATACCTCTACCGACCATTCAAGTCACGGAATAATCGCTTGGCTAAGTAGTGAACAAATCATCGGGACGACAACCCTGACTCTCGACGAAAATGTCGTTGCACTGGACCTGCTCGCAGTTCCAGATAGAGCATATATCGAGAGAAATCGTTCCGGAATTGTCAGCGAACTGAATGAACTATCGGGCTGGAATGTGATACCTGGTGATGTACTGCGAATGGAATTGCCGGTTATGAATAGGGGGATTACAGCAAGTTCTCCAGCCACTGTGCAATTAGTCGATCCAAATGGTTCGCATACCGATGTAGGTATTCCCGCATTGGCCAGTCTAGAACAGACAACCGTTGAGATGTATTGGACCGTACCCGAAACTTCGGCCATCGGAAATGTCAGCATCAGTTGGCAGGTAATGCCTGGTCAAGCCAACTCAAATGATGCAGATACAAGCAATGACCTTGGCCAAATTCAACTCTTCATTGGGCGCCTGCCATCTGTAATCATACAGAATCACAGCGCCGTGTTGACGCAAGAGATGTTACAGATCGACGCAAGCGCTAGTCATGACCCAGATGGTGGCAAGGTGTGGTGCTCCTTCTACATCGAACATGACGACGGTATTGCCTTACGCAATGTTTGGACCACAGTTTGGACTTCTGATTGTATACTCAATTGGACATGGTTGGATGATGGTGTCTACGAAATATTGGTGAACGTTGTCGACGAAGAGAGAGACTCAGTTCAATACCTCGACATGGTAGATATCATCAACCGGCCGCCTGAAGTTAGAATAATCGCCAGTAGAGACAACGCTTCTTCTTTCGGAACCATCTCGTTGTTGGCCGTAGGCAATGATAGCGATTCCGAAGATCCGTGGCCAGGAATGGTCGACATGCATTGGCCAGATGCACAGTGCGAAGAAGGCTGGTATACGCATCACTGCACCGTGACTTGGAATGAAGAGGGATTGCGACGCTACACCGCAGTAGCAACCGACGATGACGGAGCGACTACTGAAACTACCATCGACCTATTCTACAGCAACATCGCACCATTTGAACTAAACATCGAAATCTGGGATGGGCAAACAGAGGTGGAACCGGACCAACAAGGAGTGTGGCACATCGCCGAAGATGCCACAGTCAACCTCGTTAGTAGTGCTGATGATTCACTCAACGATAGAGATGAATTAGAGCATTCATGGCAGATGCTTCAAGGAGGAAACTACCTTGTTGCGGGCAATGGAATGACCGCTACGATGCCTTATTCTTGGTCCGATTCAGGCGAACACATTGTAACGCTAATGGTCACTGATGACAATTCAGTTGCGTCCAAAAAGAGTGCTTTGGTCATGGTGCACAACATACCACCTATCATCAATGCAATCTCTGACCCTCTTCCGATCGCTGAAGGACAAATTGTCAATCTTGAAGCGGAGGTCGATGATACTCCTTCTGACAGAGAGTCTCTTCGTGTGTGCTGGGATGTAGACCCAGGAATCAATTCTGATGAAATTGGAGATGCAGATGATGATTGTAATGTCATTGGGTTGCAATTCGAACAAACATGGAATCGCGAAGGAACCTATCCAATAGTGCTGAACGTGGTTGATGATGATGGTGCTCGAAGTAGTCAAGTCATCAACGTCACAGTCATGAATAGAGCGCCGCGGGTCAAAGTTTCCCTGCCCGAGGTAATTTACAGCAAGCAACTCATAGAACTGGATGCTTCATCGACTACTGATTCAGAAGATGATCTGCCCAACCTTGACTACCTTTGGGATATGGATGCAAAAGTGGACAGCAACGGGGATGGAGACCCAACCAATGATGTAGATGAAATCGGAACGGTCATCAAGAAACGATGGAATCTTGCTGGAGAATATCATATCGTCCTCAGAGTTGCTGATGAAGACAAGAAGAATCCGGGGGTCAAAGAACTAACCATAGTTGTGGTTGATGATGAGAGTGGTCTATTGGATACGGTATCCAGCCAAGTGATCGGGCCCGACGCATCGATTATCGTACAGATTATGCTTGGACTGTTGGGGTTGTTGCTACTCGCTTTCGTAATTGGTAGATTAAGACCAAAACAAGACCAAGAGACTTGGATTGACGACGATGAAGCAGCAATAGAAGGCGGAATGGATCCTACACTACTCTCTGGAGAGCCCATGCACTCACCTCCAGAATATGCCTTCCAGAATCCCGCACAGTCTATTCCAGCACCTGAACCGATTATTACGGCTCAAGAACCAGTAGTGGCAACTACAGAACCGGTTGCCCAAAACCCTGTCGTGGCTGAAAATGTGCCTTCGATGGCGGGACTATTGGATGAATTGGATATCTAACAATGAGGCGGGGGTTTCATTTGTCTCCGTCCCTACGGGACGGATATGCGTACTCGGCATTTCGCCCCCTTGGGATTGATTTTGATTCTAATCGCTACACCTTTTTCGCAAATCGACCTAAATCCTTTGCAAGAAGAAAACAAGTCCTTTTCTTCGGGAAATCAATTGCTTTATGCTAACGATGTCCCCAGTTGGCAGATCGATGATGAATGGGTATACAATACCGAATTCGATGTTGCAGGATTGCTTTCACAAACTACCGTTCCAGCATCGGTCAACACCTTGACCGGCGAGACCACAGAAACCGTGGAAGACATCACTTACGAAGACATAGATGGAACTCAACATCTTGTCTACAAGAAGAAATCAGAAGGTGATTACAGTTCAGGAAACAATGGAGCAACTCTCGACGGGAACTCTGGAAGACTCGATATCGAATACGAAGGTGAAGATCTAATCAGAGTTTCAGACCTAGCAACCATCTCAAGTTCATTCTCAATCAAGGTTGACTTCGCTCCGTGGAATCTAGGCATCTTCAGTCAGGAATTAGCCGACATAACCATCCTGAACAGTTACTCTCCACCTCTTGAAGGCCATGATTTCCCGATGTCCCTTGGAGAAGCATGGTATGTAGAAACCATGCAAGAAGTAGATGGTAGTGGTGATTCTGATTATTTCGAACCTGATGATACCGACCAATTAGGTGCGGAAAACTACTCATTCCAAGTAAGCGCAGAAGGAACTCCAACCGAAGACTCGCAAACCACTCCCTATTCTGGATGTGCGGATTCCTACAAAGTGAATCAGTGGAATGAATCAGGGGTCAATACCGGATTCAAATGGTATTGCCCAGCAGTAAGAGGAAATGCGTGGTCCAATACCTACATCTCTTTGGGTCTAGAAATCGACTGGATACTCAAAGAGTACCGCCCTGCCAATTCATCAGGAGTCGTTGCCACTAGCGATCCCGGTAGCAGGGATATCCGAATCGATGTTGAACCACAATTCCCAGCAGTTCTACCTCAAGCTCAAGAAAAGGTATGGGGTAATTACACGTGGAATGGAGGGCCTTCTCCAAATACCAACCTGCAGGTAAGATGGGAAATTGACGGAGGAATTTGGAACGTCAATACCGATTCTAATGGAATATCCGTACATGACCTCAGTGTTGGAGGAACAGACGATGATTCGCCCTCTCCAGATGATATCGGCAGTCATGGAATCATCTTCTATGACCCCGTACAGAAAATTGTCGGAGTAAGGACGATTATTCTTGATCCAAATGTCGTTGGAATAGATTTGGCTGCCAGAGATGATAGGCTGATTATCGAAAGGACCAGAGGAAATCAAAGCACTTTCCTCAACGATGCTGCCGGTTGGAACGCAGTACCAGGGGACCTGCTGCAAATGAGCCTGCCAGCTCAAAACCTAGGGGTCTTGACCAGTAATGCAACCGAACTAGAGGTCGATGCTCCAGATGGAACGCAAATCAGAGGTGCGATTCCTGCACTTTCCGCCTTCCAAGAAGAAAGGGTGATTGTGAATTGGACCGTTCCTGAGAATCAACCCATAGGCACTGTATCGATTACCTTCGAAGTTGACCCTGATGGATTGATTACTGAAGATGAGAACCTGAGTAACAATGTCGGACAATTTGAGATTTACATCGGAAGATTGGCCATTCCGGTTATCGATATCGTGGATTCTGTCTTCACCTTTGACAATGTCAGTCTTGATGCGACTTCGAGCGTAGACCCTGATGGAGGGGCGTTCCGCTGCGAGTTCTCAACATTCAGTGCTGAAGGAGTGGAATTCAACTTCTGGGAAGATGACTGTATCTGGGAATTCAACTGGAGCGACGATGGAGATTG
>CAZGIY010000108.1:0-1718 GCA_964526445.1 uncultured Candidatus Poseidoniales archaeon
GAAGGCTATGGTAACTACGACAATTGCGGCTGGCAAGAATCTGCGACCCCATTTTTCATGAGAATCTCTGCCCTCATCTCTTTGTTCACCTTTGAGTGAACGCCCCTGACTTCGCCATCCATGTTGCTTGAGAATCCAGTATAGCATGAATACTCCGAGGAGTGGATGCAGGAGCAGGATGATGGTTCGCGTCACATCCATCACTTCCACCCACTCAAGATGACAATGTTGCTGATGATTGAACTTGCGGTTGGATTGGTCCTCAGCGGTGCCTTCAAAGGGGGGGACTAAAGCCGGCGATTGCTGGTTGCTGATGTTGGAACAGAGACTGCTTGAAGGCCTCGAATCAGGTCTCAAGGGTGGAGATGCCGCAGAACGTCGTCAATACCACGTTACTCGCTCTTCAGTATGGGAGTTACTTCCAAAGGGTTGGAAGGGTATGTTACTCGTTGCACTTCGCAAGGAAGAGCCCTCTAGTGAGGATGGTAGTAGTACTCCGTCTTCTCTACGTAAGCAGCGTTCGGCAGGCGGTCGTAGAATGAAAAGAGGCCGCGCCGGCCGCGCCCCTCAACAGGATCTCCTGCCTGAGAAAAATGAAGCTCTCCTCGACAGCGATTTACCTGCAGCGTTCAGATTAGCAGTACTTTTGGTACATAAATCGAGAGATGGTGATTCGTGGAGTGATTCAGATGAATCTGTCATGGTTGCATTGAGATCAGAGTGCTCCAACGGGGTTCATCCAGTTTGGGGAAAGATGGCGGAACAGACCCCGTTATTGGCAGAGTTCGCCGCCCACCCCGTCAAGGAGGAAAGTGATAGTTCAGCGGTAAGTGACCTCAATGATTGGCTTGCAGGAGCCAGAATAGATCCACTTGACAGAAGTTCTCTCATATCATTTCTTGAGATGGAATTACCATTTGTGTTGCCACCGGCTGCAGAAGTCGATTTGCAACGCGTCAAACTGCAGTTAAATTCTGGTAAGGTGAAAGATGGAAGACTGTTGACCGCTGAACTTCGTTCTCTTGAACCACCGGCTTCGCTGTTATCGGGAATCTTGGCCTTAGCCAGCAATGATTCTGTAGCAAATGAGATTCTACAGCAAAATGAAATTGAAGGAATGGAGGGCCTAATTGCTGATCTGTTGTTGCTGCACAGATTGAGGTCGGGTCAAGGGGTAGATTGGAAAGATGCACTTGAACGGCAAGAACAAGATTCTCTCTCTCGTGCATTACGAACTGCGGGTTGGTTATCTGCCCCAGAAGATGATATCGACCTGGGCCTTGCAGAGATGCGTTCTGGACTTGAATTATTGATTGAATCCAATGCAGATAAGGAAGCAGCAGATACACTACGTTGGCACATTGTTTCTGCACTGGTTAAAGACGGCAGGAATCAAGAGGCTGAAGAAGAGTTATTGCAACTTAATCTTTTTACAACAAAGAATTTCAATGTTGCATTGAAGGTATTACTTGCTACTTCTTCAGAAGAGATAATCGCTTGGTTTGAGAAATTTATTGGGCAATTGTCCAGCGATGAGTTGGTACAATTAATTTCAGAGGAAAAGGCTCCTTCTTCTTTGAAAGTAGTTGCAGCATCTAGATTGAAAGATAGCACGTCGAATCAATTGGTACATGAAGAATTGATTGAATTGAATATTGAAACGGGGGATATATGCGGTTTAGCAAAGATTCTCAGAGAGATGGAGGATGGTGCTAGCA
>CAZGIY010000108.1:1728-5484 GCA_964526445.1 uncultured Candidatus Poseidoniales archaeon
AAGAAGATACGGTGGGGGGTAATTTGTGATGCGATTGGAGACATTGTTAGTTGTCAACCTTCATCCTGCCACAGTAGACGAAGAGTTGAATCAGTGGATATTATCCGCGCATTCAACAGCACATGAAGCACTTGACGCAAATCAAACCACTCTAGGTCTCTCCAGTCTCTCTCTTTCCTTGTTGCATATGTTAGATGGTGCACGTTGTGAGTTGAACCCTTTGGCTGAAGCCTTGGACAAAACAGGGATTCGTGGTATGAGAGAAGTCAGAAGGGCAATGAGTGATGATGGTGACGGATTAGTTTCAGAATCTAATCTGAAGAAGTTGGAAGACAGTATTGCTTCCGCTGATTTGAAATCTGTTGAGCGACGCTTATTAGAAACAGTTGTTGAGAGCCTCAGACTCAATCGGGTTGCAACTGAGATACAGGATTCTTCCAATAAGGAAATGGATTCACAACCATTCGACAACATCCTCTCTGCTAACGAACCGCGACTGAGAGTAGTTGTTGCGGCTAGAGAAATGGTGATGGAACATGACATCGCTTTACCAACCTTGGCAGAATGGTATCAGAAGACTTCCCCAACCTCGGTTTGGTCTACGATTTCTAAGGCTGCAATACATGCTGCAGAGGGGGAGTTGCTGGCTTCGGCCAGAAGTTGGAAACAGGCTGCAGATCGCCCGGATTTCCCGTATGAGCAGCGAATCATGTTGTACCGCAAAGCTCTGATTCATTTTGCCCATTCAGAATCATGGAGTGAAGCGATTGATTTGCTAAACAAAGAGCAGGCTTTGCAGTCGGCCTTGACAAAGCGTTTCCAACTATATCTGAGAGTCAGCCATGATGCAAGCCGTGGACAACAGGAAGCAGCCACCTTGAGTCTTCTCGACTTTGTACGCTCTCAGAAGAAGGTCATGGTAGAGAATAGAAAAGGGGAATTGGTTGAAGAAACTAGGGTGCAATATGACGAAGAGGAGTTGGATTACTTGTTCAATTATCACCGGTCTCACCCTGTTCCACTACCGAGTGAGCCATTCCAAGGTAGAGTAAGAGCTGCATTGAGCAATGTTCGCAAGGACCGCAGACGTAGTAGAGTGGATGATGAGATGCGCTATCAACGATTGATGCATGAAAGTTCACAAGATAGGGACCTCGACCCACTAATCCATGAGATCTACAATCTTGCTAGCGATGCTGCAGAGGAAAATGCACTGAGGGGCTTGAGTATCTTTGAGCGGGCGATGAATAGCGGTCGATTCAAACCAAGACAGATTCGCCGTTTACAGAACGCCCAGCAAGGTGTCTATCAGAATCATCACAAGGAGATCAATGTTCGTCAGAGAAGACATCTGCGCCATCTCTCTCTCAAGCCTCTAGTCATTGTTGATACCAATATTTTGATTGATGCATTGAAGGAGAAGATTGCCAAGGAATTGGAATTATCAAGTGAAGTAAGGCTTGATTTAGTGGGGCACAGGATGTTCCACCGAACCATTCTCAAGCAACGTAGAGAAAACAAGATTCGAATATTCATGCCATTGATAGTGCAGAGTGAGATTCGTAATTTCGCAGAAGACCCACGTCGACTGAAGGCGATGTTTAGGGATGTAATCGTTGAACAGGAATCATGGAAACGCATCATTCTCAAGGAGTCGTTGGAGAAGATGGTTGAGGAGATAATTTCTAAATTTAAGGATTGGAAGCACCCAACACTAGGTTTTGAGGATGAAAGCGAAGAATTCCGTGAAGGTTTGAATGAATTCATGCTAGAACATGTTGAGGTATACGACCGCCTTACTCAACAGAAAGGAACTCATGGTGAGGTTTTGTTCCGTACTTCATTGGTTGAAGATGATGCTATCTTCCCCGAAGAAAGTGATCTCAGAATCATGCTACAGGCATGTGCACTAGCAGATTCATATCATGATGGCATAGGGGCGGTTCTGGTTGCTACTAGAGATGGTGACTTTACGTTGGTTGCTAGAGCCTTTGAGGAGCGTTTCGGCTTTGGAGTTGCGAAGAGCGTCCAGCAACTAACTTCTTGGCTTCGTTGAAATTTTGTGAAGCGCTTCACATGTTGTCGATTATGGCTTGACCAAATTCACTGCATGAAAGAAGTGTAGCATCATCCATCAATCGCTCAAAATCATAGGTTACTGTTCCCGCAGAAATCGCGTTTTCCATACCTTTGACAATCAAATCGGCTGCTTCTTGCCAACCCATGTGTTTGAGCATCATCTCGGCGGACAGAATAAGCGAACCCGGATTCACTTTGTCTTGACCTGCATATTTGGGCGCAGTACCGTGAGTCGCCTCAAAAATAGCGATTCCAGTATCATAGTTGATGTTTGCACCTGGGGCGATTCCGATTCCACCAACCTGCGCGGCTAAAGCATCTGAAATGTAGTCTCCATTGAGATTCATCGTAGCCAGAACACTGTATTCTGCAGGGCGTGTCAATACCTGTTGCAACATAGCATCGGCAATTACGTCCTTGATGATGATTTTATTTCCAGTATTCGGGTTGGTCAAGGTGCACCAAGGCCCTCCATCTAGTTCAACGGCTCCAAATTCACGCTTCGCAAGGTCGTAGCCCCAATCCCTGAAGCCGCCCTCTGTGAATTTCATGATGTTCCCTTTGTGGACTAAAGTGACATTTGGTTTGTCATTCTCCAATGCATAGTTGATAGCAGATCTAACGATTCTTTCGGTCCCTTCACGGCTGACTGGTTTGATTCCAATACCGCTTGTTTCAGGGAATCTGATTTTGGAAACACCCATTTCATTCTGCAAGAAATCAATGACCTTGGCAACTTCTTCTGAGCCGGCCTCCCATTCGATTCCAGCGTAGACATCCTCACTGTTTTCTCTGAAAATAATCATGTCAACATCTTGCGGAGAACGTACTGGGCTGGGGGTGCCTTCGTACCAACGCACTGGCCTTACACAGGCAAACAAATCCAAGGTTTGGCGTAGAGCGACATTCAACGATCTGATGCCTCCCCCAACAGGAGTAGTCAACGGTCCCTTAATTGAAACCAAACCGCTCTTCATTGCGTCAACAGTCTCTTCTGGCAACCATTCTCCGGTTGCATTGAAGGCCTTCTCACCGGCAAGGACTTCCTTCCACACGATCCTCTTCTGACCGGAGTAGGCTTTGTCCACGGCAGCGTTGACAACCGCTTGCATGACCGGCGTAATGTCGATACCGATACCATCTCCTTCGATATAGTGAACCAGGGGCGAATCGGAGACCTCTAAGTTGGCACCATTCATCTTAATCGCTACACCTTCAGTGTTCATGTTGGCGGGCCACCAATACTCCCTTCATGAACAACACGGTCACAGATGTCTCCCACAATCAGGGGACATGCTCAAGTTGGGGAGTCCTCTGTTCAGGTCATGCGTGGCGAAGTCAAGTGGACTGGAGAGACATCATTTCTTGGAATTAATGATGCGGGGCAAGAAGTTGCATACGATTGGAATAAGGGACCTAGTCCAATGCAAGTCTGTTTGCAGATGGTAGGAGCGTGTAGTATGGTAGATGTAGTACATGGCCTCGAAAGACGAGAAGTAAAATCAGCCATTGTGGAATTACAAGCCGAACGAGCTCCAGAACCACCTCGTTCATTTACCAAGATTCACATGATCTACAAGGTCAGTGGTAATGACATTCCGCAGAAGATGGTTGAACGATTAATCAAGAGTTCACATGAGAAGTACTGTTCCGTTTCCAATACATTCAGCGATGATG
>CAZGIY010000109.1:0-5315 GCA_964526445.1 uncultured Candidatus Poseidoniales archaeon
GCAAAATGACACACGTAGAGGTGTGCGAGAAATCATCATCGTTACGGCGAGACGCACACCACTCATCAAGTCAATGGACACTAGACACAGGAAACTTCGATGATGGGGCAGCAAAGCAATGCTCATAGGAGTGGTTCTCTGAAGGGCAGGGGAGGGACTGCCGTGTCGAGCCTCATAACAATGGATGACTTGAGCAATGATGACATTTTGGATGTTCTGGATGCAGCCGAAAGACTGCTTCCAGTAGCTAAGGGTAAAACGCACCTTCCTTTACTGCAAGGAAAGATTCTTGGCAATTTGTTCTTCGAACCAAGTACGCGTACAAGAATGTCGTTTGAGACTGCAATGAAACGCCTAGGGGGCGAGGTAGTAAACTTAGGAGCAGTCGCTTCTTCGTCTGTAGTCAAAGGGGAAACTCTCTACGATACCATCCGAATGGTCGACGGTTATGCAGACATTATTGCCCTTAGGCATCCGCGTCAGGGTGCAGCTCAATATGCAGCTGATGCAGCTGAGGTTCCGATAGCCAATGGCGGAGATGGAGCGGGGCATCATCCTACACAAACCATGCTTGATCTATTTACTATCAAGCAGGCGCATGGTACCCTAGAGGGGTTGCGAGTTGTTTTGGCTGGAGATTTACGATATGGAAGAACTGTACACAGTTTGGCCCACGCACTGGTGCGATTCAATTGCGAATTAGTATTCGCAAGCCCCAGCAGTCTTAGGATGCCCGCAGAGATTATTGCAGACCTTGAAGGCCATGGGGCAACCATAATTGAAAGTGATGATTTGGTCAATCATATCGACGATGCAGATGTCATCTACATGACGCGTATCCAGAAAGAGCGATTCCCCGATGAAGATGAATATCGCAAGGTAGCAGGATTATTCACCCTTTCCGCAGCAAATCTAGACAGCGCCAAGGAGGGCATGATTGTTATGCACCCATTGCCGAGAGTTGATGAGATAACTCCTGACGTGGACAAAACTAGACACGCCAGATACTTCGAGCAGGCATTCAATGGAGTAGTAACTAGGATGGCGTTGTTATGTAGAATGCTGGGCATTGAGGTGCCATCTAACATAGGAGGTGAGGCCTGATGTCAGCACCAGAGACCGCAATGAGAAGAGTTACAGCAATCAATAATGGAACAGTCATTGACCACGTCCCTGCAGGAAAGGCCCTCGTAGTCCTCAAAATGTTGGGTCTTGATGGAAACATGGCAACTCCTGTATCCATGGTCATGAATGTGCCCAGTCAAAAGATAGGTGGTAAGGATATCATCAAGGTTGAAGATAGAGAATTGACACAGAATGAACTCGACCGTCTTGCACTCATAGCCCCACAGGCAAGTGTAGCTATTATCCGTGCCTACCAAGTTGCAGAAAAGAGAGTCATAAATCTCGGTGAAGAAGTTGTAAATGTAGTGCACTGCACCTATGCCAACTGTGCTACTCTAGGTGATAGAGAACCGTTGCCTCACCGCATGAAGGTAGTTTCAATCGATCCGTTGAACCTTCGTTGCCATTATTGTGCAAGGCCACAAGATATTGACGAATTAGTCGCTAATCTTCTTTGAGCATGGCCATGAATTCGCAGGCTTTGCAGATTTCTCCGCTAGTTGGTTCTGAACATTGAGGACAAGGAGTTGGGGGACTTGGACGAGTTTCGTCCACTTTACGCGCCTGAGACTCTAATCCTTTGATGGCATCAACCATGTGAACTAATCCATGCCTTGAACCAGGAACATCGTCTTCGAGCATTGAGACCATGTGTCGATTCCTTTGCCTCAGAGCACCTGGGGCGTGTGGGCATTCGTCGTGGAAGAACGGCAGATCCAAGGCCATTGCACAAGCATGGACTTCTTGCTCAGGTATCCAGCGCATTGGAACGATTCTTGGAGGAAGGCCAGGTAGAGGAGATTCAGTATGAGGGGCTAATCTTAGACTCCTCTCCAAATCACCCTTCTGCATATTCATCAGCACAGTTTGTGCCATATCATCGAGATTGTGTCCCAGCGCCATGACGTCAGCACCAACTTTCTCTGCAAGACGATTCAATCCTTGGCGACGGAATACTCCGCAGAATGAACAAGGCGCCATACCTCTGGTGTGAGCGTGTTTTTCTCTGATCAGTGGCAATTTTTGTACCACTTCGTCCATGCGTTCGAAACCAAGTTCGGGATAAGAAACAGTGTGGAATGGAATTTCTAAGGATTCGGCCAAACGTTTAGCACAATCCATCGAAGGTGAACGATATCCGTCAATTCCTTCATCTACGCACCCTGCGACAAGTTCTACATCCTTGCGAGGTCCAAGAATTGTAACCAGACGATTCAACAGCAGGGCTGAGTCTTTACCACCACTAATGGCAACTAGTACCGTGGTTTTGCGACCACCTTTAGGCAGTTGCAATTGTCTACGTAATTCCTTGGCGAATCTCTTGTGAACACTGTCCAGCAAGTGTTTGTTACAGAAAGAACGCCCTGAATATCGTTGAAACAGGACCGATGGCCGCTGACAGCGGTCGCATTCAGGCACCTGTAGAGCGCTGCTCATAATTGGCTCACTCGGGACTTGGACTTGAGGATGGCGTTGCTTCAATCTCGACAGAATTGAGTCAAGTTTTCCAATTGAATTTTCAAGTTTTCCAATTGAAAATAGTGAAAAAGCCCTAATCGCGGAATAATGAGCACATCCAGAATAGCGCGCATTGGTAGAATACACCATTTTTTGCATTCTCCAATTGCATGCGCGCTTTGGCAAATCATAGAGTTGCAGTTGGAGATTCAAGCAGGGTCTGTAAATCGTCCTTTCAGGACGACGAAAACAATAACCTCAAGAAGACGATTGCAACCTCCTGCCTCCTAAGGGTGCATATGCTGCGCAGATTACTCGCCTCGCTGAGCCGGATTCCCGGAGTCCGCGAGGCCACGGTTGTCGATGAACACGGTAGACTGCGAGCCAGCCTAGTAGACGACCAAGAGTCGGTAGTCTTCGAAGATGAAGTGCCTTCGGCTTTGAGAGAGGCTGAAGCCATGTGCGTTGAAGCGGGAATGGGCAATATTGACCAAATTTGGGTAACTGGAAGCGAAGGCCGCTATGGTATTGCTTCAATGGCTGCAGGTTCCGCATTGATCATGGTCTGCGATCGGGCCAGTGCTTTGGGAAGGATGCGCCACGAAGTCAAACGGTTACGGCCGTCGATGAGTGAATTGATATGAGGTGAATAGATGTACGATCTACCGGTTGGCAAGAGCCCCAAGGGCGATTTTGAAGCAAGCCTTGACATGGCTGAAATTCCGTTTGAATACGGAGCGATAACTTGGAGAGCAGCGCGTTCCAAGAAAGCGATTGGCCATCAGTTAATCAGCGGTAATCGTGTTGTCGGCTGGTTATGCTCTTCTGATGAGAGGGGGGAAGTGATTGCAGGACCTTCGGCTGCAGCGACATTGCGTCGTATCTCACATGAACGCAGATTGCGCTCAAGTGCCAGTGAATGGACTCGCAACCAATTCGCAGCGGTCGCTAGAAGACTGCCCCAAGCAATTGTTGATTCTAGGGAGTTGGCGAGTTTCGGGATTACTGGTCGAGAGAGTTCCGAACTGAGCGCGAGAGATTTAACCATGATCGTCACTGAATTAGCGCTTCGTCCTACGGTTATGGGTTCTTTCGCTTTTGAAGATGGTTTACTCATTGCCGAGGCGGGAGAATTACCAGCAGCCGCCGAACAACTAGCACGAGAGTCCTCTGAAGGATTGACCGGTATCAACAGATTATGCGAATCTCTTGCTTTGTCAAGTATGATTCGTACGGTTCTTTGGCTAGAGGATGGAGTTCTCCTGTTGGCTGACGCTGGTCGTGGAGTATTGGGAATGTGGACAACTTTTGCTGCTGACCATCAAGCATTGATAGCCAATGCTGCTGCTCTGGTCGACTTGATTGGAGAAGCACAGGTTGCTCCAGAGGTATTGCCCAAAGGTTTCCTATTACGTACAGGTAAGAGCGGTGTTGATCAAGTAATTACTATGTTGAGGAGTGCATTCACAGAGGAAGTCGATGGCTATCTCCGAACTACAGGGCCAAATGAAATACACGAAATAATTCTCAATTCTGGTGTGCCTGTGGCGGTACGTTCTCGTTGCGATGATATTTCATCTGCTATCTATGCGGCAACCACTCCAGGTTTCGAATCGACTTTGATTAGAATAGAGCGTCAAGAGTTACCTGGTGCAACAGCCGGAGGATTACAGGACTTCACCTTGACAGGGTTCATGGAAGCTCTTGCCACATGCAGAACCAAGAGTGAAACACGCTTATCTTCACTACGCGGAAGATTGGAGAGGTTGTGGGGCTTTGAAGCAGGTATAGAACGCCTTGACCATGCCCGTGCTCAAGTTAAGATGATTGAGCACAAGAGTGCCGGTGAAGCAAGTCTCAAGCCTGTAGAAAATGAGAGCAAAGTGTTGATTCCAGTTTCAAGGCATGACAAGGATAGGGCCATCACATTGGAGAAAGACCTCGAAGAGAGTCAGCGTAGTGTATCCCGATTGACAGAACGTCTCAAGGAATCTAGTGGGAGAGAAGACAAACTCAAGGATCAACTTGCATTGGCGAACGATCGTTGCGACGAGTTGCATGAAAGGATTGAAGGCTTGAATCAAGATCTTGATTCTACTAATGCTTCTAAGAGAGATGCCGACGAGAATGCAGAGGAAGTCAACGAAAGAGCAACTCGTTTGTCCAAGAGGGTATCCGCCTTAGAACATCAACTGAGTGAAAGGGCAGCAGAATTGGCCAGTGCGCTTGGTGATTCAAGCACTAGAGGGGAATTGCTTAAGGAAGTCGAGGAATTGAGTAATAATGAGGCTAGATTGAGTGCCGAAGTTGAAACACATGAAGAGAAATTGACTGCATTGCGAGATGAAATCGAGAATGATGAGAGGCGTAGCAGAATGTTGAGTGACCAACTCGGTGCTCTAAATGATAGACATAGGGTTGCGGCAACAGATACCGATGACATGGAGAGAAGATTGATTCAAGCAAGAGATGAATTGACAGATCTTGAAGCAGATGCGCATGAAGTAAGAAAGATGCTGCAGGGCTCTCTCTCCGAGAGGGAAGAAGTACGCACTCGTAGCGATCAACTCAGGGCAGAAATGCGTGACCTAATGGGAGAGAGGCAGACTTTGTTGAGAGAACTCGGTGACCTTGCAGCAAGAAGGGGTCAGACTGAAGGTGAGTTGGCACATTTAATCAAGCGTGCCAGTGAATTGTCAAATGCACATGATGATGCCATTGCTGATATTGCA
>CAZGIY010000110.1:0-5297 GCA_964526445.1 uncultured Candidatus Poseidoniales archaeon
ACCCACTGCCGAAGGACGGTCTTGGAACAGAGGATGATTGGGATGCGGATGGCTACCCAACTCCGGTAGATACTGACAATGTTGGCGAAGATGAAGATGCATTCCCGTTGAATCCCACACAATGGTCCGACCGCGATGGCGATGGTCTAGGAGACAATCCAAATGGGACTAATGCGGATTTGATGCCGGATGATGCTGACAATGATGGTGTCGATGATTCCGAAGATGCATTCCCGTACAACCCACTGGAGTTCAGAGATACCGATGGGGATGGAGATGGAGACAACGAGGACCTTGATGCAGATGGCGATGGCTACCTCGATTCGGATGAATTACGACAGGGTACGGATCCATTCAGTTCCAGTTCCCACCCGATAGACAGTTTCGAAGTCGTAGTGCCTGGTACAAAGATTGGATTAGGCGCTTGGGACCTATTGGGAATATTCGGAGGATTGCCGCTGTTCATCTGGATAGTCTTCGGTCTTTCAACTCGAGGAGCGAGGGCTGAACGCTTTGAGAAGGCAATGTTCGAAGCGCAGTCTCAAGAGGACCTTTCCGTAATCTCGGATGAATATGAGCGAGCCTTGATGTGGCGCCTTATCGGCCCCCATCAGGCTTTGCGACTTGAGCGAGTAAGGTCGAATCTTGAAGTCCAGTTCAACAATGTGGCGGATGTTGATTCTGACGTTTCGCTATCTTCAGATTCTTCTATGCAAGCTCCGTCTTCAGATATACAGGGTAGAGTAAGCACCGATGGTTACGAGTGGTTGAGGCACGATGGACACGACTGGTACCGTAAACCTGCTTCCGGAAGCGAATGGGTGTTTTGGCGCTGAAAACGAGTTTTCTTTCAATAGCATCGGGATAATCCTCTAATCATTGAAGGTCTTCCAGCCAATTGTGGCAGAGGAGCACGAGAAGTATTCCACCATGGAACAGCCATGGTGGGCCAACGATGGTTTGATTCTTGTTTTGACCATGTTGAACATCGGTATCGTCATCTACGATCTGGAAAGAGGATTGGAATTCGGTACCTCTGAATGGTGGATTCTTGCAGTTGTCGATTCTTTCCTTATCGCACTGTTCGTCGCAGATTTAGCCGAGGATTATTCCCGTTGTGAGGACAAAGAATGGTGGTGGAGAACCCATGGTTGGGAATTTCTAGGTTTGGTGCCACTAGCGGTTACTGCATTGCCAATGTTGCGCAATGCTGGCGCCTTGCGATTGTTGCGCTTGATTCGCGCTTTCTCGGGAATTCTTCGCTTGATTGGAGCAACCCAGAGGGCCAAGGAGGTGACTATCCAGAAACAAGTGCAGCACCTCTTCATGATCGTCTTCGTACTCATAGTCTCAGCAGCCTTCTTCGTTTACATCTTTGAGAATGAATATCACGACACGAATTGCCATGCAGACTCGTCCTCAGATGATTGTAGCAATGTCTTGGATAGTTTCCAAGATGCCATATGGTGGTCCGTGGTCACTACGACCACAGTCGGGTATGGTGACTATTCACCGGTCACTTGGCCTGCAAGAATCATCGCCATGTGTCTAATGATGATCGGCATAGGTTTGGTCGGTTCTTTGGCTGCGACGCTGTCGCAATTGTTCTATTCCACTCGGGATCTCGGAGATGAATACGAAATGGAGTTTGAAGCCGATGTTGCTGACCAACTCGAGCGCTTCGCATCTTGGCGAGAAAAGGATTTGATTGGTGAGGAGGAATGGGATCTCGTCAAGGATTTACTCGTCAGACGAATGCGCGCTGAGATTCACATGTTGAAGGTTGAGATGCATCATTCGGCTTCGCTGCCGGTTCCTATGCAGGTCGCTGCCAAGATGGCGATGAAAGATAAGATCAAGATACTGGAGAGTGACCTATTGGTGGTAGAAGAGCGATTGGCCGATGAAGAAGAGGCCGATCGAAAGGCTGCTGCTGCTGCTGAAGAATAGTGAACGGAATCACAGATGATTCTGTTTCAGCGCTTCCATTGCAACAACTCCCATAGCGGTTTGTAGGTTGTAAGAAGGTACGAAGCCAACCATAGGCAGGCGAATCACCTGTTGCGAGGCCTCGATGACCGAATCCGGAATTCCATCGTGTTCTCCACCTACGCAGATGACAGGATTACCAGTTAGGTCCGCTTGCCAAGGTGCGATATCTCCAACATCCTCAACACTGACCAACCTTCTTCCAGAATCGCTGATTTCGGACATCGCATCCTCAAGGCTATTCCAGAATACAGGTATGAAGCGGTCGGATTGCATCGACGCCCTCAATGCAGTTCTTTGCTCGGTCTTGCTGAAATCTCCACAGACGATCAATGCGCTGGCACCGGTGATTTCGGCAGTTCTTACCACATAGCCAATGTTCACCGCATACTTCACGCCGACCAACATCCAGATTACTCCATCTCCATGCAATACCTCTGCAAGACTGGCCTCAATCTTCCGTCCTACCAATGCGAGAATAAGTGGTTCTTCATCCCCTGGCTTTGCCATTCTCCACAGGTCACTAGCCGGCCCTTCATGAATCGGTATTCCGCTATTTCTGGCGATATCAACCAACGCCAATACCTCCGCATCATCGATGTCCCGTTGCACTAGAATCAACGTGACTTCCTCGGTATCGAGAGCCTTTGCGACCTCCTCAACACCTCTTCGCTGCATACCCATGCGAGGAGAGGTTGGGTTTTCAGGTCGGCGGTCGCTTCGCGTCGCGGTTAAATATGGGAGGACGGTCGGCCGTTTGCTCAGTAGGAGGGTATCACCATGGTCAAGGGTCTTTACCAGCATGTTCGTGCAACATGGAATCGTCCCAAAGATGCCCTTCCCTACGCATACCGCAGAGATAGGATGGCCCAGTGGAGGCGTCAGCCAGTCAACCACCGAATCGAGCGTCCAACTCGCTTGGATGCAGCACGCCGCCTTGGATACAAGGCCAAGCAGGGAGTCGTCCTAGTACGAACTCGAGTTCGCCGTGGAGGTCTGCGCAAGAGCAAGGTCAACATGAAGCGAAAGCCCAGAAACATGGGTATCCGCAAGATTACCATGGCCAAGAACATCCAGAGAATCGCTGAAGAGCGCGTTAACCGCCACTTCCCTAACCTCGAGGTACTCAACTCCTACTGGGTTGGTGAAGATGGTAAGCACAAGTACTACGAGATTATCATGCTAGATCCACACCACCCTGCAATCATTGCAGACAAGGACTTGGGTTGGATTGCTCCTTCAAACCACAAGAAGGGTCGCGGTTCACACAGGGGCCGTGCATACCGTGGTAAGACCAGCGCAGGAAAGCGTGGTCGTGGATTGCACAACAAGGGTAAGGGTGCAGAGAAACTACGTCCCTCACTCAAGGCTCGTGGCAATCTCGGCAAGTGAGAATTCATCATTCTAGTTTGCTTATTCTTCTAGCAATAGCAACAAAACATAGCACACCAATGGCACTCAATAGGCTGAAACCGGGAACGAATGAACCAGAACTTGATGCTGCAACCGCAGCAGGGTCAGCACCTAATTCGATGATGAATGTGGCATGATAGGAATCCTTACCATCATCCCATACCAAAGATACCGGAATCGTATCCTTCATATCCTCGGTGACATGTATCAAAGCCCCGACCTTGACCGAGGTTGCGCTCTCACTATGTACTCCCAATGGTGTAGTAATGGTCGCATTCACCATATCACCATCAGGATCTTCACAGACCGCCACGATGTAGTATTTGCCAACCGGAACTGGAATGATTCCAGCAGCACCACCGACTGAGGATATCGCTGCATCACCCATTGCTAACATTCCATTCGATTCAAGTGAATAGTAGATATCACAGGTTGGGGGCTGATTCACAGGACAACCATCCGCCTGAGTCCCTGCATCGCTTGGACAAACATCTATTGCATCGACTACACCATCGCCATCAGAATCCCTCTGATTGTCTGAACAACCATCTGTATCCACAGTCTCACCTGTTACTGTAGCAGGACATAGGTCAATATCATTGGTTATTCCATCTACATCACTATCCAGTTGAGAAGCCGCACACCCATCTGCATCTACACTCTCACCAGCAGGGGTGCCGGTGCACAGGTCGAGCGAATCCAGCACTCCGTCACCATCAGGGTCGAGTTGTTGGGCCGAGCAACCATCGGCATCAACCGCATCGCCTGTGGCAGTACCTGCACACAAATCGGCATCATTCGATACTCCGTCCTCATCATCATCCAACTGGGATTGTGCGCACCCATCATTATCCACGGTTGCACCTTGAGAAGTATTGGGACATTGATCATCGATATCCGTTATTCCATCACCATCACTATCCAACACCGAGGAAGGACAACCGTCCGAGTCTACCGTTACTCCCGCAGGAGTATCTGGGCACTGGTCATCTGCATCTGAGATGCCATCTCCATCACTATCCAGTTGAGATGGAGAACATCCATTAGAATCTGCAACCTCATTACCAGGCGTATTTGAACACAAGTCGTCTTGATTGTTCACACCATCATTGTCTGAATCAAGCAATTGCTGCTGCGAACATCCATCAGAATCGACAGTCGTCCCGGCTACAGTTCCCGGACACAGGTCAGCATCGTTGCTCACACCATCGCTATCATCATCCAATTGTGAACCTGAGCAACCATCTGCATCCACCGTTTCTCCCGTAGGTGTGCCGGGACACAGGTCCTCGAGATTGGAGACGCCATCGCCATCATCATCGAGTTGATCGCTTGAACAACCATCTACATCAACGGTTGAGCCCTGAACGGTATCTGGGCATTGGTCAACATCATTCATCACTCCGTCAGAGTCATCGTCCTTCTGTGACTCTGCACAGCCATTCACATCAACTGACTCTCCAACAGGTGTGTTGGCGCACCAATCATCCAGATCCGACACTCCATCTCCATCAGCATCAGGGAGTTCTATCGTGAAACACGATTGGTTGGTGTCCTGAACATAGTCAGTTCCAACATAGAGTGTAGCATCAACGCAGTATGTTCCCTCATCGAGATTCGTGAAGGGTACATCCTTGCTGTAACTATTCGATATCGCCATCCAACCGAAATCATCCGAGTCCAGCTCCTGTCCTGAAGAATCGCTCAGGTTCCACACGACAGTATACCATTCATCCACATCCTGTTCAGCGAAGGAGAAATTCGCCCACGCGAGGCCATCGCCAGGTGTGCCGGTCTCGGTGATCAGGTCCATAGTAGAGTTGTCATCGATTCCCAGTATCATCACCCTGAACGATTCACTTTCCGAGTCGGTCTGCACCCCCGCATGACTGATA
>CAZGIY010000111.1:0-2033 GCA_964526445.1 uncultured Candidatus Poseidoniales archaeon
TACCATAGCCTTCACTGCTCAAATCATCAGGGGCGTCATTGATGGAGTTGGCTGGAATGCCTATCTCATACCAAGCGTACACGGTATCTTCGGAATTCTCGGATTAGGATTGTTGCTCGTAATGACAAACATGGGCAAAAAGATCTCGACTGCAAGAAAACAGGGAGAAAAGTGGAGTAAATTAAAAATCACACATGGGAGAGCGGCCGATATCGTGATCATTCTAGCTCTATTGCACGGTTTCATCGGCTTTCTCTACATCTTTGAAGTGCTGTAGTACATTACTCGCTTTCTGAGATGACATCGTTGCTATGTCTTCCACCGGGTAACCATTCTGGGGTCCACCAATTCCATTTACCCATCAAACGCATAGTAGCTGGAACCAGCAGTGCTCTGACAATGGTTGCATCAATGACGATTGCATGAGCGAGGCCAAATCCTATTTGTTTGCGTATTAAAACCGAATAAAAGCCAAAGGAAGTGATTACGACCACCATGATTGCTGCTGCTCCGGTAATCAATCTCCCTGTCCTTTGCAAACCATTTGCGACGGCAGTTGTGTTATCTCCTGTACGCTCCCATTCCTCATGAATGCGCGATAGCATCAGCACCTCATAATCCATTGATAAACCGAAGACAATACAGAACATGATCACTGGATTCAAAGTATCTATCGGTTGAGGGCTGAATCCTAGAAGATCTGAACCCCAACCCCATTGGAAAACCACTACCAACATCCCGAAGGATGCCGAAATCGAAAGGATGTTCATAACCACTGCCTTGAATGGAATAATTACACTCCCAACCTGAATGTAGATTAGGACAATAGTTGCAATGAAGATAAATGCCAATGCGATTGGGAGATTTTCCTCAATCGCATCCAATGTATCAGCGCTGTAAGCAGCAAATCCTCCCACCAGCATCTCCGCTGCATCACCCATCTCAAGTACTGCTGCAAATTCTCCAATATTCTCTCTAATCGCCTCCACAAATTCTTGAGACTCAACACTTGTTTGCGGTCCATCCATAGTGACCACAATGAATGTTAAGTCAGATGCTACGAACTTTTGCCGAAGATATTCTCTTGATGCATTCTGCTCAGGACTGAGGTATTCAGCAGGAGTAGTCCAGAATAGAACCACCTCATCTTCGCTCATCTCAACTGATGGCATGGCAGCGCCAAATGCTCCAACAACATGAGAATCATTGAGCATAGAACTAATCCAACGATATTGCTGCCTGAGGTTATTCTCCGATAATGGATTGCCTCCATCCATATCCACAACCATGAATGCAGAATTCTGAGCACTCTCCGGCCACAGATTATTGAGGTGATCAGAACCCTCTCTTGATTCATCATCAGGCGGTAGTGCTTCTACTGAAGACAAAGATAACTCCGCTTGTAAGAATGGTAGTCCCGCGCCAAGCAGCAGAATGAATGTTGGAATCAGTACCGCCCATGGATGTTTCATCACCGTCCTTGCGATTTTAGCCCACATTCCATCGTCAGTATCCTTACTCGACATAGAGAATGGAACCTTCCAAGAATTCACCTTAGGGCCAAGCATGGCCATAACTGCTGGTAAAACAATAACCGAGTATACCATCGCTATACTGACTGCAAGAGTGCCACCAATGCCTAGACTTGGGAGACCTGTGTTTTCAAAGAATAACATCCCCATCAGCCCGATGGCAACCGTAATTCCGGAGTAAAATACGGCTTTACCAGCAGTAGCTACGCTCATTGCAGTAGCAGTGCGAATATCCCGACCTCTATCCAACTCCTCCCTGAATCGATTGACCAAGAATAGCGAATAATCTATCGATACACCAATTCCAATCAACGAGATGATGTTGGTAGAATATTGTGTGACATCAGTTACATTTGATAGCCAAATGGTGATTCCCATCGCAGCCAGAACGGTAAGTACTCCAACTCCAATAGGTAGGAATGCGGCAACAACAGAACCAAAGACGATTCCAAGAATGATTAATGACAACGGTCCTGAGAACATCTCAGCCTGAATCAAATC
>CAZGIY010000111.1:2043-5232 GCA_964526445.1 uncultured Candidatus Poseidoniales archaeon
ATGGCTAAATCTCCTGTGCGCCAGGAATTGAATTCTGAATCTATCTGTATCGAATCGTGAACCTCGACATATCGATTCTTTGACTCCTTGCGATCACCATCGATGTAGATTCTATTTATGGCCCAGAACCCATCATCCTGCTCATTAATTCTAGTATATCTCTCCTCATCAGAAACACTCCAAGAATAATTGACTTTGATATCATCTCTAGTTTCAAGTTCACTCAAGGCATCTCTGACTGCACTTCTCCACTCCTCAGAACTATCGTTCAACGATTCATGATGTACAAGAAATACGAATACGTTACTATCTCCTTCTTCAGAGAAGAAATTGTCTCGGTATATTTGGCCAGCTCTCAAACTTTCGAGATTCCCTTCACCGTATGCTTCCGACCAATCAGAACCCATGGTCATCAAGGAGGCTAAAGCGATACAAGCTAGAACACCAATTACTGTAACTTTACGTCTGTGGTCATAGGTAAACTCACCTAGACGATAGAACAAGCGACCCCGCAAAGCCTCAGGGTCGGTATACGACTCGCTCATAAATCGGTGCGGCAAACTCCACTATTTGAACGGCTGTTCATCTCTTTCTCCAGCATTCAAGCCAACCAGCTAAATTTTTCTCGATATCTGATGATTCGACTGGGCGATTAGCGATCTTGCCATCCTCAGATAGGGGCTGAACTCTACAACCACAAGCATTGTAATGCCCACCTCCAGTTTCATCAAAGAGTGTGGCCATTCTAGTCAAATCGAATATTCCACCTTCTGGATGGAGAAAACTATTGCAATAGAATGATGCAGAAAGGGCAGTCCTATCAGGTGTGCTGATATCACCATCAACCCAGCCATGAATAATACAACAAGCATCGCAATCCTCTCCTACATATGCCGTAAGAGCATAGCCATTGGTTCTCTCTCCAGTATCGTCCATTCGTAAAATCGCTAACCTATCAACGACTTCGACATTCTCAGCAATTATCCTGTTCAAACGCACTGAGGCTGCTTCCTGTTGTTTGCATCTATCCCTTACATCTTCTTCTTCCAACAACTGTTCAAGTGACATGCCTGAACTCAATCGACTCACCAATGATTGCACGTAATCATCGTCCTTTGCGTCGATACTACGAGAAAACCATAGCAAGGGGTGGCCTTGCTTCAACTCCTGAAGTTGCAGGCCACCAGAATCCAAACGGTCAACGAATTCCATAGCATTGCTCAAAGACGGAAGATTCTCCCTGCCTGAGAAGTAATCCCAAGCAACTCTTGCTGCTGATGGTTTATCCTCCCAGATGCAATATCCCCCTGCAGCAGTGAATTCTTCCTGAACCTGATTTGATGGCCTATTCGTTGCATGATGATCCAGATATAATCCACACTCAAAGTGAAACGGCAAATCGCAAATTGCTGTCTTTCTATCAATCAAATGATCCACTACCCCCCCGCGAATTTCAGCAGGGTGACTGAACCTTACCTCTGCATTAGGAAAGTTGGTTTTCAAAACGACTGCTGCAAATAAACCATCCATGTCGCCATCAGCGATTATTCGCTCAATTACAAGTCCATCCAAGTCCATTCGCCTCCCTCCTGAACTGTGGGGGAAAACCTTGGCTGATGAATCAATCGCCAACCAAGTATTCGCTTCGTATCTTATTCTCTATGGAAAATGTCATGACCAACGGCGATGAGGAAAGAATGTGGAGACCTCTTGTGGAGTAGTATTGATCAACCTCGGCAGTATCTTGTTACTGGAATATCCTCAGGGGCACTGGGATTTTCCAAAGGGCCATCTTGAGGAGGAGGATGAATCGCGTCAGGCGGCTGCGAAAAGAGAACTTGAAGAAGAAACTGGAATAGATGATGTCGATATCATCGAGGATTTTGAAATGCGAACAGAATACAGTTTCAGGCATAAAGGCAAAAAAATCCACAAGCAAGTGTATTGGTACATCGGAATTACAGAGCAAATGGAAGTCACCATCTCTCACGAACATCGCAATCATCTCTGGCTTGATTGGGATCAAGCCATGGAAGTCTTAACCCACAAAGAATCTCAAGATATTCTAGCCGCGGCACAACGACACATGAACTAAATTAGCCAAAAACAGGTATTTATGAGCAAATACGCCTCAAATTAAAATACCTTGGAGGACGATTTACACATGAGTAATATGACCCTTGAAAGTATTCTAAATAGAGTCTCAATGGCGATTTCGTCGCCTTTAGTAAATCGAATCATTATGTTCACAGCGATAATATGGTTTGGAGCAAGTATACTCTCTCAAGCCTTGTACATGGGATTCAACGGACGGCCCTATGATTCGATGATGATGATAGAATTTCTAGGGCCGTTCTATCTATTGGTCATCGTTATTGAATTGATGGTTTGGGCCTTAATCGGATTGGTATTGGTCAACAAATTGTTGACTGGTAAAATAGTCGAAGACAGTAGTCCTACTACATCGTGAAAGAGAAGACTGATGTTTGACTACCTTTTGCAAGACCTGATGGTGCGCATCAATCGTGTCCATACCGGAGGAGGGGACGGAGGAGAGACTTCCTTGGTTGACGGGTCAAGGGTCAAGAAATCCAGCCTCAGAATCGAAGTTGTCGGTACCATAGACGAATTGAATTCCTTCCTAGGCGTTGTCAGAATGGAATTAGGACGCTTGGACGACATGCACTCCGATGGAAGAATCAAGACGAGTGTACAGAAGGCAGCAAAACTTGGCGAAGTGGCAATCGCTAGAGTTCAACAGGAGTTGTTTGATCTCGGTGCTGAATTGGCCTGCCCAAATGACAACATTCCCGAAGGAATCGTACTCCTTGGAGATGATGCTTCACAGAATCTGATAGATGAAATGGATGCATGGCTTGAGAAATTAGAGCCCCTGAATTCGTTTATTCTTCCTACTGGTGAAGGACCTGTTGCGTGGTTGCAATTGACCCGCACAGTGGCTCGAAGGTTGGAGAGGAGATTGGTCGAGCTCGATGAAGAAGATGGGCTGCGGCCATTCCCTATCGCTTACATCAATCGTTTATCCGACTGGTGTTTCGTACTTGCCCGTTGGTTGACCAGCAGAATTGGGGGGCAAGAAGTTCTCTGGAAACCAATCGCTGAGCGTGGTGGAGGAGAGGCAAACAAAGCCAGAATGATTTCTGGACACGATGATGTTGATTCCGCCCT
>CAZGIY010000112.1:0-5228 GCA_964526445.1 uncultured Candidatus Poseidoniales archaeon
AGGCTCTGGTGGCGTAAACAAAGGCGCTAAAGGCCGTCCTCAGAGTCGAAGTGGTAGAGTTTTCAAACCTAGGAAACGAGGTAAAGATGCCAGGCATTATCACAGTCAACGTAATCCAAGGAACCCATTCAATGATGACTGAGAGGTTTTCTCATGGCCGGAAGTGAGGATAGAGCAGAGGAACACTATCTGGATGCTGTTGAGGCTCTAGAAGGAGATGACCGCGAAGGCGCCATTAGTAGTGCACAGAAAGCCTGTGAAATCAATCAACAACATGCAGAAGCATGGTGGCTATTGTCTAGACTTGAACTTCCAGAGAAGAGTGCTCCTACACTCAAACAAGTCGCTAGGAGTCTACGAGCCTGCAAGAAAGTGGTCGAGGCAAATCCGGAGCACGAGCATGCATGGAGGCAAGGTGCAAGATTGATGGAAGAAATC
The DNA here is from genome assembly GCA_964526445.1 of uncultured Candidatus Poseidoniales archaeon. GTDB lineage: Archaea > Thermoplasmatota > Poseidoniia > Poseidoniales > Poseidoniaceae > UBA226. The sequence goes on from CAZGIY010000112.1 coordinate 439, forward strand.
GGCTTGTATGAGGATGCACTTGAATGGTGGAATCAACGCCGAACCGTAGATCCTTATGATACAGAAGCAGTAATTGAACAGACGGCTCTATTGGTCGATTTGGGGTATTATGAAGAAGCGATGGAACTTTTACAACTGATTTTCGATAATAATCTAGATTTGGTACCATCGCAGATGTCCCGGTTGGCAAGGTTACATCAATTGGTTCAAACCGCTACTCGGCAAGGTAGATTGACGTTTTTTCGCCCTTGGGAGAAGAGGCACCCAGGTTGGGAAGCCATTCGCTTGCGCGCAAACAAGGGCCCCGTTTCGGAAACCTATCTTTTCCTCTTGATGGTAGTGCCATTTTTGATACTTGAAGTATGGTTGTCAAGGGGGCTGAATCAGACAGGCTGGATTGGATTTTGCTTTTCTTCATGTATCATCTTGATGACTGTAATTTTGGGAATTCGATTCACTAAGTCGTTGTTTCACAAGGTCAATCGCCCTGCATTCAATATGATTAGGGCGATGGATACCGAGACAACTTCAGGTTGTAAGGTCATCCCACCAGAATTACGAGTCGGTAGACTGTACATGTCCATTCTAGGTCGTAGGCCCAAGGCCTTTCAGGAGAGATTGATGGCCATCATCGACAAAGGTGATGATCTGCCAAAGGGGTGGAAACCGACTCTGCCAGATTTCGAATTGGCTTTACCTGTGGACGAAGAAGAGTGAAGTGTTCTGTTCAGGGTTGTAGTTTCTCGAACCTTTTCAGATATGCAACTAGAGGAAGAAGTGTCCAAAGGGCTGTTGCAAGTACCACAAGTAGTGGTGAGATAGGGCGACTCAAGTCTTCAGCAAGCCTAGTTTCCAATAACAGGTGATAGACGCCATTGGGTGAAAACAGGTCGACTTTGGCTGAGAAAGTTTCGTACAATGGGTCAGTCGTGTTACTGGATTCAACACCTAGGATGCTGGCGACCATGACGGTTACCAGTAACCAGACCATGGTGAAGAGTAGCCATGCGGCAACTCCGAGAGCGATAGACGAACCCATATCCTTGGCCAAACTCGAAGCGTACATCTGAATGACTGCATACCAGAACAATAGCATGGCAGTACTGAAAAGAAATAGTGAAATATCTGCAAATGATGCCCATTCCCCCATTTGTATTCGAATGAGAATTATTCCAACTATGCTTAGTAGAAGGGTTGGAATCGCAACTACAGCCCATGTGCCGAGCAGCATAGACCAAGCTAATTCGCGACGTGCAATAGGCTGAGCTAATTCTATGGCTAGGTTTCCTGACATGCGTGAGCGACTGATTCCGTCAAATCCGAACAATACCACGCCGAGGGTTGCTGAGAGGATGGCAATGATGCATCTGGATCAGAAATCCCCCAACAAGCGCCAAGAATGAACAAGGTCAGAAGAGGCGCCATAATCAGCATTCGAAGTGACAAAGCACGTTGTTCAACTTCGTCTTTGGCCAAAGACAAGATTCTACGGAGTTTCATTCTTCCTCTACCTCCTTTCGTGCCAATGGCACCATCGCCGAGTCTGCAAGGTCCATGCTAATGCCCTCACTTCCAGTTGCCGCGCTTAGAATCTCAGCAAGATCTGCAAGTTCAGCCTCTACGTGATAAGGAGGAAATCCCTTGTTGCATAACTCTGTAACTAATTCTTCTCGGCTTTGCAAAGACCAACCATCTTCCCTGTGAAGGGTCGCAGTCCAACCTTCATGATATTCCAAAATCTCTCCATGCGATGCGAGTACCTCTCTTGCATCGCCTTTCCTTCCTTCGACCAGTAACCTCCTGTCGAGGCCTAGTCTCTTTCTAACAGAGTCTAACTTACCTTCGATGATGACTTGACCTTGGTGCAATAGAACCACTCGCTCAACCAGTGCTTCCAATTCGAGTAGCAGGTGTGAGGAGATGATAATCGTCGTCCCTCTGTCTGCTAATTGTCGAAGTAATTCTTGCAAGGCTTTCTGTGCTACTGGGTCCAAGCCCGTGAATGGTTCATCCAGTAACAGCACAGTGGGGGAACCAAGTAATGCACACGCTAGAGAAAGACGTTGTCTCATTCCAGCGCTGAGCCTGTCTAGAGTTTCATCTGCCTTGTTTTTGAGTCCAACAAGTTCCAGTAGTTTAGAGGAATCCACCGACCTGATTATCGACATTCTACGTAGCACTTTGGTTGGAGTTCTGTTTCCTTGCCAGCGTACCCCATCAGGCATGAATCCGATTCCAGTTCGGGCCTCAGGACTGCTCTTCATGTCCTTCCATTCTTTGCCATTCAAGGCCACGCTGCCGGATTCTGGAGTTCGTAGTCCACTCAACAGGTGCAAAAGGGTAGTTTTACCAGCCCCATTGGGGCCTACAAGGCCAACGATTGAACCTGAAGGAGCTGAGAAAGAGACACCGTGTATGCCTGCACCCTGCCTAGTCGCCCACGGATTCTTCAGACTCGGTGCTGAGATTCGATGGCGGAATGACAGGCCATCGACCACCAACCCCTCGGCTCGCATGGCCACCGAGGGTGGTCATCCATTTGAGGAATCTTCGCTCATCTTCCTCCAATCATCTCAATACCTTGCTCCTCTACGAAACTGCATGGATGCGGCCGAGGCTATATTTGGGGGCCTCTTTATCCTTGGATTCGGTTATGGCCTTTGGTCCTTGATCTCCTCGAAACCCAACACACGTATCGAGAAGGTCTCTTCGCAATCAGAAACCTATTCCTCAAGGGCGGTAGATGCTGTGGTTCAGATGTATGAAGAGACGGATTTCGAGCCAGTACAGGTTGTCGATGATTCGCATATGGACAAATTAGAGGAATTGAGAACCAATGTACGTAAGGAATGGAGCAAGGAGGAGCGTCAAGAGCATGAACGTATCCAGAAGGAGCGACTGAAGCAATATGCAGAGATGGCGATGGGGCTGCCTGGACAGTTCGATCATATTTTGAAGGACGAGCCTAAGAAAAAGAAGGAATTCAAGCGAGAGGCCGAAGAGGCACGCTTACAGTTGTTACAGGAAAGAGATGCCTGGGTCAGTGAATTCGAACCCACCTTCGATTCCCATGCCAAGGATTCCGGCCTAGCTCCTATTCAGGGAGTTTTGGTCAAGATGAAATCAAATTCAAGAGAAGAGGATTTCCAGAAGCGTCTCGAGCGCGAAGGTGGAGAAACAGGATTCATTCAGGTATCATTGATTTGGGATAATCACAATGATTTGGATCTCCATGTGATTACTCCCGGAGATGAGAGAGTATCATTCAACAAGAGAAGAACAGACTGTGGTGGAACTCTCGATGTAGACATGAATGCCCGACCAACGAGCAAGGAAGCGATTGAGAACTTAGTTTGGTGGAAACAACCTCCTGCTGGCAAATACGTTATTCTGGTGCATCATTACGCCAAACATCGCCGTTGGAGAACAAATGATCCTACATTTTTCCAAGTACGTGTTAAATTCGGTCATCAGGTAGATGAGTACATGGGTTCAATATCCCATGGAGAGCCAGTGTTCAAGGTCTGTGAAATAGAGATTGAATCAGAAGAAGAATCGGATTGATTTTCAATTTTTTAGAAGTGGTTTGAAGTAATTGTTAGTGCGTGCACAGGCCATGTCCCGCCACGCGCTGACCATACCCCTGATGTTGTCGCTACTCATGCTACTGCTTCCTTGGGCATCAGTGATTCAACCTCTAGAGGTTGAAGAGCAAGAAGAATTGCAAGAAATTTCAGCCGAACAAACTGCTGCTGGACGTTCAATCAGCCAGTTGGGTTGGGAATGGGCCACCAAGGATCAGAATGCAGGTTATGTACATCCTCGGGCGCTTACCAAGGATTCCAGCGGGGCCTCTTACGTAGCAGGAATATTTGCTGGAGGCTCCTTGGCCATGGGTTCAGATACTGTACTAAATCAAGGCGGATATGACATCTATCTTGGCAAGTTGAATTCCGATGGAGATTGGTTGTGGGGAACATCATTCGGTGGCGATGGAGATGATTTCGTTGAAGATATCGCAGTAGACTCCAATGGCGCAGTCAGTATTGTTGGGAGCAGTAACTCTTCCTATCTCTCTGCAGGATGGTACAATACTGTGAACTCTGGAGGTTTTGATGGATTTGCCGCGAGGTACAAGGACTCTGCCAATGGTTGGCAATGGTTGACTGCAACACAAGGCCCAGGAAACGAGAATTTTACCGGAGTTGACCACAATTCCAGTGGCGACTTGTTGATTTCAGGTTGGTTCGATGGCTCATACATGACCCTTGGAACGAATAATTTCACCAGTTCTGGAGGAGCGGATATCCTCCTTGCAGAGATTGATAATTATGGCTGGTTGGCTTGGGCCAATTCCTATGGCGATACTGGAGATGAATACCTACATGATATCGCTTGGTCTAATTCAGGCAAATTCTTTGCTGTGGGTGAATTCAGTAGTTCTACGCTCCAACTAGATACCACAACCTTGAGTCACGGTGGTGGAAGTGGTGCTGAAAGTCTCGTCATTCGAGCAACTTCAGCAGCCGTTGAGTGGGCTAGGATGCCAATCTATTCGGCGGATGACCGTTCTACCCACATCGCTGTTGATGGAATTGGAAATGCTATCGTTGGAGGTCAATACATCCGAAGTTCTAGTGGTATGACTTGGGGATCTGTGTATGATTCGTCTTGTACAAATTATGGAAATCGTGGATTTTATGTCACCAAAATTTCCACAGCAGGAACGGTAGGCTGGGCAGAGTGGTTCTGTTCAACATCTTCTTCCAGCTCCTATCATCATGACCTGA